>NZ_ANAH02000005.1:0-342903 GCF_000335475.2 Cystobacter fuscus DSM 2262 | reverse complement strand
ACCATCGACGCGTATACGCGGTTGTGCCAGTTCGACAAGGCGAACGCCGTCCTCCAGGAGAACCCGCAGAACCTCAACGGCTATCCCCTGGTGTGCCACGGGTACAAGAAGGTGCGTGAGCTGAACGAGTCGGTTCAGGCGCCCATCGAGATCCGCCATGGCTCGCCGGATGCGCGCTTGCTGTTCGAGTCCTCCATCGCGGGGGGCATCACCTCCTTCGAGGGCGGTGGGATTGGCTACAACCTGCCGTATTCGAAGAACGTGCCCATCAGCTCGAGCATGCAGAACTGGCGCTACGTGGACCAGCGCTGCGGTGAGCTGGCGCAGGACGGCATCATCGTGGACCGGGAGCTGTTCGGCACCTTGACCGCGGTGCTCATTCCTCCCTCCATCGCCCTGTCCATGACCCTGCTCGAGGCGCTCTGCGCCGTGCGCGAGGGCGTCAAGTGCCTGTCCATCTCCTACTGCCAGGGTGGACACATCGCGCAGGACGTCGCCGCCCTCCGGGCCATTCGCAAGATGGCGGCCAAGTACCTGCCGCCGGACGTGGATGTCTTCCCCGTGCTGCACCAGTTCATGGGGGCCTTCCCCGCCGCCAGGCATGATGCCGAGGCCCTCATCCTCAAGGGAGCCATCGTCGCCAAGAAGGGTCATGCGACCAAGGTCATCAACAAGACCTACGAGGAGGCGCTCGGCGTTCCGACCCCCCAGGCCAACGCGCTGGGCATCTGGACGACCCGGATCGTCAACAGCACCATCTCCGACTTCGTGAAGGTGGACAGCGCGGAAGTCGAAGAGGAGTTGCACTGGATCCTCCGCGAGGTGGATGAAATCGTGGCCCCCATTCTCGAGAAGCCGGACATCTATCGCGCCATCGAGGAGGGATTCGCGGAGGGCATCCTGGACATCCCCTTCAGCGCCAGCCGTTATGCCAAGTCCGGTGTCCTGCCGATGCGTGACCGGAGCGGAGCCATCCGCTACCATAACCCGGGAGGGCTCTGCATGAGTGATGCGGTCCGTTCCCGCAACGCACAGATGCTCAACAACGCGACGCACTCGCCGTCCTTCAGCCTCTTCAGCAAGCTCACACGCGACATCATGTATTTCTCGAACATGTCGCTGCAGGAAGCCATCGAAGTCTGAGTCCCCATTCGCCGCACCCCGTTTCCTTTTCACATCGATCTCGCATCAAAGAAGGAGAATGCCCATGAAGCCTCTGGCTCTGGATGACACCCTGTCGAAGAACATTGGCGCGAAGCTGCAGGCCATCACCTCTCCGTACGAGAAGTTCGAGGACTCGCTGGTCCAGGTGTACAAGATCTTCGCGGAGCTCCCCGCGAACGTCATCAAGGACATCATGTCCTTCGGGCGTTTCCCCGAGAGCCCCGGGATGATGCTGCTGGAGAACATGCCGCTGGACCCGGTGCTCCCCCCGACGCCCAAGGACGGCAAGCCCGTGACGGCGCGCAACAGCTTCGTGGGCGAGGGCATCCTGCTCGGGCTGACCCAGATGCTGGGCGAGCCGGTCGGCTTCACGTCCGAGAAGTCCGGCAACCTCATCCACTACGTGACGCCGGTGGAGTCGGGCAGCTACACCCAGTCCAATCAGGGCTCGAAGGTGTTCCTCAACTACCACAACGACTCGGTCCACGATGAGAGCGGGTACTACCACCGCTTCAACCCGGACTACCTGATCCTCCACTGCATCCGCGCGGACAAGGAAGGCAAGGCCTACACGTACTACGCCGATGCGCGCGACATCTGCAAGGCGCTGCCGGCGGAGACGGTGGCCCTGCTGCGCCAGCCGCTGTTCCGCATGGCCGCTCCGAGCACCTTCTCGCGCGAGCGCGCCGGCGGCGCCCAGGTCTGGTCGAACCTGGTGCCCATCATCTCCGGGCCGGACGCCTTCCCCGAGGTCTCCATCGCCGCCAACGGCGTGAAGGGCGAGACGCCCGAGGCCGAGAAGGCCCTCGAGCAGCTGCACGCCGCCTGCCACGACGAGAAGGTCCACACCAAGGTCGCCCTGCGGCCCGGCATGACGATGCTCATCAACAACCGCAAGGGTCTGCACGCGCGCGGCGTGTTCGAGCCGGGGTTCGACGGTGAGGACCGCTGGCTGCTGCGGACCTATATCCGCCGCAACATGTGGGAGATGCGTCACCGCTCCATCGGCACCCAGCGGGTGTTCGCCTAGTCGAAGCAAGGCCAGGCAAGACGCCCCGCTCCACCGCGCCTCTGTCGCGGTGGGCGGGGCGTTGTCGTTTCCGCCCGAGCGTGGAGCCCGGGCGGTGAACGGCTCCGCGGGGACTACTCGTAGAACTTCAGGCTCCAGCCCGTGTTGCGCTCCGTGCCGCGCGTGTACGTGATGTTGCCCCACCACTGGAAGGTGCCCGAGTACCAGTAGCGCGCGCCCCAGAAGTCGCTCGGGTACTCGTTCTTGTTCACGCCGTGGTAGGCGAGGGGGAAGGTGGGGCCCGCGGGCGGGCTCGTGTTGGGGTCTCCGTTGAGCAGCACGAAGGAGTGGTGGCCCACGCCCTTGGCGTACAGCGTCGGATGCCACCCGCTCATGAGGGTGTTGGCCGCGGCGCCGAAGAGGCAGCCATTGGACTTGTACCAGTCCCAGACATAGGTGGGATCTCCCCCGGCCTTGAGCCGCAGATCCGCCAGACAGTAATTGGCGCCCCAGCTCCCATTGGCCGAGTACACGATGTGCAACTGGCCGCTCGGATCGATGAGGGGCTCGGGGCCCTCGTTGACGCGGCAGGGGGGATTGATGTCGACCTTCTCCCACGTCTCACGGGGCTGGGAGATGACGAAGCGCGCTCCCGTCACCTGCGTGGGGCTCGACATGCGCGCGAGGAAGAGCGTCTGCTCGCCGTTGCTGTCTCCCACCCAGCCGGACCAGACGAAGTACCACTGTCCCTGGTAGACGAAGGCCGTGCCGTCGATGGCCCACTTGTTGTCCGGCAGCGCCAGCGGCGCCGGCGCCGTGTAGCCCGAGTTGGGGCTCTGCGATTGAATGACATACATGCGGTGCGCGGCGCCCGCGCCCGCCGTGAAGTAGATGTAGTAGGTGGTGCCGCTCTTGATGAGCTGCGGCGCCCACACCTCGGCCCAGCCATTGGGGTTGCTGAAGACCACCTGGCGCGCGGCGCCCGACAGCCCGTCCACCGACGAGGCCGTGCGCACGTAGATGCGCCCCCCCTCCACCTCCGCGGAGATGTAGGTGCTGTTCACGCGGATGACGGTCGGGTCCGCGTTGCGGATGGACAGGCGCGCGGCCTGCTCGCTCGTGCCCACCGGCTCGTTGACGATGCTGGGGCCCACCGGCTCGTGGACGACGCTGGGGCCCACCTCGGGGCCTCCGCACGCCAGGAAGGACAGCGCCAGTGCCATACCGGGGTAGATCTTCGACAGCCTCATGGGGGCTCCTCACCGCTCGACGGGAATTCCTCATGTTCTAATTATTCGGGAACTTCCTGTCTATAAGGAAGGCTGCCTGGGCCGCCTTCTTCTGCCGCGGGCTCTTCGTGCACTCCTGGGCCGGGCGTGGATAAAGAGGAGGGATGAAAAAGCTCGTGAGGAGCGCGTTCCTGCTGGGAGTCCTGCTCATCCTCGGCGCGGGCTTCGTGGCCGGCATGGGTGTCTCCGCCGCCGCGGACGCGCCGCCCCCGCCACGCACCCACACCCTGCGGATCGCCGCGGCGGCGGATCTGAAGTTCGCGCTGGACGAGCTGTTGAAGGACTTCCGCGCGAAGCACCCCGACGCCCGGGTGGAGGTCACCTACGGCGCGTCGGGCAACTTCCTCGCCCAGCTCTCCCAGGGCGCGCCCTTCGACGTCTTCCTCTCCGCGGACATGTCCTACCCGCGCAAGCTCGTCGAGCAGGGCCTCGTGGCGCCGGACGGGGTGTTTCCCTACGCCGTGGGCCACCTCGTCCTGTGGGTGCCCCGGGACTCGCCGCTGCCCGTGGAGAAGCTCGGAATGAAGGCGCTGCTGGAGCCGGGCGTGCGGCACATCGCCATCGCCAACCCCCAGCACGCCCCCTACGGCCGCGCGGCCGAGGCCGCCTTGAAGAGCCAGGGCCTCCATGACGCCGTCAAGGACAAGCTGGTGCTCGGGGAGAACGTCGCGCAGACGGCCCAGTTCGCGCAGAGCGGTGCCGCGGACGTGGGCATCATCGCGCTGTCGCTCGCGCTCGCCCCGGCCATGAAGGCACAGGGTCGCTATTGGGAAGTCCCCACGAGCGCCTACCCGCGCATGGAGCAGGGCGGGGCCATTCTCCAGAAGGCAAAGGATCCGGAGCTGGCCCGGCGGTTCCGCGACGCGCTGCTCGGCCCCCAGAGCCGGCCGCTGCTCGAGCGCTACGGCTTCACCGCGCCGGGGCCGTGACGGAGCACGTCCCGCGAGGCGTGGCTCACTCCGTGGCGGGCGCGGGCAGGCCGGCGGTGTGGAGCCGGGTGAAGATCTGCATCAGCACGTACAGCGCGAACGCGGCGTCATCCACGCGGTGGTTGCCGCCGCGGGCCCCGAGCGTCTGCAGCTTGAGCAGATCTCCCCCATCCACCTGGAGCAGGTAGGCCTGTGCGCCCAGGGGCCCCTCGCCCGCGAGTGCGAGCCCGCGGCGGGCGGCATCGATGCAGGCCTGGATGCACGTGCCGTAATCTCCGGCGGCGAACGCGCCCTCCGCGGCCCGGGCGTGGTCGAACAAATCCGAGGGCGCGAGCGCGCTCGCGGCGCCCAGGGGCCTCTGCCCGGTGAGCCCCGGGGGCGCGATGGGTGGGACCACCACCTGCGGTGAGGCCCCCACGGCGGGCATGCTCCGCGACGGCATGGCGGGGCGGGGGGCCGCGACCGAGGTGGCCGTGGACGACGCGGGGGCGGCCACGGGGGTGCGGCCCACCAGGTGCTGGCTGAGCTCGGCTTCCAGTCCTCGCCCCGCGGGACGGGGAGCCGCCACGGGGTTGGCCGCGCGGGGCGGGGGGACGATGCGCTTGGCCCGCAGGTCCTGGATGACCAGCCGGGTGATGCCCTTGAGCACGTCCAGCACGCCCTTGCCGCTGATGGCCTCGGTCTCGAAGTCGGGGACGAGGCGGGGATTGAGCGCCTCGCGCAGCTCCGCCACGGGCAGGGCCGAGGGCAGGTCGCGCTTGTTCCACTGCACCACGAGCGGGAAGCGCTCCAGCCGGATGCCCTGCTCCAGCAGGTTCTCCTGCAGGTTGGCCATGGACTCGCGGTTGGCGTCCATCATCTCCGGCTGCGAGTCCGCCACGAACACCACGCCGTCGGCGCCCTGGAGCACCAGCTTGCGCGTGGCGTTGTAGAAGACCTGACCGGGCACGGTGTACAGCGCCAGCCGCACCGTGCAGTCGTTCACCCGCTCCACCTTCACGGGCAGGAAGTCGAAGAAGAGCGTCCGGTCTCCCTCGGTGGCGATGGACATCATCTCGCCGCGGTGCGCGGGGCGCACCGTTTCGTAGATCTTGCGCAACGTGCTCGTCTTGCCGGACAGACCCGGTCCATAGAAGACGATCTTCGCCGCCACTTCCCGAGCTACCAGGTTCACGCTGCTCACGGTGTCAGCTTTCCTAGAACGACTTGACGCCTCGCGCCAGTCGCTGACGGCACGTTCGCCGGAGTTCCCGCCAGATGCTCGTTGGCCAGCAGCGCGAAGCACACCGCTTCCTTGGCGCCCTCGGGCAGGCCCAGCACATCCACCGGGTGCACCGGCAGGGGCGCGAGCCGCGCCGTCAGCCGTTCCATCAGCACGGGGTTGCGGATGCCGCCGCCGGACACGTACACCGCCTCCAGCGTGAAGCGCGGCAGGAGCCAGGTTTCGTAGGCGCGCGCCGTGGCCTCCACGGTGAACTCCACCGCCGTGGCCATCAAGTCCTGGGGCCGCGTGTGCCGGGCGCGCTCCCACAGCCGCGTCACCAGCGCGTCCCCGAAGCCCTCGCGTCCGGCGCTGCGTGGCGGGGGCAGGGCGAGGAAGGGGTGGGCGAGCAGCTCCTCGAGCAGGTGCGGCACCACGTGGCCCTCGCGCGACAGGTGGCCGTCGAGATCGCACGAGAGCTGGCCGCCGGAGATGCGCCGCGCCAGCCCATCCATCACCATGTTGCCCGGTCCGGTGTCGAAGGCGACGGTGTCCTCCAGCCGCTCGCTCACCACGCTCACGTTGCCGATGCCACCCAGGTTCTGCAGCGCCCGGGCCACGCCCGGCTTCCGGAACAGGGCCCAGTCCAGGTAGGGCACCAGCGGGGCGCCCTGGCCTCCCGCCGCCATGTCCCGGGTGCGGAAGTCGCTCACCACGGCGATGCCGGTGCGCTCGGCGATGACGGAGGCCTCCCCGAGCTGAAGCGTGGAGGGCGTGTCCGACAGGCTCGAGGGCCAATGGGCCACCGTCTGTCCATGCGAGCCGATGACGTCCACGTCCTCGGGGCGCAGGCCCGCCCGGGTGATGACCTCCAGCGCCGCCTCGGCGAAGTGCTCGCCCAGGGCGAAGTTCAGCTCACACAGCGCGCGGGCGTCCTGGGCGGAGAGCACCCGCTGGGTGAACTCCGGGGAGAAGGGCCGCGAGACGTGGGCGAGCAGGGTGATGCGAACCCCCGCTCCGGTGCCCTCGATGCGGCAGAGCACCGCCTCCACCGCGTCCACGCTGGTGCCAGACAGCAGCCCGACACACAGCCGTGCGCGGGAGGGGTGGGATCCCGAGTCCATGTCCTCAATGTAAAGCCTGGCTCCCTCGCCCGCCGGGCTCATCCGGGGTGAACGACGAAAATCCCTCACTCCGGGAAAGCCTGGGGAGCGCGGGCGGGCCTCCCCTGGTGGGGCTGGGAGTGGCGTGGGGGTAGTCGCCCGGATGCCCTCCGGGTGGCGGCTCAGGGGCGGGCCGAGCGGCCCGTTCCCTCCTGGCGCCGCGTGTCCGGAGCCACGCGGAGGCGCTCGTTCGTGCCTCCGGGTGGGGTGGAGCCCCGAGGCTGTCGGCCGGAAGCGGCCGGGAGGTTGCGCCGGGGTGTGTCCTGGCGCGGCTCGTCGTCGACTTCGCGCTGGCGCTCCTGATTCTTGCGCCACTGCCGGATGCCGGGGCACTCCGGCGGCTCGTTCACCTGGGGTTCGATCGCGCAGTCGCCGACGTCCACCGCCGAGGGCAGGGGGCGGGAGAGTCGCGGGGCCGGAGCCTCCTGCACGGGTGTGCGTCTGGTGGGGGTTTCCGTCCGGGGGGGCTCCGGGGGCGGGACGGAGGGACGTTGCCGGGCAGCGGGTGGGGCGGGGGGCTCCGTGTTGCCCCGGGACGAGGACGTGCCGTTGGCGAGCCGGTTGTCCTGGGCGCGGGTCTCGCTCGGCGCCATGGAGCCCGCGGGAGACGCCCGCTCACGCCCTCCACATCCGCTCACGTCGTTGGCCTGGAGCGAGGAGGAGCCCCACGTCACCTGGATGCAGTCCCGGGCGAGGGCGCTCACCGAGGTGTTCCTCACCGCCGCGCTCATGCCCAGGGAGATGCCCTGGGTGGCCAGATCGATCCGGGCGCCGTCGATGACCGTGCCCCGGCCTCCGCGCACCCGGACGCCGTACCAGGAGCCCGGACGGCCATGGGAGGTGAACTCCACGGGTTGTGACGGGGTGCCGCGCACCACCAGCGTGCCGTCGACGATGAACTCCACGCGCTCGGGGTCCACGCCGGAGCGCAACCCGTCCTCGGGGATGGCGATGATCTGCACGCCGGCTTCCACCGTCAGCTTCGCGGCCCAGGGCACCGTGACGTCCCCGGTGAGCACGTAGGGGTTGAGGTCCTTCTTCCACACCGTGTCCCCGGCGGGCAGCGCGCCCTGAACGTCCACGGCGGACGCCAGGGCGGGCAGCAGCAACAGCAGGGCGGACAGCACGGCGCGCATGACGGAGTGAGCGTAGCTCCCACTCCGACAGATCGTCCAGGTCATCCGACCTGGACGGTTGCTTTCCGGGCGGCATTCACCCTCGGTGGAGGCTTACTTCAGCAGGCCTTCGGCCTTCAGGGCGGCCTGAACGTTGGGACGCGCGGCCACGCGCCCCTGGTAGGCCTGGATCGCCGGGAACTTGCTCAGATCGACGCCCACGTGCCCGCTCCAGCTGAGCACGGTGAAGAGGTAGGCGTCGGCGATGGTGAACTGCTCGCCGAGGAAGTGGGACTGCTTGGACAGCCGCTCGTTCACCGCGGTCAGGCGCTTGTCGATGTTGCCCTTCACGATCGTCCGGGCGTCCTCGGGGAAGGCGGGATTGAAGAGCGGGCCGAAGCCCTTGTGCAGCTCGGTGCCGATGAAGTTGAGCGCCTCCTGCAGCTTGTAGCGCTCCAGGGTGCCGTTGGCCGGCGCGAGCTTGGCCTGGGGCGCCTTGTCGGCGATGTACTGCACGATGGCCGGGCCCTCGGTGAGGGTGCTGCCGTCGTCCAACTGCAGGGCGGGCACGTAGCCGTTGGGGTTGACGGTGTTGAAGTCCTTGCCGCTCTCGGTCTTCTTGGTGCGCAGGTCGACCTTCTCGATGTCGAAGGTCTGGCCCGCCTCGCGCAGGACGATGTGGGGCGACAGCGAACAGGCACCAGGCGTGTAGTAGAGCTTCATTCGAGGATTTCCTTGGGAAGAGGTTGCCCCGAGACGGCGGGCGCGCCTATTTGCCCACTTCCTCGGGCTCTCGCCACGAATTCCGTCCGCATTCCAGTGACTGACCGTGTACGTGACACTTCGCGTTATCGGATCGTCGCTCCACCAGGAGGCTGTTCATGGGTTTCATCGGCACGTACCGCGGGCTGGCCGAGGCCTTTCAAGGGGGCCGGGGCCATGGGCCGATGGACGCCGGGCTCGTCCTGCACGCCCGGCGGTTCCTCTCCGCTGCCCAGGTGCCCTGGGCGTCCACCGCTCCGCTCGAGGGGCTCGTGCCCGGCTCCTTGGAGAGCCAGGTGGACCAGGGCGACGACTGCGAGGAGAACCGGACCTTTCCCTACCGCATCCTCGCGCCCACGGGCCTCGAGCGAGGAGCCCGGGGGGTGGTGCTCCTGCACGGCCTCAACGAGAAGAAGTGGGAGAAGTACCTGCCGTGGGCCAAGGCGCTCGCCGAGGGGCTCCGCGCGCCCGTCATCCTCTTTCCCATCGCCTTCCACATGGAGCGCTCCCCGGCGCTCTGGTTCGAGCCCCGGCCCATGCGGCAGCTCAGCCGCGACCGCCAGGCCCGCATCCCCGGCCTGGAGCTGTCCTACTTCGCCAATGCGGCCCTGAGCTCCCGCCTCCACGCGCGGCCCGAGCGCTTCCTCTGGGCGGGTTTGCGCACCTTGGAGGACGTCGTGGCGCTCTCCCAGCGCGTGCGTCAGGGGGAGGAGCCGCTGCTGGCGCCGGACGCGCGGCTGGACTTCTTCGGCTACTCCATTGGCGCTTTCCTCTCGGAGCTCCTCCTGCTGTCGGATGAAGACGGACGCTTCTCCGAGTCCCGGGTGGTGAGCTTCTGCGGCGGCTGCGTGCTCTCGCGCCAGGAGCCGCTGGCGCGGGAGATCCTCGACAGCGCGGCGGCCCAGGCGTTGCGTCACTTCCTCCTGCGGGAACTGGAGCCGCTCAAGCGGGTGCGGCCCGAGCTGAGCCGGTTGTTCTCGGAGCACCCCGCGGGCCGGGCCTTCGAGCTCATGGTGAGCGAGGAACACCTGCGCGCCGAGCGGGAAGCGGCGCTGCGACGGGTGGGCTCGCGCATCCAGGCCATTGCCCTCCAGGAGGACCGGGTGGCGCCAGCGGGCGCCGTGGCGGACACCTTCGCGGGGACGGGCGCGCGGGTGGACATCCTGGCGCCTCCTTATGACTACGAGCACGTCAACCCGTTCCCCGCCGTGACCGCCCTGGAGGCGGACGTCGAGCGGAGCTTCTCGGACGCGTTCGGGCGTGCGGTGGAGTGGCTGGCGCGCTGAGCCGCGCGCCGGCTCAGTAGACGGAGAACCCCAGCGACCAGGAGTGGACGAAGCCGCGGGTGTCTGGATTCGAGGAGGGCAACCAGTCCTGGGTCCAGCGGAACGTCAGCCCCAGGCGCGTGGTGAGCTCCAGCTCCGCGAGCGCGCCGAAGGAGATGTAGGGCCGCGTGCCCTCGGTGGTGGGCAGGCCCACGCCCGCGGTGGCGGACCAGGATTGTCCCCCGCCGACGAAGGGGCCCAGGTGCAGGCGCCACAGGGACAGGGGGTACCACTGCGCCTCCAGGCCGAGGCGCGCGTTGTAGTAGCCGCGCACGGCGTTGTCGTCGAACTGCAGGCGCGTGTCGGCGAGCAGGCCGAACGTCTTCGTGGGGTAGTAGCCGAGCGCGAAGCGGAAGCCCGGGCCTCGCTCGGTCCGTCCCCGGGGGAGTGCGAGGCTGTCGTTGCCCGCGCCGAACTGGTACGAGAAGCCCGCGCGGTTGAGGGGGGCGGCCCCGCTGAGCCACATGCCGGCGCCCTCCTCGCCCGAGAGCGTGACCTCGGAGACGGTGCTCAGGTCCGCCGCCGTGAGCTCATCGAGCGCGACGATGCTCTGGCGCCCGTCGCGGTGCCACAGGTGCACCGGGTGGTGCGGGTGCACGGCGATCGAGCCCTCGTAGCGGGCTCCTTCGGTAGCGGCCAGGCCGATGCCCACCGCCACGCCCACGACGACGGCGACCACCAGGAGCTTGTCGACTCCATTGATGTTGCCGAGCCCGCCGGAGGAGGAACCGCCGGAGGAGCTGCTCGACGTGACGTTGTCGGGGACCGGCGAGGCGCCGTGGACGCCCCCGCCGGCCGAGGAGCCGTGGACGTCGGCGGCGGTCGCCACGACCGGTGACCGGTAGATGGGAGGCTCGTAGTAGGGCGTGCCGTAGAAATCGAAATAGAGGGACGGCACCCAGTGCCCATGGTGGGTGACCCCGTAGCCGGGAGGCGGCTCGCCCGGGGGCGGCTCCCAGGCGGGGGCCGGCTCCGGATCCTCCGCGGTCGAGAAGCGCTGCACCGCGTAGATGTTGCGTCCGCGCTCCTGCGGAGGCGTCTGGACGAGGCGCTCCAGCTCTCCCCGGGACACCTCGTAGTGGTGGCCCAGACATCCGCTCGTCAGCATCAGTGCGATGAGGGGAACGATACAGGCGGGGGAGCGCCAGGGGCTCGTCCGGCGCGAGTGTTCGCTCGCGGAAGCCTTCCGGGTGTCATGCTTCATGCTGTCTCCTGACAGGCACACGATGCCATGCCGGGCAGGCGTCGAACAGGCGACACCCCGCCCGCTGACGCGATTCACGTGCGCACTTCTCTCGGGGCGAAGGCGTGGGGCTCCCTTCGGTTCCGAGTCCTCGCGGCTTTCCCATCCGGTCCACCGGAGTGCCATTCGGTGGGTCCGGGAGTCGCCACGGTGGGAAGGATTTTTCCCTGATGTGGGAGGAAACGGGCCCGAAGAGACGCCTGGACGTGGTTTTCCGTTCCATTTGGGGACCCAGCGTGAGGCACGGCGTCTGCACGGTGGGCCGCGACTCTGCACGGAGGCGGTATGGGACGATGGAGTGGGTTGCTGGGGATGAGCGTGGTGGGATTGCTGGCGTGTGGGCCCGGCGCCATCCCCGCGACGACGGATTCCGTGGGGGGCACCCTGGGCTCCGATCCCGCTGTCCCCACGCCTCCGGCGTCCTCCTCTGGGACGGGGAACACCCCGCCTCCGGGGAACGCGGGCACGCCGGGAGGAGCGGGCGTGCCGGAGCCGGGGGCCTATCCGCCGGTGCAGAGCCGCGTCCCGGTGTTCGAGCTGCGCATCTCCCCGGCGAACCTGGCGCGGCTGGACGCGAAACCGCTCGAGGACGTGTCCGTGCCGGCCGAGGTGGTGCTCGACGGGCGCGCGGCACCGGCGCGGGTGGAGTACCGGGGTGCCAGTACGCGCACGCTTCCCCAGAAGAGCTTCAAGATCAAACTGGACAAGGGCCACGAGCTGGAGCAGCGGGATCAGTTCGAGCTGCTGGCGAGCTGGTACGACAGCGGCAAGCTGACCGAGAAGTTCGCGGTGGATCTCTACACGGCCCTGGGCCTGCCGGTGCCGAGCGCCCGCTATGTGCGCGTGAGCCTCAACGGCCAGCACAACGGGCTCTACCTGGACATGGAGCACGTGGGGAAGGAGTACCTGGAACACCACGAGCTGGAGAAGAACTCCGCCATCTACCGCTGCGGTGGCCGCAACTGCGAGCTGACGCTCGAGGCGGGCTCCCACCAGGACGACTTCGAGAAGAAGACGCAGGAGTCCCAGGACAACTCCGACCTGGGAGCGTTCCTCGAGTGGATCAACCGCGGCGACGACGCCCAGTTCGAGGAGAAGCTCGAGCAGTTCGTGGATGTGGAGGCGTACCTGGGCAACCTCGCCGCGGACATGCTCATCTCCAACATCATCATCGAGGACTCGCGCAGCTATTGGATTCACGAGCCGCGCAAGGATCAATGGCAGTACACCCCCTGGGATTTGAACAACGCGCAGATGCTCGCCTGGCGCACGTGGGCGCCCGAGGATCCGCCCATCACCAACCGCTGGCCGCAGACCTTCAGTCTGTATGATCCCCTCGTGCAGCGCGTGTACGAGCAGCGCGTGACGGAGCGCCCGGCCTACCGGCCCACCTGGAACGTGCTCAATACGCGCATCTGGGACAGGCCGGCCCTGCGGGCCCGGCTGCTGGCGAAGCTCGAGGCGGCGCTCGCGGGTCCCTTCTCCCAGGCCCGGGCGAGTGCTCACATCGACGCGCTCTGGGCGGTGGTGGGGCCGGAGATGGCGCGGGATCCGTATGCCTCGCCCGCGCACGTGGCTCGGGCGCGCGACTTCCTCCAGCGGTATGTGCGCGAGCGCCGCGCCTTCCTGCTCCAGACGCTGGGTGAACTCAAGAACCACGGCACGGGCCCCCTGGTCATCCAGACGGTGTCCGCCGGGAGCAAGGGCTATGTGGAGCTGTACAACCGGGGGACGTCCGCCGTGTCCCTGGCGGGGTATGAGCTGACGAACGACTTGCGAGCCACCGTGCGCGCCCGGCTGCCGTCCGTCACGTTGAATCCGGGCCAGCGCCTGCGCCTGGCGGCGGATGGCAAGACGTCGGAGGGCGCCACCCATCTGCCCTTCGTCCTGAGCCGCCAGGGCGGCGAGGTGGGCCTCTTCAATGGCAATCGCTTGTCGGCCAGCGGCAAGCCGCTCGTGTATGGCCCGGAGGATGTGGCCTATTACGGCCCACTGCCCTCGGGGATGAAGTATGGCCGGGTGACGCCCGGGAGCGAGGACTTCGAGCGCCAGCCCACCGGCTCATGAGTGGGCACCACGAGTGGCGGGGGCGCTACGGCGCGTCCTTGAGGCCCGGACGCGGTGCTCCCACGAGGATGGCCATGTTGCCATCCGGGTGCTTGTTCTCGCTCATGAGTTGGTGCGCCTCGGCCAGGTTGCCGAAGGAGAACGTGCGGGACAGGCAGGGCGAGAGCCGTCCGTCCCGCAGCAGCTCGTTGAAGGCGGCCGCCTGTTCGCGGTTGGCGAAGTGGGAGCCCTGCAAGCGCTTCTGCCTCATCCACAGGTAGCGCAGATCCATCGTGGCGTTGTAGCCGGTGGTGCCAGCGCAGGTGACGACCATGCCCCCCGTCTGACAGAGGAAGATGCTGGTGGGGGTGGTGCTCTCGCCCGGGTGCTCGAAGACGAGGGTGGGGTTGCGCTTCTCTCCGAGCGCGTCCCAGAAGGCCTTGCCGAAGGCCTTGACGCCCTCCATCCACCGGTCATACGCCGGGGTGTCCATCCAGTGCGGCATCATCCCCCAGTGATCGAAGTTCCGGCGGTTGATGGTGCCGACCGCGCCGAGTTGTTTGCAGAACCCGGCGCGCTCCTCACTGGACACCACGGCCACCGGCCGCGCGCCCGCGAGCACCGCGAGCTGGATGGCCATGCAGCCCAGGCCTCCCGCCCCTCCCCAGACGAGCACCGGCTCGCCCTTCTTCAGGGTGTTGGGCGTCCAGCCGTGCAGCATCCGGTAGGACGTGGCGCCCACGAGTGTCGGCGCCGCGGCCTCCTCCCACGTCAGGTGGGGCCACTTGGGCAGGCATTGCAGCTCCCGCACCCGGGTGAATTGCGCGAAGGAGCCCCAGTTGGATTCGTAACCCCAGATGTGGAACGAGGGGTGGAAGACTGGATCCATGCCCTCGGCGATCTCCGGCGCGTCCTCGTCCCAGCGGCCGCAGTGGACCACCACGTGGTCTCCCACCCGTACCCGGGTCACCTTCTCGCCCACCGCATAGACGATGCCGCTGGCATCCGAGCCGCCCACGTGGAAGTCCGAGGGATCTCCATGGCGAGCGTGCAGCTTGCACGCATCCACGGGGGTGCCCTGGGCGGCCCAGACGTTGTTGTAATTGATGCCGGCGGCCATCACGAGGACGAGCACGTCCCTGGGACCCAGCGGGGGGACCTCCAACTGCTCGAGCTGGAAGGCCGTGCGCGGCTCGCCGAGGCGCGAGGAGCGAATCACCTGGGCGAACATCCGACGGGGCACGACTCCCAAGGGGGGCAACTCACCAATGGGAAAGCAGTCTGGGCGCATGGGAGGCGATCTCACGGGGGTGGGGGTGGGGGTTCACCGTGAGTCTTATAGGCGCTCCGTGTCCCTGGGAACAGGGAAGCACCCGCCGCGGGGGCCGGGTGCCGCCGGGTTCCCTCGCCTTTGGTGGCGAGGGGAGGTCACTCGCTCCAGTAGGTCTCGGTCAGCAGGCTGAAGCCGCTCACGGTGTCGACGAAGATGGCGACGTTGTTGCCGCTCCACGGATCGTTCGCGTAGCTGAAGTAGCACCCCTTGAACGAGCGCCCCGCGGTCCGTGCGTCGAGGTTGGCCAGGCCGGCGTCGATCACGCTCTGGGGAATCTCCTTGTTCCGGTTGGCGAGGTTCAGCGTGTCCAGGAACTCGGCACGCACTTCGGCGGCGTCGGCCAGGTTCGGGCGGACGGTCGCGCCATACGGAACGCTGCTCGGCTCGAGCCCGAAGCACTCCAGCTGGCCAACGCGGTAGGTGCCGCGCGTCGTCACGACCTCCCACCAGTCGAAGTGGCGGGCCATGTTCGCGCCGTAGAGGTCCTTGTTCGGCAACGCGTTCACCGTGGCGATGAGCGCCTCGAGGGGCCGGCTCAGCGTGGCCGCGTTGCGGAGGTTGCGCAGGCCCACCTCGCTGATCCCCGTGACATTGGAGATGGCCTGGACCGACGTGAACGGGCGCAGGTTGAGCAGGTTCACGGCGCCATTCCACGCATACGGCAGGACGTCATGCAGCTCGCTGTCACTGATGCGGTTCACCAGCGACACGATCGCCGCGGCGTCATCGGTGGACACCGCGAGGCCATCCAGGATGCCCACACAGTTCGGGCCGACGTACTCCTCTTCCCGGGCGCCGCCCTCGATCTGCGCGATGCGGGTCGGACCGACCAGCCGGACCGAGGCGACGTCCGCCAGGGACGTGAACGGCGACGACGTGCGCCGGGCGATGAGGTTGTTGGCGACGTCGCTCGGCAGGTACACGTCCAGCGTCTGGAAGGACGCCGTGTTCACGAAGTCGATGATTCCCTGGCACTCCGGCGCCACGTCCACGTCCGTGGTGGTGAGCGGCGCCCGCTGCTGCGCGATGGACTCGGTGGATGGAGAGGGTTCGGTACCACCGCAACCGGCGAACAGGCTCACGGCGAGAAGGGCTTGGCCAAGACGACGCATCAGGGACTCCTATCGAACAGACAAAGGGGGGATGCGCCCCAATACACCAACTCCAACCGGCGCTCGGGTGACTATCCTGTCACTTGACATCCTTTCCCTCGCCCCATCTCCGCACCCGGCTCATGACGCGATGTGGTCCACCGCCCCTCTTCGCGGGGGTCGGCCCTCGCTCGGGGTCCCCTCCGAGACCCCTCGCGCGCGAGACCGGTTCGGACTGGAGTCACCACCCCTGGTGACCGCTGTCACCAGCGATCACCCGCGGGAGGACCGTTCTTCTCAGGCTCCGAGAGGGACTCCGGCGCGGATAACCCACGTTTTCTCGAATGGTGGGGATTTCCAAGGCACATGGACGCTGGCATGATGGCTGCAATACTCTTCCCCATCGCAGTCACTCACACCTCCCCGCGCAGCATCCCCCCCCCGCCATTTTCCGGAGCTTCCCATGTCCTTCTCCGTCAAGAACAACTCCAACAACCTGTTGCTCCAGCTCCTGCAGAACTCCCCCACGCAGGGCACCCAGGGACAGGGCAAGCTCAACCTCGAGACCGCTGGCAAGATGCTGCAGATGCTCGGGCAGATGATGACGGCCCTGCAGACCCTCCAGGACAGCGTTCAGGGCCAGGGTGACTCCTTCGGGAGCGGCAACAAGCCGGGCGGCGCGGGCGGCGCGGGCGGCGCGAACGGTTCCGGCGGCGCGGGTGGCGCGGGTGGCGCGGGTGGCGCGGAAGGCACCAATCCGCTGATCCAGCAGTTTATGCAGCTGCTTCAGACGCTGGGGGCCCTCCAGAACCAGCAGGCGGGCGGCAACCAGCAGGGTGCCGGGGGTGGCGCGCCGGGCGCCGCCGGTGGCACGCCGGGTGGTACGCCGGGTGGCACGCCGGGCGCGCAGGGAGGGGTGACGTTGCCCTTCGCCGCTCAGGCCCAGGTGCTCAACAACGCGAAGCAGGAGCAGGCCGCCCTGCTGGGCAAGATCTCCGAGGGCGTGAAGTCCGGGAAGATCACCCCGCAGGAGCTCGGCCCGCTGATGCAGGGCGTGAAGAAGCTGGCCGAGGCGACCCGGGCCGCGTCGGCGGACGGCAACGTCACGGCCGAGGAGGCGGCGAACCTCCAGAAGCTGAGCATGGAGAACATCAAGAACACCAAGTCGGCGTTCGAGAACGGTGACAAGGCCTCCTTCGCGTCCATCAACCCGGCGGCCCAGCACCAGGCCCAGCAGATCAGCGACATCGCCAAGGGCCTCGAGGACGGCTCCATCAGCAACCTCGAGCTGACCGACCTCGCCGAGGAGCAGGGCGCGGTCGCCGAGGCCCAGGGCAATGTCTCCTCGACCGAGGACGCCTCCAAGGTGCTCCAGGCTCAGCAGATGATCGACCTGACCATCCAGCTGGCTCGTATGACCGGCAACAAGGCCTGAGCCACTCCCTGAATCAGTCCTTCACCCCTCATCGGCTCCGTGCCGGTGGGGGGTGACTCATTTCTGGGGGTCCTCGACGAAGGCCCCCGGCCGGTCGAGCGTCTCGTCCCACTCCTTGGAGATGAGCGCGATCAGGGAAAAATCCCGTCTTTCCTTTTTTTCTGGGACGGAGGCCGGGCCGGTCGCTCTTCCTCGGGGAGAAGAGACGTGGGGTCAACCACCTCGCGTCTGACCCACCCTGGAAGGAGACATCCTTGAGGACGTTGAGATTCGTCGCATCCCTGGCACTGGCGGGCGGGCTTTCCGCCTGTGGAGACAGCCTCCCGGCCGAGGCTCCCGAGTTCGCCACCGTCGGGTCCGCGTTGGACTGCGCCGCCCTGAGTGCCCCCGTGTATCACCGCATCCGGACGAGCTCGGGCGACAGCCTCTACACGACCAACGCGAACGAGGCGGCCAACGCCGCGACCACCTACGGCTATACCGATGACCGCGGCGTGGCCTTCCGCGCCGCCAGCGCCACGGGGACGGGGTTGTCTCCCGTCTACCGCATCTACAGCCCGAGCCGGGGCGAGCACTTCTGGACCATCGACGCGACGGAGAAGCAGGACCTGGTGAGCACGGGGGGCTTCACCACCGACGAGGGCATCGGCTTCTACGCCTCGAAGACGGCGGACGCGTGCCTCGTGCCCGTGTACCGCTTCTCCAACACGACGCTCAAGAAGCACCGCTTCGCCACCACCCAGGCCGAGCGTGACAGCCTGCGCGCCGCCGGGTGGGCCGACGAGGGCATCAAGCTCTACGCCGCGCCTTCCTCCCCCCAGCCAGTCGACACGAAGTTCACCTTCGTCGTCATCCCGGACACGCAGAACGAGGTCGTCAGCAACTCGACGCTCATCGACCACCGCATGCAATGGCTCGTCGACAACAGGTCCGCGCTCGACATCCGCTTCGTGACGCAGACCGGAGACATGCAGAACTGGGACACGCCCGACCACATCCAGTACGAGCGCGCCAGCAATGCCCTCGAGAAGCTGGACGCCGCCGGGATTCCCTACGCGCTCGCCATTGGCAATCATGACTCGGCGGCCACGTGCCCTGGCGGCAGTGCCTGCCCGGGCAACGTGAACGCCAACCTGCGCAACACCACCACGTTCAACACGTACTTTCCGGTGACGCGGTTCCAGGCGCTCGCGGGCGTGTACGAGACGGGGAAGTGTGACAACGCCTATCACACGTTCACGGCGGGAGGCCTGAACTGGCTCGTGCTCAACCTGGAGCTGTGGGCGCGCACGGGCGCGGTCGAGTGGGCGAAGACCGTGCTGGCCCAGCATCCCCGCCACAACGTCATCGTCATCACCCACTCGCACCAGACGAGCAGCGGTGCCATCGAGCAGAGCAACGGGGGCTATGGCAACAACAGCCCCCAGTACGTGTTCGACAACGCGCTCAAGCAGTACGCCAACGTGCGGTTCATCTTCTCCGGTCACGTGGGCACCTCGGCCTACCGGAAGACGACCGGCATCCAGGGCAACGAGATCCACCAGATCCTGACCACCTACCATGACTCGTCGACGAACCCGACGCGGCTGATCGAGGTCGACACCGCCGCGAACACCTTCTCCACGCGCGTGTACTCGCCCTACACGAACGCGGAGAAGCAGGACGGCTCGAAGTTCTCCGTCAGCAACGTCTCCTGGGTCCGTTAGCCCTGAGCGGTCCCTCACCCCTCCTGGTGGGGGAGCCCGCGTGACCCCATCCTCGGCGGGAGGGGACGGGGTCGCGCGGAACGTCGCTGGAGGCTTCTCGTCGCGGACTAGTGGAAGTCCGGCGTGACGCGCATCGGCGTGAAGAGGGGCGGGACGGTGGACGAGGCCTTGGCCGCGCCTTCCACCTCATCCGTCAACAGGTTGTAGAGGATGTTGGCGCTCTTGCGCAGATCCCCGACCGGAGCGCCCTCGTTGATGCCGTGGAAGTTGATGGGCGGCCCCAACTTCTTGGTGAACAGCGCGCCAGCGGCGATCAGGTGCGTATTGCCCTTGGCATTCGTCGCGCCACCCACCGCCAGTGTCGGACACTGCTCGCCGAGGAGCTGCTCGTACGCCGAGCTGACGCGCTGGAACGTATCGCCCGTCGTCAGCCGGACGTCGGGTGGAAACAAGGTCGTCGTCTGGAATGCGAGGGTGTACCCGGCCTCGGCGGGGAATTGCCCCAGCAACCGCGTGAAGATTCCCGGGAAGCGGCTGGGAGTTCCCTTGACTCCGACCAGGCCCTCGGTCTTGCCGTCCCAGGCCACGCTGTTGTGGCCAAGGGCATAGCGGACGTCGACCTCTACCCGCGCGGCGATGTCGGGAGCGCCCGCCGGGTCGGTGTAGAAGCGGGTCACGGCATACGTCGTCCCGTTGCCCGCCGTGAAGACCGCATCGTTGCTCAGCAGCAGGTCCGGGTGGTGCTCGCCGAAGACCTGGGTGCCCCAGCTCCAGGTGATGAATCGGGCCATCTCGCTGATTTCATTGCGCGCCAGCGGGTTGCCCACCTGCGAGCTCAAGAAGTTGGCCAGCGAGACCAGCGGGTTGGCGCCCCCCTCCCGGTTCTCATCCGGCGTCGAGGCGTGCTGCGCACCGCTCACCTTGGTGGTGAGGACGAGGCGGTTGTTGGCCAGTCCCGACGTGTCCACGGTCAGTTGGGCCCGGCGATAGGCGGGGTCGTCGAATCCATGGCCCTGGTACAGAGACGCCACCTGCTGGGCGAAGTTCTGGAGCGCCCGCGGGGAGTCCGAGCGGATGACGGCGGTGGCCGAGTCGGCAATCTGGTTCACGGGCCCCTGGGGGGTGTTGAGCGATTCAATCCACACGCCCGTTGGCGCCGCGGTCCCGCGCTTGATGGTGAAGACGGGGCGCTCCATTCCCTTCTCGGCGCGCACGCACCAGATGCCGTCGAAGATGACCCCCAGGTTCGGGTTCTCCTCCGGCTTGTCTTCCAGGTAGTAGGGCATCGCCATGTCGGTCTCCTCCGAGGTGTCGAAGAGGACCTCCAGGGTGACGCGGTCGAGCCTGGGATCTCCGTCGAACTGCCGGGCCACGGCCTTCAGGACGTTGAAGGCGACGAGGGCGGGGCCCTTGTCGTCGATGGAGCCGCGGCCGACGTAGAATTCCTGCTCCGAGCCCAGATAGAGCCGCTGCTCCTTCACGAGCGTGAAGGGCGCCCAACTGTCCTGGTTCCCAGCGGGAACCGTGTCCAGATGGCTGCTCAGCGCGACCCGGCGCGGCCCGGAGCCCACGCGCACGCCGAAGAGCCAGTACTCACGGCCATTGATCGTCTTCTTCCACTCGAAGGGGACGAGCTTGTGGACCTGCTGCGTCGCATTGAACTGCTCCGTCTGGAGCTGCAATTCCTGTTGGAGCTGCTGGATGTTGGCCACGACCTGGGCCTCGGACAGGTCCGCCCCGCGGTAGGTCTGGACCGCGACGAACTTCGAGAGGTCATCGAACAAGCGTTCGTCGATGTAACGCTGGAGTTGTTCGAGTCCATCGTTCGACAACGCCTTCTTCGACGGCCCCTCTTTGGCCGGGGTACACGCGCACACAAACCCTAGTAGCGCCACCAAGGCGAGTCGGATTCTAAATATAGACATGTCATTCTTTCTGTTCACACGGAGCATTCGCTCCGCTTCGGCTGGATCCGTCCCTTCAGGGAAGGCCCTTGCAGACAATGACAAAGTTCTTCCGTGACGACAGCCAGGGTGGGGGGCTCATAATCAAGGCGAGCCAATGAAGTAAAGCGAATCTGTAACCTCGCGAACTCACTCGATGTAGAGCCTGGCGTATGGCCGCAACTGAGAACTCTCTGAGAAATGCGGGCTGCAACGCCTGGCTTGGAATCTTCTCAGGAAAGCCCACCGGCTTGCTGGAGCAGGGGCGGAGTTGTCGGGTTCGGTTGACAATCCACAGAGAGCTGACTAGTCATATTCATGAAAAAGCCGCGTCCCAATTTCTTGCATGGGCGTGTGTGTTGATTCTCAGGATGGATATGAAAGCACTCGTTCGTGGGAAACTGCTATCGCTCCTGGTGCCACTGTCGGCCGTGCTCTCGGCTGGGCCCGTGCTGGCGCAGGTGGGCGCGAGCACTCCCTTCGTGACCCTGGAGGCGGAAGCGGGAACGCTCGGCGGTGGCGCGACCCTGAGGGCGCTGGCCCCAGGCCCGCTGCCGGCCGCATCGACTCCGGAGCTCGAGGCCTCGGGCCGCCAGTTCGTCCAGCTCGACGCGACCGGCGAATCGGTCTCCTGGACCAACACCACGGGCATCGCGATCGACAGGATGGTGATTCGCGCCTCGATTCCGGACGCACCAGGAGGAGGGGGCATCACCGCCACGTTGAACCTGTACGTCGACGGGGTGATGCGCCAGGCCATCACCCTGAGTTCCCACCAGAGCTGGGTCTATGGGACCGGCACCTGGGACAACAACTCGCCCTCGGGCGGAGCGCCCCAGCGCTTCTACGACGATCAGCGGGTCGCCATCACCGGGACGCCCATCGCCCCGGGGAGCAGGTTCATGCTCCGCAAGGACGCGGCGAACACGGCCGCTTTCTACCACCTCGATCTGGTCGACGTGGAGCGCGCTCCCGCGGCACGGGTTCAGCCGACCAATACGCTCTCGATCACGAGCTACGGGGCGGTCGCCGACGACAACGGAGATGACAGCGATGCCATCCAGAACTGCATCAACGCCGCGCAGGCCCAGGGAAAGGGGGTGTGGATCCCCGCTGGCCGCTTCGACACCCGCCGGGTGATCTCCGCGAAGGGAATCACCCTCAGCGGAGCGGGCATGTGGTACACGACGCTCTACCGCGATGTGCCCATTCCCAACCAGGGTATCGACCACTGGTGGGAACTCGAGAACTGCACGCTCCGGGATGTCTTCATCGACGTGCCCTCCACCGGGAGGAACAGAAACCTCGGCGCGAGCTATGGACTGACCCTCTCGGGTGCCACCGGCTGGCTGGTCGAGCGCGTCTGGATCCAACACACGGATGCCGCGATGTGGGCGAGCGGCTCCCATGGCACGGTCCGGGATTCACGGATATTGAATCCCTGGGCGGACGGCATCAACCTGAACAGCGGTCCTGGTGCGGACCATGCGGGATACAATCTGACCGCCCAGAACAACTACGTGAGGGGATCCGGTGATGATGGCCTCGCCATCAACGCGGATGTGTTGTGGCCCCAGATGGATACCGTGAGGTTGTTGAACAACACCTCGATCTGCGCTGTCGGAGCGAACACGCTGCGCATCGCGGGAGGCCGGAACGTCACCGTGCAAGGCAACCTCGTGGCCGATCCGGCCCAGGAGGTCGGCATGGTCGTGGGCGTGTTCCACGCCGGCCGTGCTCTGGAGTCCGCGCTGGTCCAGGGCAACACCATCCTCCGGGGGGGCGGCTTCAGGCCTTACGGCGGGGTGAACGCCGCCGCGGTGATCGGGCATGACAACACTCCTGTCGCGGCGACGTTCGATGGCAACCTGATCATCGACTCGCTCGGCGAGGGGGTGCTCATCGGGACCTACGACGTGGACCTCGTTTTCAGTGACAACACGATCACCCATCCCGCCGCCAACGGCATCCGGATCAAGGCGGGCACCACGGGGACGGGAGATTTCGAACTCAACACGGTGTCCGACCTCGCCAACGGCCAGCTCGCGTTCGTCAACGGCTCCAGCGGCTTCGCGACCACCTTCGCTGGAAATAGCTGGGACACGAGCGCCCCCGGCGTGGTCTTCTTCCAGGACATCAATTATGGCGGCGTGGCCGGCCCGGCGTTGCCCGTGGGCAACTACACTCTGGCGCAGCTCTCGGCCCTGGGGGTGCCCAATGATTGGGCATCCTCGGTGAGGGTCCCCAGTGGACGGACGTTGATCATGTATTCAGATGACAACTTCTCGGGTGCTTCGTGGACCAGGACGGCGGACACCCCGGATTTCACCACCCTGAGCCCGAACGCGAACAACGTCATGTCCTCGTGCCGGATTCAATGAGAAGGAAGGGGAGGAGGGCAGGGCAGCCGACCCGGAACCCTCCCCCATGTCACCTGGGTCTGGTGCGTGGCAGGACAACGGAGAAGGTGGCGCCGTGCCCGGGTGCGCTCTCCACCTGGATGCCGCCCCCCATGGCATCGAGGATCTGCTTCACGATCCACAGGCCCAGTCCGAAGCCGCTGTAGTTGCGCTCACTGGCCACCCGCTCGAACTTCTGGAAGAGGCGGGCCTGTGCCTCGGCCGCGATGCCGATGCCGTGGTCGCGCACCGTCACCGTGGCCGAGGCCGCGTCGGCGCGTACCGTCACCGTCACGGGCTGGCCGTGGCCGTACTTGAGGGCATTGGACAGCAGGTTCTGGAGCACCTGATCCAGCCGCAGCCGGTCCCACTCACCCACCACCGAGTCGGGGACGTCCAATCGCAGCTCACAGCCCGCTCGGGCCGCGTCCTCCGCGCAGCGCGCGGCCACCTCTCGGGTCACGGCGACGAGGTCCACCTCCCCCACCTCGAGATTCAGCCGTCCCTCCGTGATACGCGACACGTCCAGCAGCTCCCTCACGAGGCTGGCGAGCCGGTCCACCTGGCGCTGGATGGACGGGAACTTCACGCGGACCGTCTCCGCGATCACGCCGGGCAGCAGCGACTCCAGGCCACGCCGCAGTCCATGGAGATTCAGCTTGAGGGAGGTCAGGGGGGTGTTCAGCTCATGGGAGGCGATGCCGAGGAAGGTATCCCGGGCGCGGATCGCCTCCCGAGCTTCCTTGTAGAGAAGGGCATTCTCGAGCGCCATGGCGGCGCGCCCGGCCAGCTCCTCCGCGAGCGCGAGGTCGGCCGGGCCATAGCTCTGTCCCGGCTCGGACCGCATCAGCGAAATCACGCCCATCGGCCTGCCTCGGGTGACGAGCGGAACCATGATGCAGGAGCTCACGCCCAGGGCTCGTATCAGACGCAGGTGCTCCTCGTTCTGAGTACCCCCCACCAGCACTGCCTCATCCACCACATCGACCAGATGGGGCCGTCCCTGCCGCAACACCCTCAGGTAGCGCTCATCCCGATGGTGGTTGGGGGAGAAGCGGCGCTCCAGTTCCTCGAGGAGCGGCAGCTTGTCGGCGTCCTTGTGGACGGCGACGATACGATCGAGCGACCGCTCGTCGTGGAGCGCGGTGACGGTGCACCAGTCCGCGATGGCGGGGACGGCCAGCTGCGCGATGCGGGTGAGCGTGGCCTCGTAGTCCAGGGATTGCATGAGGGCCGTGCCTACCTGGGCGAGGAAGCTGGCGCGCTGCTCGGCCCGCCGCTGCTCCGCGTAGAGGCGGGCCCGTTCCAGGACCTGGGCGCACAGGTGGGCCAGGGCCTGCTGTAGCTCGCGCTCCTCCCTGGACAGGGGACACCATGTCTCGTAGGCGAAGCCCATCGAGCCGATCACCCGGTCCTCCACGCAAAGGGGGAGGCTCGTGCGGGTACCACCCTGGAAGGTGTCGGTCCGCGCGGCGTCCGGGTACTCGCGCAGGTAGTCCTCCTCCGAGTCACAGAAGATGGGCCGCCGCGTCTTCACCGCGTCCACCGGCACGAGCTTCGTCGTCATGGGAATGCGGCTGTATTGGCGAATCGGGTCGTCACCCAGCCCCACCGTCCCCACCGCGATGAGTTCCGTGCCGTCCGGGCTGAGAAGGCTGAGCCCTCCCGCCCTCGCCCCCAGCAATTCGATGCCCGCGGAAGCGCTGATGCGGGCCACCTCGGCGGGTGTCAGGGCACGCGAGAAGGCGGCTGTCACCTCCTGCAGCTTCGAGGTGCGCTGGAGGTGCGCGACGCGCTCGGCCTCCACCCGCTTGTGCTCGCTGATGTCCTGGACGGTCACTCCGCGAGCGAGAATCGCCCCCGCGGCATCGCGCACGGCCGTCATCTCGAGCATCACGGGGAAGCGGCTTCCGTCCTGGCGCAGGTGGACGGACTCCCAGGTGACGTGTCCCTCTTCATGGACCTGGCGCAAGAGCTCGGGGAGCCGCGCCCGTTCCTCCGGCGCGAAGAGGGCCTCGAGCGCCATTCCCTCCATGTCGCTCGGGGAGTACCCGTGCATCCGGCAGAACGCCGGGTTGGCCCATGTGAGTCCCTGGGCGTCTGGCATCCCGAAGACGACGCCAATGGACGAGCTCTGGAAGAGCATCTCCAGCATGCGGAGGTTCTTGCCGAGGGACTCCTTCTCCGCCACCACCTCGCGCAGCCGATCGCGCTCGGCTTCCGCCTCTTCTCGCGCCACCCACTCCGCCGTCTCGTCCTTGAAGGCGATGGCCACATGGGACACGTCGCCCCTCGCGCCCATCAGGGGAAAGAAGGTGCAGGAAATGGCCGCGCGCCGCGCCTCGCGCACGCCGAGCTCCCGGTGCGCGTTGGGGTCATACCAGACCGTGGGCGCCTGGATGGTCTCGCCTCGGAAGGCACGGCGCACGAACCCGACCAGCCCCGTCCGCTCGCTCTCCTTGTCCTCGAAGAGGTTGTACCCGGGCGGCGGCTCGGCCCCGAACATTTCGCGATAGGCCCGGTTGCTCAGGCGCGCGTGCCCGCCCGCATCGAAGATGATGAAGGGCACGGGGGAGCGCGTGAACATTCCCTCCAGCAACGCCAGTGGCTCGGGACTCCATGCGAGCCCCTCCCTCGGAGGGCTGTCTGCCGGGTTGGAAGCAGGTGCTCCCGCGGGCTCATCCTGGGAAGCCACGTCGCGTCCGGCGTTGTCGTTCGGGGAGGGCGGATTGGACACGGGGACCTCGGCGGAGTCGCCTTAACATCTACTCCCGGCGGGGCCGAGTCGTCTTCCAATCCTCGTGGGGCGGCAACCCGTCCCTCGCGGAGCGGAAAGTGTTCCCTGGCCTGTTGGTTGGAGGACGAAAGCACCGCGATGGGCTGGGTGCACCCCTCGGGAGCAGGCTCACCACGTCAGCGAGCGCCGCCATGCTTCCACGCGCCCGGGCGAAAACCCTTTCCGGTCCTCGTTGGCGCCCACTATCCTGCCTCGCCGAGCGGCCCGGCCCTTCCTGTGTCCGCGAGCCCCTGGCCAGCCGCGCGCCGCTCGCCAAGGAGACGACATGACGCGCGAGTATCCCCAGGAGCAGCTGATGGCGTTCGTCCAGGCCATGGCCAACGTGGCGGCGAGCGATGGCCGCATCACCGAGGACGAGCGCCAGCAGCTCGATGAGGTGGTGATAGGCATGGGCCTGTCGCCCAGCGACGAGCAGGTCGCCGCGCTCATCGAGCAGGAATTCCAGAAGCCCAGCCGCCTCACCGACATCGTCGGCAAGATCGAGATCCGCGAGCTGCGCGCCTCCCTCCTGCGCATGATCGTCGAGGTGGCGTGCGCCGACGGTGAGATCGCGAACGAGGAGCGTGCGTCGGTGAAGGAGGCCGCTGGCGCCTTCGGTTTCGACGTGTCGGTCGCCGACGAACTCATCGACTGGACGCTCGCCTCGATCAAGCTCGAGCAGCGCGAGCGCGAGATCATGGCGAAGCTGCTCTAGCGGAGGGCTCCCGCGGAAGGTGGGTTCGTGGGCACGGCCGCGCCACCGCGACGGGTGGATCGGGAGCACGGCCGGCCCACGCGGAGGTTGGAGCTACCGCGCGGCGGCCCGGGGAGACTCCACTGGCTCCCGCAGCTCGTTCCGACGCTCGATGATCTGCCGCGCGATCCGGAGCCCGGCGATGACGGCCCCTTCCGAGTGGCTGTTCTCCGTCGTGTCGCCTCCGATGTAGAGGCGGCCCTGGGGACGGCGCAGCTCGTTCGCGAGGGCATCGAAGCGGGAGCGCCCGAGCTCCAAGGGCCAGTAGGCCACCGCCTGCGGGTAGACGAAGATCTCCGAGGAGCGGATGTGCTGGCGGACGCCCGGGAAGAGGGTGTCGAGGGCCTCCGCGCTCTTCTCGCGCATCTCGTCGACCGGCAGGTTCATGACCTCGCGCGCGAACCGGGCGTGCAGGAGCAGGGTGAGGACGCGGTCCCGAGGCTGCTGCTCGTTCTCCTGAAGCTCCGACACGTCGTAGATGCTGCCGGCCGGCGAGTCCGAGAGCAGCGTCAGGACGTTCTCACCGTTCACCTCCCACAACGGGGACGCCTCGGGAGCGACACGGAAGTGCACCTTGACGTAGCTCCCCATCTTCGTCGTCTGGATGGCCTGCCACTTCTCGCGGCTGAGCGAAGGCGAGAACTGGATCCTCCCCAGGAGATTGACCGGCACGGTGACCACCACCATCCGCCCGGTGATGTCGAGGAACTGTCGGTCATCCTGGAGGACCCGCACCTTCACGCCCGAGTCCGTCTGCTCGACGGCGGTGACGCGGGCCTGGGTCATGAGCTGGCCGGGACGCAGGTGGGCGGCGAGCCCCTCGGTGAAGAGCGTGTTGCCACCGAGGACGTGGTAGTTCTTCTCGCCGAACCCCTCCGGTGAATCCAGGAAGAGGCGCATCTCGTCGAGGCCGTCGAGCGCGGAGATCTTGTCCCACTCGATGGCGATCTCGGGCTCCAGCGTGACGCGGATCCACTCACTGACCTTGTGCGGAAGTCCTTCGCGGGCGATGAACTCCGCGAAGCTGATGTGCATGAGCGCGTCCAGCTCCGGCGTCAGCGGCGTTCCCGCCTCATGACTGGCATGCAGCTGGGAGTAGAGGTTCCAGGCCTTGGCGTTCCACCGGAGGAACGCCGCGCGCTCCTCCTCGTTGAAGATGCCCGCGAGGTACGTGTCGCGCGCCCCCTCTCCCTGGTAGGGATGGATTTGCCCATCGAGCCGCACGGACGAGTGGGCGACGTCCTCGCTCAAGGGGAGGTTGAGCTCCCGCAGCAGCGCCACCGCGGGGCTGCGCTCGAAGAACTCCTCCATGTGTGCCTCGGCGGTGGCGCCGTCGGAGAAGGTGATCGTCTGGACGCGGCCGCCCAGGCGCGGAGCCGCCTCGACGAGCAGTGAGTTGATGCCCGCCTTGTTCAGCTCGTAGGCCAGGGTCAGCCCCGTCAGCCCCGCGCCGACGATGACGACGGGGGCGTCCCTCGAGGGGGTCGCGGGGGGCTCCGGGGTCCTGCCCGAACAGGACTGGATGGCGAGAACCACCATCAATAAGGATGAGAGCCAATACCTTCTCTTCATCATGTCGTACCCCCCATGGAGAGCTTGTTTCGGCAATCCTAGACGGGGGGATCGCTGTCGAGTCGTGTCGTGCGGCCCGAATGGGTACTCGTGAACAGCGAATAGGACAGACAGGGCTCTGCCGAGCATGGAGCGGTGTCAGCCGGGGCGGATGGACGGGGCTCGCCGGGCAAGCGCGACGCGCGCGGAGTCCGTCATGGTAAGGAGAGGGTGACGAATGACATTCCCGCGACGAGCAGGCCGCCGATGAAGCCGAGTTCGGGCTTCCACGCGTGGGCCGCCCACCGCGCCAGGCGACCCTGTCCGGCCCAACCCCACCCCAGCCGTGCCCGCTTTCCGACCTGCTGGTTGACACCCACCGCCTCGCGTGCAACGCGTCCCGGGCTCGCGCATCCCCTCCGCCAATCACCCCCCTCTCGACTGACGAGTTTCCATGAGCCAGCCTTCAGCAGCCAGCCTCCCCTTCCTCGGTTGGGTGTCCGAACTCGCGCGGACGCAGGTGAACTCCCTGACGCGCATCGCTCGCCACGAAGGGCTGTCCGCCGAGGATGCGCTCGATGCCATCCAGGAGGCCTTCCATACCTACCTCCTGCTGCCCCACGCACGCGCCTTGTCGGACGATCGCGAGGATTCGCGGGCATTGCTTTCGGTGTTGGTGCGCAACACGGCGCGCAACATGCGCCGGCGCCACCACCGCGCGATGCCCCACGAAGACGTGGACTCGGCGCGGGAGCTCTCCGCGCCGCAGCCCACGGCGGACGAGCTGCTCGTGCTCGCCGAGGACCACGTGAAGCTTCGGGGCTGCGTGAACAAGCTCAACGAGGTGCAGCGGCAAGTGGTCACGATGCGCATGCTGGAGGAGGTGAACGGCGCGGAGGTGGCGCGCGAGCTCTCCCTCACGCCGGGGCACGTGGCCGTGCTGCTGCACCGGGCGAAGGCGGAGCTGCAACGCTGCGTGATGTCTTGACGGCGTTCCACCGCGGCGGGCGCGGGGGCCGTGGTCTTGACGTCCCGCGCTGACGGACCGGCGCCTCGCTCATGACGCTGAGCGCCACATCCGCCCAGCTCCCACCGTGCCCGGTATTGTCTTCTGGATGAATCGCTTTGCCACCTCCGAAGAACTGTCCTGCATCCGACATGTTCCGGAAGAGGCGGTTTCGCTTGAATTTCTCCAGAATCTGGTTTTAGTTACTGTCATTGTTGCTTCGCGTCTGATGGGGCGGACTCAGCGGTCGCGCCCCCAACTCCCACGAACCACTGGAGGATGCGCTCCATTGTCACGAGACCGGAATTTTCCTTCAATCAAAAATGACAACGTTACGATTCGTTTCCGTCCCTCTTGTATTCGCGCGGGAGTCGTTGCCGTCAGACTGGAATATTTTCATCGTCCAGAAATGACAACGTTGCGATTCGCTGTCCCCCTCTCGTGACCGCGGAGCAGCCCTCACTCGGGCCGAAGAGGGGCTGTCGAGAACTACCCCAGGGAGAGGAAGAACAATGCTGTCAGAAATCGCAGACCCATGGCGGGTCCAAGCCTGCCATTGGGAGCTGTCTCGTTTGGACGCGGCCTCGGCTTGATTTGGAAACCGCCGAAGTCGTGGAGCACGTCTCAATCACTCGCTTCTGGAGGCACCTGACTTATGTCCCGACAGATTCTTCATGCTGATACCCGTAGTGCCTGGTTCTGGTGGCGAAGGCTCTTCACCACCGCGACAACCGCGGTGCTGACCGCTGTCCTCTCCGTCCTCGCGCCCATCGGCGCCGCCCATGCCGCTGCCGGCGGTTTCCATATCGCCAACGGTCGGCTCCTCGACGCGAACGGCAACGACTTCATCATCCGCGGTATCAGCCACCCGCACGCGTGGTTCTCGCAGAGGACCAGCGCGTTCGCTGACATCAAGGTGGTGGGGGCCAACAGCGTCCGCGTCGTGCTGAGCGGTGGCCGGTGGTCGGTCAACACGGCCAGCGACGTGGCGAACGTCATCTCGCTCTGCAAGCAGAACCGGCTCGTCTGCGTGCTCGAGAACCACGACACGACGGGTTATGGGGAGCAGGGGGGCGCCTACAGCCTCGATCAGGCCGTCGACTACTGGCTGAGCATTCGCAGTGCGCTCGTTGGCCAGGAAGCCTACGTCATCATCAACATCGGCAATGAGCCGTATGGCAACACCCTCTACACGGAGTGGGTCGGGGCGACCATCAATGCCATCCAACGCCTGCGGAGTGCTGGGCTGACACACACCTTGATGATTGACGCGCCGAACTGGGGACAGGACTGGTCCAACACCATGCGGGACAACGCCGAGGAAGTCTGGGCGGCCGATCCGCTGCGCAACTCCATCTTCAGCGTCCACATGTACGGCGTCTACAACACCCCGGAGAAGGTCAAGGCCTACCTCGACGCGTTTACCAGCCGTGGCCTGCCCATCCTCGTCGGCGAGTTCGGGTGGTACCACTCCGACGGAGATCCGGATGAGTTCACACTCACGGAGTACACCACGTTGCAGGGTCTCGGCTACATGGGCTGGTCGTGGAGCGGCAACGGAGGTGGCGTCGAATACCTCGACATGGTCACCAACTTCAACCCGGCCAGCCGCACGGACTGGGGCACCTGGCTCATCACGAGTGCCAATGGCCTCGAGGCCACCTCCGTCGAGGCCTCGGTTTTCGGGGGCGGTGGTGGCGACACGCAGCGCCCGACCGCGCCCGGCAACCTGGCGGCGACAGGCTCGACGACGAACAGCGTGTCGCTCGCGTGGGGCGCCTCGACGGACAACGTCGCGGTGACTGGTTACGATGTCTACCGCGGGTCCTCCCGAGTGGCGACGCTCCCCGGCGGCACGCTGACGTACACGGACACGGGGCTGTCGGCGAACACGGCTTACAGCTACAAGGTGTATGCGCGTGATGCCGCTGGGAACGTGAGCGAGGCGTCCAACACGGCTTCCGCGACGACCCAGTCCTCCGGGGGAGGAACCGGCGGCTGCACGGCGACCTACCAGTTCGATAGCGAGTGGGGCTCTGGCTTCGGCGCCTCCGTGACGGTGACGAACACCGGGCTCACCGCGACCAAGGGCTGGACGGTCAGCTGGACCTTCGGTGGCAACCAGCAGATCACCAACATGTGGAACGCCACGTCGACCCAATCCGGCGCGAGCGCCACGGCGCGGAACATGAACTACAACGGTGTCCTCCAGCCGGGGAGCAGCACGACCTTCGGCTTCCAGGCGGCATATTCCGGTGCCAACACCGCGCCCACCCTGACCTGCACGGTCAACTGAGGGAGCCCGTGGCTGGGAGGGGTCGAGGTGGGTCCCTCCCGGCCCGTTTGTCCGCCCACCGCCCCATCAGGTCTCGCGGTGGCCCTTCGGTGAGGTGGGGCCCGGGCGGCGGGCTCAGCGCCGCCCGAATCGTGCCACGGAGCCAGTGGGCCTGGCCGTGCCCACCGGGCATTCGCGGCCACCCCCTGGCTGGGCACTCCCGTGCGTCCCGCTCCGAAACGCATCTGCTGCATATGCATCTGTTCGGACATGCACAGCACGGAGGAAGAACCCATGAGCAGCACCTCATCGCGCCCCGCGGAGAAGAGTGGCACTTTCAAGCTGGGCGGCGACCTGCCCATCCATCGTCTGGGCTACGGCGCCATGCAGCTCACCGGCCCTGGCATCTGGGGTCCGCCCAAGGACCGTGCGGAGGCGGTGCGCGTGTTGCGCCGCGCGCTGGAACTGGGGGTGAACTTCATCGACACGGCGAACTCCTACGGCCCCTACTACAGCGAGGAGATCATCGCGGAGGCCCTGCACCCGTACGCCAAGGGCGTGGTGGTGGCGACCAAGGCGGGCCTGGTGCGCACGGGGCCCAACGAGTGGCACCCGGTGGGCGCGCCGAAGTACCTGCGCCAGGAACTGGAGCTGTCGCTGCGCCGGCTGAAGCTGGAGCGCATCGACCTGTACCAGTTGCACCGCATCGACCCGAAGGTGCCGGTGGAGGAGTCGCTGGGCGAGCTGAAGGCGCTGCAGAAGGAGGGGAAGATCCGCCACATCGGCCTGTCGGAGGTGTCGGTGGAGCAGATCCAGCGGGCGCGCGCGGTGGTGGACATCGTGTCGGTGCAGAACCGCTACAACCTGGTCGACCGCGTGCACGAGAAGGTGCTGGACTACTGCGAGAAGGAGAACCTGGGCTTCATCCCCTGGTTCCCGCTGGCGACGGGCGGCCTGGCGAAGCCGGGGAGCGCGCTCGACTCCGTGGCGAGGAAACACAACGCGACCCCCTCGCAGATCGCCCTCGCCTGGCTGCTGGCGCGCTCGCCGGTGATGCTGCCCATCCCCGGCACCTCCTCCGTGAAGCACCTGGAGGAGAACCTGGTGGGCGCGGAGGTGAAGCTCGGCAAGGAGGAGCTGGCCGCCGTGGACGCGCAGGCGTCGGGCCGCTGAGCCGGGTCCGTCACCTCCGCTTCACGTCGCACGGGCGTGTCCTCCGGAGCCGCCTTCCTGGAGCGGCACGCCGGCAAGCGCTTCCGTCAAGGCATACATCGTGATGCCCGACGTGACGTAACGCCCTCGTCAGCGGAACTCCTCGGCACCTGCGCGGCAAGCCCCCTCAATCGCGCTCCATATTGAAGATGTGTTTCTTTGCATTTGCTTTTGTTTCGCGGCGAATCGCGAATTGCCCCCACATGCCGAACTATACCCGCACCCGGCTCGACGAGTACTCCTCCGTGCGTTGATTCTCCTGTCAGGAGACGCGGGAGTTGGCCCCGCGTCATTGGTTCAAACGCTCCGAGACAGCCCGACGGCCCGCATCCTGGTGGGGGCGTCGGGTTGCTCCTGGGGGGAGGAGGTGCCAGTGGGGCGCACCTGGGGTGACCCTCGCGTCCTGCTCGGCTGGCGGGGTGTTGTGCTGAAAGCAGCAGGGTGCCCCACGGGGCAGTCCCCCTTCCGTCTTCCATCTGAAAAGGTGGCTTGGGCAGGCGAGCCCTCCCTCTTGCCCATACGCAGACAAGTCCGCGATGGAGGGCACCCTGGCGTTCTCCGGCACGAAGAACGGCACCCGCTTGTCCCACTCGGCGGCCGGACCCAGGAGGCTCATACCGAATTCAGACAGTGTCTGGTGCTGCTCACGGCTCGGAAGTCAACCTTCCGACAACACGTGTAAAACGCGATATTCTGGTAAGAATTTGGTGCCATCGTCAATTCAGTGAATCGCTGATGGGGCCCCCGCGAGGGGGTGCCTATCTTGGGTCCTCCTGCGCTGTGCCTCCCGGGTGCTCGTCGTTCCTCGCTGAGCAGGAAGAGTCGCCTCTGGAGTCCCCCGTGCAGAAGAATGACAGTCAAAGCAATCCCGAGTTCACCTCGGCCTACATGAAGGAAGTGGACGCGCCCCCGCCCGGACGCCGGAGGATTCCCCCGTCCCTGGCCGCGCGCTACACGGACATCCACCTGGCGGGTGAGGGCGCGATGGGGGTTGTCTACCGGGCGGTGGATCCACGGTTGGGCCGCACCGTCGCGCTGAAGTTGCTCAAGAATGACAATCCCGCGCTCATCCAGCGGTTCCTCGCGGAGGCGCGTTCCCAGGCGCGCCTCGAGCATGAGCACGTGTGTGGGGTGTACGAGGCCGGGCTGGCGGAGGACGAGCCGTACATCGTGATGCAGTACATCGATGGGCCGCCGCTGTCGCGCGTGCGCGAGCGCATGACGCTCGCGCAGCAGGTGAAGCTGCTCCAGGAGGTCGCCACGGCGGTGCACGAGGCTCACCGCCTGGGGATGATCCATCGGGATCTCAAGCCGGGGAACATCCTCGTCGAGCAGCACGGGGATGGGACGTGGAAGCCCTACGTCGTGGACTTCGGCCTGGCGCGCCAGGTCGCCGAGCAGGGGATGACCCAGACGGGAGAGATCCTCGGGACGCCGGCCTACATGTCGCCCGAGCAGGCCAATGGAGACGTGCGCCAGCTGGACCGCCGCTCGGACGTGTACTCGCTGGGGGCCACGCTGTACGACGTGATCGCCGGACGGCCGCCCTATGTCTCGGAGCACCCGTGGCGGCTGCTCTTGATCTCCACCATGGAGGAGCCCCCCCCACTGGGGCAGGTGAAGCCGGGCGTTCCGAAGAACCTCGAGACCATCGTGATGAAGTGTCTCGAGCGGGACCCGGCGCGCCGCTATGACTCCGCGCGGGCGCTCGCGGAGGATCTGGGGCACTGCCTGGACGGCGGGCCCATCCAGGCGAAGCCGGCCTCCTGGGGAGAGCGCCTCCGGAAGACGATGCGCAGGCACAAGCTGCTCACGGGGGTGCTCGGGGCCCTCTTGTTGGGGGTGCTCGGGGTGGGCGCCGTCTGGGTGGGGGCCCAGCGGCGCGCGGCGGAGCAGGCGCGGCTCGCCCGGGAGCTGGGCGAGAGCGTGAAGGAGATGGAGCTGTTCCTGCGCGCGGCGTACGGGCTGCCGCTCCATGACGTGGAGCGGGAGCGGGACGTGGTGCGCGCCCGGCTCGGGGAGATCGCGCAGCACCTGCACGCCTCGGGCGACGCCGGACTGGGGCCCGCGCACACGGCGCTCGGCTTGGGGCAGCTCGCGCTGGGCGAGCCCACGCGGGCCCGGGAGCACCTGGAAAAGGCGCTCGCGGCCGGGTACACGTCGGCGAACCTCGAGTATGCGCTGGGGCGGGCGCTCGGAGAGCTGTACCGGCGCGCCCTGGAGGAGACCCGGCGCATCACCCAGCCGCGGGAGCGGCAGCGGAGGGTGGCGCTGCTGGACACCTCCCTGCGCCAGCCGGCGCTCCTGCACCTGCGGGCGGCCATGGGGACACGGCTCGAGGTGCCCGAGTACGTGGAGGGGCTGATCGCGCTGTACGAGGGCCGCCACGACGAGGCGATCGCCAAGGCGAAGATGGCTTTCGGCAAGGCGCCCTGGATGTACGAGCCGAAGAAGCTCGAGGGTGATGCGCTGTATGCCGAGGGCAGCAAGTACCGGCATGACGCGGCGTTCGACTACGAGAAGATGAAGGGTTATTTCGCACGGGCCGCGGAGGCGTACCGGGTGGCGGCGGAGATGGGCAGCAGCGATCCGTCCATCCACTGGGCGCAGTGCGAGCTGTGGGAGAAGCAGGGGTGGGCGGACTACTCGCGAGAGCTCCCGCCCGGTCCCGCGTTCGAGACCGCCGAGGCGGCATGTGGCCGCGCGGTGCGCTCGAGCTCGAGGGATGGAGGCGCCGTGGTGCAGCGGGCGCTCGTGCTCCTGGCGCGGGCCTTCGTGAGTGGCACCAACATCCCGGGGGGCGCGCTCCCCCTGGTGGAGGAAGCGCTCGAGAGCGCCGAGGCGCAACGGAACGCTCGCCCCCAGGATGTCATGTCCCACTACGCCGTGGCTCAAGCCCTCTACCTTCGGGTCCGGCTCCTGGAGGGGCAGGGCGGTGAGGTGTCCCTGGAGCCGGCCATCGCGGCGTACCAGCGGGTGCTGTCCCTGGAGCCGGGCTTCACCTGGGCCCACAACGAGCTGGGGGACGTGTACCTCCAGGAGGCCAGGCGGATCGGCGCGCGGGGAGGGGAGGCGGCAGCGCTGCTGGAAAAGGCGGTGGCGCAGTACACGCGGGCCCTGGAGCTCGATCCCGGCTTCGCCCTGCCCGTGGGCGGTCTGCTGGATGCCGCGGCGACCCGGCTGGAGGCGGAGATCGCCCGGAAGCGAGAGGCGCCCGAGGCGCTCCAGGCGCTCTCCCAGGCGCTGGTCCAGCTGGAGAAGTCAGGCGCCACCCCGTGGGTCCTCGCGCTGTGGAAGGCGCGCGCGTCCCGGCTGCGTGCCCACCATGAGCTGGTGCTGGGCAGGGACTCCCGTCCGGTGTTGGCGTCGCTCTTCGAGGTGATTCGCGCGGCCGCGGGGGAGTCGCCGACAGACCCCTGGCTGTTGGAGGAACTGGTCCTGGGCCGTGTCCTCGAGTCAGAGAACGAGCGGCTTCATGGGCGGGATCCGGCGGTGGCCCTGGAGCGGGGGCGGGCCCTGGTGCGGCAGCTGGGCGAGGTGGATGGAGCGCGGGCCACGGAGACCTGCGAGTTGGCGACCCGATTGAGTTCTGTCCTGGCCCGGGAGTGTCAGCGTTTCTCGAACCCGTCCCAGGCGTCTTTCCCTTAGCGCCTGGACACGGCGCGGCCCTTCCTACCCGTATCACCCATTGGAGGTTCACATGCCCATGTGGCGCGTATGTCGTCTGTTCATTGCTCTCGTCGTGGCCTGCTTCGTCGGATGCGGCGGTACGGCGGAGGAGTTGGAGCAGGGCTCGTCCCTCGCGAGCATCCATCAGGCGTTGGGTGAGGGCATCTATGACCGCCCCCCACCCAATGGTTTGAATGGCACGTCCCCTTCCTGCTTCTGGGCGCATGGGACCCAGTATGCGCTCCGCTCCATGGGGAGCGCCGCGCTCGATCAAGGGGAAGGGAACCTGCCGAACTTCCCCTTGAACCTGATCTCCGAGTCCTGCCGGCACGTGCTCCGCTCCGCGGTCGAGTGTGCGCTCACGACAGAGCAGTCCGTGCGAGATCCCGTGACGGGCGCGCTGTACACGGGGTGGTGGGGGCTCGCGCCCTCGTGGCTGGGAGACGCGCTGGATACCTCGGGCCGCCGGTATGTGACGGCGTGCATGGTCCAGCGGTTGAACTTCTATGGCACCTCCGTTCCCATCCTGTTCGAGGGCGACCATCCCGCCATCACGCACAGCACGACCTCTGCTTCCCAGTATCCGATCCAGGAGTCGACCGTCTTTGGCGACCTCTTCTCGTCCACCACGCCCCTGCTCGGCCTGTTGCCCGCCTTCAACGTCTTCGTCTGCTGGGAGTCCCTGTTGCCCCAGTCGTGTGGTCTGTTGGGTCTGCCGCTGCTCGAGCAGCGGATTTGCGACGACGCGCCGCTGTGTGGCCTCCTGCCGGTGGGTCCGTGTGCGCTGTCCTGCGTGGCGTCGGGGCCTTATTGGCAGTGCCGACCGCACCTGCTCGCTCCGTTGTGGACGGAGACGGTGCGGGTGAAGCTGGAGACCTCCAGCTGTCAGTGAGCCCCACCCGGGGTCCGCCGGTGAGGCACGGGACTGCAGACTTTTCCGTGCCCAGTCAAACGGCTTTTTCAGTAATCTAGTGAAAACTCGCGTTGCCTGCCAGTCGGGAATCCGATAGGAGCAACATCGCCTTCCCCCAGGCGTTCCTCACCGAGCTTCTTCTCACCCGATGCCGGCCATGGCCGCTATTGGGAATCATTCAGCGAGGAGTGTTCCTCTCATGGACACCGTGACCCCTCCGCCCGATGCCGCCATCGCCCCAGAGGTGCCAGGTGGGTTGCCGCTGCTTGGCCATGCGCTCCGGCTGCTGCGCTTGCCTATTGCTTATCTGCAGTCGTTGCGTGAGTTCGGTGACATCGTCCAGCTCCGCATCGGCTCCTCGCCCGTGTATGTGGTCACCTCCCCTGAGTACATTCATCAGGTGCTCGTCACTCACGCCGACAGCTTCGAGCGAGGGCGCGTCTTCGACAAGGCGACGGCCGCGATCGGCAAGGGGCTCATCGTCTCCAACGGAACTTTCCACCGGCAGCAGCGAAAGCTCCTGCAGCCGGGGTTCCACCGGCCGCGCATCCACGGCTACATGGAGATCATCCATCGGCAAGCCGAAGCGCAGATCGCCGGGTGGTCGCCAGGGGCCCGCATCTCGCTGCGCCAGGAGATGCATCGTCTGACGCTCAATGCCGTCACCCGGACGCTGTTCGGCGCGAACACCGAGGAGAGCCTCGCCACGGAGATCGGCGACTACATCGACGCCGCCAACTCCTGGGTGGGTCTCCACACCGTGCTCCCCGGCCACATCTTCGAGAAGCTGCCAATGCCAATCAACCGGGCCTTCGCGCGAAAGAAGGCCCGCTTCGACGAGATCATCAATACGTTCATCGACTCGCGGCGCGCGGATGGCCGCGACCAGGGGGATCTGCTGTCCGCGTTGTTGGCGTCACAGGATGACGAGACCGGCAAGGGGATGAGCGATGAACAGCTCCGGATGGAGATCGCCGGCCTGTTCGTCGCCGGATCCGAGACCACGGCGACCGCGTTGAGCTGGCTCTTCCACGAAGTGGGACGCCACCCCGAGGTGGAAGCGCGGATCCACGCCGAGGTGGACACCGTGCTGGGGGGCAGGCCCGTCACCGCGGAGGATCTGCCCCGGTTGCAGTACATCCAGAACGTGGTCTCCGAGACGCTGCGTCGCTACCCGATCGCCTGGCTGCTGATGCGGCGCGCCACCCGTGACGTGAATCTGGCGGGTACCCTCCTGCCGGCCGGGGCCGAGGTCATCGTCAGCCCGATGATGGTGCACCGCAACCCACGTCTCTACCCCGAGCCGTTGCGGTTCGACCCCGACCGGTGGCTGCCGGAGCGGGCGCGGGAGCTTCCGCGCCACGCCTTCCTCCCCTTCGGAGACGGCAAGCACAAGTGCATCGGTGACTACTTCGCCCGCACCGAGATGGTGATCGCCGTCGCCACCATCGCCGCCCGGTGGCGGCTCGTTCCGGTGCCCGGTCACCGCGTCTGGGAGGTCCCCCGCTCGGTCTTGCGGCCCAACCAGGTCCTGATGACCGCCGTTCCCCGTTCCGCCACACCCCCCCCGCAGGAGCTCCAGTGAAGATTGACACCCAGCGCGCCGCGATCGAGTTCCGCTTTCCGTTCCCTCGCGACCTCAGCCCCGACATCGAACAGGCCCAGCGTCACAGCATCGAATGGGCCCGCCAGATGGGCCTGGCCACCACCGACACCGCGCTCCGGTTTCTGGAGGCGTGGAACTGGGGACGTCTCACCGGTCACTGTCTGCCCACCGCGCGCGGTGCCAACCTGGACCTGGCCACGGATTGGATGACCTGGGGGTTCCTCTACGATGACCAGTTCGCCGGCCCCCTCGGCAACCAGCCGGCTCGGGTGGCGCGAATCACCGAGAACATGATTGGCGTGCTCCACGCCACGTCCGCGACCCCGGGGGACGACGCCTGCGCGCGCGGCATCACGGACATCCTCCAGCGGCTCTCCACGAAGATGTCCCCGGCCTGGATGGCCCGCTTCCGCGACGACCTGAAGTGGTTCTTCATCGGGGTGCTGCGGATGACCACCTACCGCAACCACCTCAGCCAGATCGACACGCGGACCGCGTTCGAGATCCGTCGCCTCGACATCAGCATGGACGCCGTGATCGATCTCATCGAGGTCGCGGAGGGGTTCGAGGTGCCCGAGGCGCTCTTTGGCACCACGCAGATCCAGGACCTGCGCCAGTGCGTCATCGACATCGTCATCCTGCAGAACGATGTCTTCTCCCTGCCCAAGGACCGGCACCAGCAGGAAGTCAACGTGATCCTCGCCATGGAGCGCTCGGAGAACCTCACCACGCCCCAGGCCCTGGAGCGCATCTCCGCCCTGGTCGACGAGAAGGTGCAGCACTTCCTCTCCGTCAAGGCTGGAATGCCCGCCCTCTACGAGACCCTCGGGCTCGATGCCACCGACCGTGCCCGCATGGACCGGTACGTCCACTGCCTCGAGCTCATGATCCACGGCTGCGTCTATTCACATGCCGAGTGCGTTCGTTACTCCACCCGGTCCGAGCACACCCAGCCCATCGCGGGCCGCGGCTTCATCCAGGACCTGCACCTGGACGCCGGTATCGATCGGGCGCAAGCGCTCATCCGAACGACCCAGGGGTGAGCCCCGGCCTGGCCGCGAGAGCACCGCTCTCGCGCTTCACGGGCGCTGAAAGGAACGAGCGATGAAGCTCACCGTGTTGGTATTGGGCACCCGTGGGGACGTGCAGCCCTTCATCGCGCTGGCGATCGCCTTGCAGCGTCGCGGTCACGAAGTCCGCGTCGCCACGTCCCGCGGCTTCGCCGACATGGTCGCGCACAGCGGTGTCCGGTATGTCCCCGTCTCGGCGGATTACGAGGAATGGTTCCAGTCGGAGGAGGGCATCCGGTGGATGGCCGGCTCCGACAACACCGCGAAGTTCATGCGGATGCTGGCCGGGGAAGGGGTGGGGATCGACAGCAGGCTCAAGCCTCGGATGCACCGCGAACTCCTGGCCGCTTGCGAGGGCACCGACGCCATCGTCGCGAACCTGGTGATCGAGGACAGCGCCGCCTGCATCGCGGAGAAGCTCGGGGTGCCCTTCATTCCCGGCTACACCATGCCGATGCTGCCGACGTCGGAGTTCCCCAGCCCGTTCCTCTCCGCGCGCGAGCTGCCGCTGCGCGCGATGAATCGGCTCACGCACTCTCTTCTCGAGACGTTGTACTGGCAGGGACAGAAGCGCCTCATCAATGCCTGGCGCGCGGAGCTCGGGCTGCCGCCCACGGCCATCTCGATGCGGGAGAAGCTGTGGCGCGCCGGAACGCCGATCCTTCATTGCTACAGCAGTCACCTCGTCCCGCGCCCGTCCGATTGGAGCGCCGCGAATGTCATCACCGGCCCCTGGATGATGCCCCCGGACGTTCGCGTCAACGCGGGCGGCGTCCCCTCGCCGGAACTCATCCGCTGGCTGGATGAGGGGCCACCGCCCATCTACCTGGGTTACTGGCGGCTGCCTTCGATGGACAAGGAGGGGATGCTGCGTCTGGCGATCGAGGTCGCGAACACGCTGGGTGTCCGCTTCGCCATCGGAGCGAGCTGGAGCGCGGAGGAGATCGCGGCGCTCCGAGTGCCCGCGAGCATTTTCATCACGCGATCCGTGGACCATGACTGGCTGTTCGCGCGCTGCAGCGCGACCGTCCACCACGGCGGCGCGGGCACCACCGCGGCCACGCTGCGTGCCGGGCTGCCGACGGTCATCTGCTCGATCTGCAATGATCAGCCCTTCTGGGGCAACCGGGTGACGGCGCTCGGGGTCGGCTACAGCATGCCGTTCAAGCAGCTCACCGCGGCGAGGCTCACCCAGGCGCTGCGCCACATCCAGGACGGCGCGGTGCGTGACCGGGCGAACAGGCTGGGAGAGCTGATGCGGCGGGAGGATGGCACCGCCACGGCGGTCCGCATCATCGAGGAGCGCCTGCCGGGCGCCCCTCTGCTCTCTTGAGGTGATCGGCGTCAGTCCAGACGCAGCTCCCACAGGATGCGGCTGCGGCGCAGGATGTCGAGTTGCTCCGGGGTCGTGCCGACGCGCTCCGCGGAGGAGAGCGCGAAGGTGCCGTCGATCTGCGCACGGGGCGTGACGCGGAAGCCCAGCTTCGAGAAGAAGTCCTTCACCTCGTCCACGCGGGTGAAGGCCTCGTCGCGCAGGTTGCGCTGAGTGGAGCGGGCGATCACCGAGAAGATTCGTGCGAAGTGGGGATGGGTCCAGCGCTCCCGTGATCCGTCGTCGCTCAGCTCGAAGTCCGGGGTCAGCCAGACGCCGCCGTGGCGCTTCAGGAGCCCGGCGACCAGCAGGGCCGTCGCGCGCTTCTCGTCCCGGGTGAAGTATTGGAGCAGCCCCTCGTGAACCACGGCCACCGGCTCGCCCGGGACGAGGTGCTGCTCCAGGACGGCGCCGTCGCCAGGAGCCACCGCGTTCAAGGACGTGAAGACCACGTGCTCCTGGGCCGGGAGCACGCCGTCCCGCCGCAGCTCGTCGCGCAGGCGCAGCCGGGTTTCGTGCATCTCGGGGAGGTCTGTTTCGATATAGCGCAGGGGAGTGGTGCGGTTCATGGCGTCGCCACGGAACGCGAAGCCGCTCCCCAGTTCCACGACCTGCTTGATGCCAGCCGCCTTGAGGGCCGTCTCCAGGCACTTGTAGCGGGCTTCGATCGTCGGAGCCATCCAGCTCAGCAGCTCGGGCGCGGGGGCGTCTCCGCCCAGCATCTCCCGCACCAGCTCCGCGGAACCCATGCGCGTGGCGATTTCCTCGGCGAAGGGAATGTCGGAATGGCGCCGCATCTCGGCGACCAGCCTGGCCGTGGGGCTGATGTTGTCGTAATCGCGAAGGCTCATCTCATTTTCCTCGGTTGCGCCTGGTTTGCCGCCGCCCGATAAGCCGGTCACGGTCGGAGTGCAAGCGCCACGACCGCGCCGCCGCGCTCTCACTTGACGGAACTTCACGCTGGGGCTGGAGTGTTCCGTCTCCAAGGAACGCCCGGGGAGCGCTGTCCGAGCTTTGGAGGGACGGGCGAGAAATAACGCAAATTCCCTGCATAGGTTGCCCACGTCCCCCTTCTAGGGAAATGAAGGGCGGAGGAGCGGGGGGGAGCCTCCGCGGCGAGAGCAGTACCTGGAAGAAACGTCAGGCATCTTTCCTGGCGTCGCGTTCGCTCACTTGGGAGCATCCAGCCTGGACCCCACCTCCGAGCCATCGCTCGGAGGTGGGGTCGTCGGTCACGTGGGGAGAGAGGGATTGACGAAGTCCTCCCGGTGGCTGCCGGACTGGAGCTCAACCAAGCTGACTTATGCGGTATGTCCACTCGAGCGGAGTTGGCTCATGGGTTCCGTGCGAACGACATACAGCCCATTCAGGGGGAATCGATGAGTCAGGTTGTGGGATGGATGATGGTCGTGATGCTTTGTGGTGCGGCGGACGACGGGGGCACCGTCGAGGAGACTCCAGAGGCGCGGCAGCAGGAAGCGCAGGCGGACTATGACGCGGCAATGAAGCAAAGGGACGCGGGCGAGTATGCCAAGGCCCGTACACAGGCTGAGCATGCACTCATGCTCCGGGAGGCCGAGCCCGGAAGTTCGCGTTCCCAGGTCGCCGACGCCCTGGACCTGCTCGGGGATCTCCACCGGCTTCAAGGAGACCTGGTCCAGGCCGAGTCACTCTTGCAGCGCGCGCGCGGCCTTCGGGAGCAGATTCTCGGCAAGAGCCACACCGACGTCGCCCTCTCGGACTACCACCTCGCCACTCTCTATCTGGACCAGGGGCTGTACGGCCGGGCCGAGACCTTCTTCCTGCGCGCGCTCGCGCTCCGGGAAGCCGCGCTCGACAAGAACCACCTCGACGTCGCCACCTCGCTCCACGGCCTCGCCGACCTCTACAGAGCCCAGGGACGCTACGGCGACGCCGAGCCCCTCTATGAGCGTGCGCTCGAGTTGCGGGAGGCCGCGCTCGGTGACAGCCACCCCGACGTCGCCACCTCGCTCCATGGCCTCGCCGCCCTCTACAGCGCCCAGGGACTCTATGAGCAGGCCGAGTCCCTCTATGAACGTGCGCTCTTGATCCAAGAGGCCGTGCTCGGCAAGGGTCACCCCGACATCGCCACCTCGCTCCACGGCCTCGCCGCCCTCTACAGCGCCCAGGGACGCTATGACCAGGCCGAGCCCCTCGTGCAGCGTGCGTTCGGCATACGGGCGCTCGCCCCCGGCGACAACCACCCTCAGCTTGCCGCCTCTCTCAACGCCCTCGCCGCTCTCTACATCGCCCAGGGACGCTACGGCGACGCCGAGCCCCACGTGCAGCGCGCGCTGAAGATCCAGGAGGCCACGCTCGGCAAGGGTCACCCCGACGTCGCCACCTCGCTCCACGCCCTCGCCACCCTCTACAGCGTCAAGAGGATGTACGACCAGGCCGAGCCCCACTTGCTTGACGCGCTCAGGATCCGGAAAGACGCGCTCGGCGAGAAACACCCCGACGTCGCCACCTCGCTCCACGCCCTCGCCACGTTCTATCTGAGCCAGGGGATGTACGAGCGGGCCGAGCCCCTCTTGATTCGCGCGCTCGAGCTGCGGGAAGACGTGCTCGGTGACAGCCACCCCGACGTCGCCACCTCTCTCCACGCTCTCGCCACCCTCTATCTGGGCCAGGGATTGCTCAAAAAGGTCGAGCCCCTCTTCAAGCGCGTGTTGAAGATCCAGGAGGACACGCTCGGTGCCAGTCACCCCGATTTCGCCACCTCGCTCCACGGCCTCGCCACCCTCTACGCGCGCCAGGGGCGGTACGACTGGGCCGGACCTCTCTACCAGCGTGTGCTCGAGTTACGCGAGGCCCAGCCGGGCGGCAGCCAGCTCCACGTCGCCACCTCGCTCCACGCCCTCGCCACCCTCTACGTGAACCAGGGGCTGTATGACCAGGCCGAGCCCCTCTTGCTTCGCGCGCTCGAGATACGGAAGACCGCGCTCGGTGACAGCCACCCCGATTTCGCCACCTCGCTCGAGGATCTCGCCCGGCTCCGCCTGGCCCAGCATCGCCTCGCCGACGCCCTGCCGCTCTACACCCGCGCGTTCTCCATTTCAGAGCAACGCCTGCGGAAGGAGGCGCTCGACTCCTCCGAATCGCGTCTCACCCGCTTTCTCCACCAGCTACGTGCCTCCGAGGAGGCGCTCTACGCCCTGTTACGCGCACACCCAGAGGACGCCGACGTGCGGCATCTGGCCCTCAGCGCCGTGTTGCTGCTCAAGGGCCGCTCCGCCGAGGAGACTGCCCACATCTCCCGCACCCTCAGCCATAGCCTGAACGCCGAGGACCGCTACACCCTCGACAAGCTCAGGAGCCTGCGCGCCCAACTGGTGTCCCGCTCGCTCGTCGGCCCCGGCTCCCTGTCCTCCGAGAACTACCAACAGGAACTCAAGGACCTGACCGAGAAAGGCGACGCGCTGGAAGCGGAACTCGCCAAGCGCTCCGCGTCCCTGCGCGCCCTGGCCGCGCTGCCCCCTCCCTCCCAGATCGTCGAGCACGTCGCCGCGTCCCTCCCCAAGGACGGCGCGCTCGTCGAGTTCATCGCCTACGAGGACAGTTCCCTGCTCCTCCCTTCCGGCACGCCGCGTGTGAAGAGCGCCAGTCAGTTGCGCTATCTGGCGTTGGTGCTCTTCCCCGATGCCTCCACCAGGGCCGTGGACCTGGGTCCCGCGGAGCCCATCGATAAAGAAGCCTCGAGCTTGCGCGACGCCCTGGCCCAGCGGAACCCTGACTTTCAGGGCACCGCCCTTAAGCTCTACCAGAGTGCCTTCCAACCCCTGCTGCCTCTGCTGGGTTCCACCCGCCGCATCCTGTTGTCCCCCGAAGGCCAGTTGGGCCTCGTCCCTTTCGCCGCCCTCCACGACGGCCGGGGCATCCTCCTGGACTCCTTCGACTTCACGTATCTCACCTCGGGCCGCGAGTTGCTGCCTCGTCCCCAGGAGAGCATTCCCTCCCCCTTCGTCTTCGTCCTCGCCGATCCCTCCTTCTCGGCGCCCGTCGCCGTCGCGTCTTCCAGCTCTCCTCCGTCCTCCCCTCCCTCCGACGCGCTCGAGCGCTTCTTCTCCTCCTCGCGCCCGCTGCTGGGACGCGGCTTCCCGGCGCTGCCGGGCACGCGGCTGGAAGCCGAGGGGATTCTGCGCCAGTTGCCCCAGGCGCAACTGTTCCTCGGCCCCGAGGCCACCAAGGAGCGACTGCTGCACCTGCCCACCCCGGGCATCCTCCACCTGGCCACCCATGGTTTCTTCATCAACAGTGATCTCTCCGCCTTGAACTCCCGCGACGTCGTGGATCCGTTGGCGCCTCCCTTGAGCCTTCCCTCATCCCAGCAGGCACCGTTGCTCAAATCGGGTATCGTCCTGGGCGGACCGCCCACCACGGATCCGAGTCGTACCGACACCATCCTGGTCACGGCGCTGGAATTGGCCGGGCTCGACCTCTGGGGCACCCAACTCGTGATCCTCTCCGCCTGTGACACGGGTCGCGGAGAGATCCACCTGGGCCAGGGCATCTACGGCCTGCGCCGCGCCCTGGTGGTGGCCGGGGCCGAGACGGTGGTCATGAGCCTGTGGAGTGTGAACGACGACGCCACGCGCCTGCTCATGGACGCCTACTACCGCAACCTCCTGCAGGGCCAGGGCCGCGCCTCCGCGTTGCGCGAGGCCATGCGCTCGTTACGCGCTTCCCATCCCCATCCCTACTACTGGGCCCCCTTCATCGCCCTGGGTAGCGATGCCCCCCTGCGGGCCATCACTCCCTCCGAGCAGAGCAAGCCAACGCCCTAGCTCTACGACCGCGGCGCGGGGACGTGGAAGCCCGACGACGGGACCGAGAACATCACCATCAGGCCTCTCTGCCCGTCATGCCCCGCCCCGGTCCCACCGGAGGCGGGGTTTCTGAGAGCAGTACCTGGAAGAAGCGTCAGGCATCTTTCCTGATGTCACGTTCGTTCACTGGCACCGTTGCACTTACAGAAAGGCATTCATCATGACACAGCCCATCCGCCCTGGAGTGACCTCGTGCACCATCGGCATCCTCTTCGCCGCGATCCTGGCCGCGTGCGGGGCCGACCAGCCCGCTGATACAGGGCGGGGCGAGACGATTGCCCCAGCCGAGTCCGTGGGAGATGGCACTGATTCTCTCTCCGGCTGGGCCGTTACCGGCGGTGATGGTCCCGCCGCCACACGGCCATCCCACTACGTGGAGCCGGGAGAAGGTTCAGGGGCAGCCGCCGAGGGGGGCCGCGTGGAGTCGTTGAAAGAGTGCGCCTACATCGACTATTGCAACGAACCCGGATACTGGGGCACGGTCTGCCGCGCCAAGTCGGGCTGTGCCTCCCATGATGCCATCGTGGCAGAGTGTGACAGGGACGCGAAGGCTGTCTGTGGTAGCCCCGTCCTTCCCAAGCACCTCGTTTATTACTGACCTCAAAGAGTACCTTGGGGTTTGGTGATTTCTTAAGTTGGAACGAAATGCTTGACCTCCTGCATTAGGTGAGCAGGAGGTCGAGCCATGGGCACGGTGACACAGGATGACGACTGACGAACCCCGGACGAGTTCTGGGCCAAAGTGGAACCCCTGCCAACGCCTCATCTCAGCCACCCCTGGGTGCCACAACCCTCGCGTCCCGGACACACAAGCGATGGACGCCATCTTGTTGATGCTGCGCACGAGCATGCAGTGACGGGCACACAATCTACTGCGCCAGACGCTCGAGTCGCTGCCGGTGCCGAGGCCCGAGGGTCGACCCGACGAGCCAGGAGCCACAAGGGTTGTGTCTGGATGCAGACTACGACTGCAAAGAAGCGAGGCGAGCAGCGGCAGACTTCGGACTGACACCGCATGTACAATCGCGAGACCACCGTAAGCACGAGGTGGCGCGCGAGCCCGGCAAACAGTCGCGGCGGTGGGTAGTGGAGAAGGCACATTCATGGGTAACACCTCGCCAAGCCCCGTGTGGATGAGACGAGGATGGGCCAGCCGAGACGTCGCCAGTTGTTTGAAAAGAGGACCTGGCACATGCCACCCCGACGTCGCCTCCTCGCTCACCAACCTCGCCATCCTCTACGGCATCCAGGGGTTGTACGGCCAAGCCGAGCCCCTGTTCCAGCGCGCGCTCTCTCTAATATTTGCGTGCCAAAGAAGAGACGCTTTTCTCCCTGCTGCGCGCACACCCACAGGTCGCCCGCGTGCGACGTCTGGCCCTCAGTTCCATGCTCCTGCGCAAGAGCCGCTCCGTCGAGGAGATCGCCCACATCTCCCGTACCATCTACCGCAGCTTGGGTGCCGAGGAGCGCGACACCTTCGAGCGCCTCCGAGGCCTACGCACTCAATGGGCCTCTCTCTCGGACCCTGGCTCGCTCTCCCCAAAGGACTACCTCGGAGCTGCTCCGAAGCGCGTGGGTAGCGCTGCCGGGCACGCGGAAGGAGGCCCAGGACATTCAAGGAATGCTGCCCCAGGCCCAGCTCTTTCTCGGCTCCGAGGCCACCAAGGAGTGGCTGCTCCACCTGGCCGCCCCGGGAGTCCTCCACCTGGCCACCCATGGTTTCTTTCTCGAGGACGCCTCCGACGCCTCTCCCCCGACATCCGGCTCTCCCGTTCAGTTCAACGCACCCGGCGGCAGTCTCCCCGTGCTCCGTTCCCAGGACCCCCTGCTGCGCTCCGGCCTCGTTCTCGCGGGTGCTCGCGCCCCGGCAACGGACGCCTCCACGCCTCGCTCCGATGTCTCCCTCGTTACTGCGGCGGAACTGGCCGGGCTCGATCTCTGGGGCACCCAACTCGTCGTCCTGTCCGCCTGCGACACCGGCCGCGGCCAGGTCCGCATGGGCCAGGGCATTTATGGCCTGCTCCACGCCCTGGTGATCGCCGGAGCCGAGACCGTGGTCATGAGCCTGTGGAAGGTGAACGACGGCTCCACCCACCAGCTCATGAACACCTACTACCGCAACCTGTTGGCGGGACAGGGTCGCGCTTCCGCCCTTCGCGAAGCCATGCGCTCGTTTCGGAAAACGCATCCCGATTCCCATCCCCATGACTGGGCCCCCTTCATCGCCCTGGGCAGCGATGCCCCCTGCGAGCCATCGCCCCCAGCGCGCCTCGAAGCGAAGCCTATGGCGCCGCGCCCTGAAACAGGGCCTGCTCGCCATGGCCATACGAGCGGTTGCGCAGCGGCGCCTCCTCGGCGCGTACCTCCTTGCGCACCACCGTGCACCGGTCGCCCTCGCCCAGGTCCTTGTCCGCTCTCTGGAAAAGATCGGGGCATTCCGCCATCACCTCATCCACCGCCCGCCCGTCTCGCGTATGTGACAAGCACGAAGCGCCCTCGGTGCTCCACGCCGCCTCGAACGAACCCCGTCGCACATCCCAGAGCGTGGACGACACCCTCGAGCGCGTCATCACCTTCCGCTCATCGTAGACATCGATGGGGCTGCCATCCCGCGTGTGGCTGCTCCCATTCCCGCAGTAGTCCGCCCTCGCCATGCGCGTGCACGCCTGGTGAATGTCCGCCAGCGATTTCCCATCCTTCTCCTCCCATGGCTTGTAGCCCCACTCCACGCACTTGGCGATGGCTCCGGCCTCACACGCGAAGGTGAACGTCCCCGCCTCCTCCTGGCGAGCACCGCGCGCATCCCACACCCCCGGCACGGCGAGCGCTCGCGGTGTGAACTCAGGGTTCGTGGCCATGCACGGGTTCTCCCACATCGCGCGCTCTGGCCTCCACACCTCGATTTGGTACCTCTCCCGGGAGGGATCCATTCGATCGGGCTCGGCGCGGCAGAGCGCCACCTCCACGGACTTGCCATCGAGGGTCTTCCCCTGGAACACCACTCCCTCCAGGGAGTGGAAAGCGGAAGAGGCCACCAGGCGCCCCCCCTCCAGACGCAGTCCCGACAGGGTCTTGTCCTCGAGCAGCGCACCGTCCAGCGCCACCGAAGCCAGCACGCCCTCTCCGTTCATGCCCCAGAGGAGCGTGCCCTGTCGCGTGCCATTGCGGTCGAGGCTCCGGCCGTGGCAGGGCCGCGGATTTGCGGCGAGTACGGGAGTGCCCACCACGAGGCAAGCCACAACGACCAGCGGATTCTTCATCATGATCCTCTCTTCGGGGTTCATGGCAGAAGAAGGCACTGCCCACGGAGTTATGCGGAAATTCTCATCCGCGCATCACGGCATGGGCCTTGAGGCGCACAGGCGCACACCCACGGTGACATCCCGAGACGTGGCGGTGAAGGCCTGACGATTGGGAATGAACGCCACGATGCGCTCGAAATACCAGGCGCCCCCCGGAATGACGATGTCACCGAGATCCGCGACCGGCGGTTGAACCATCTCGGAGACATTGCCCGCCATGTCGTGGATGCCAAAGGGGCTCACCGCGGCGGGATGGGCGCCGACCTCATCGGGCCCGAAGTTCTCGGGCTGACGGCCATAGGTCTCATCGAAATTGGCATCGTCCGGCTCGAGCCGGGAGCCGTGCGGATACCTGCGATCGTCGGCCCCCCGCGCGGCACGCACCCACTCCATCTCATCGCACAGGCGCGCTCCCGGCAGCCGCCCGGTGCGGTTCAGCCAGGAGAGGTAGCCCGAGATCTCCTCGGCGGAGATCCCCGCGAGGGGGAAGCGGCGCCAGTCCTGCTCCTGGCGCAGGCTCCGGTGGGGGTAGCGCAGGCGCTCGTCGTCGCGCGCCTTGAGGACGCGCCCACTCGCCAACTCGAGGGAAAACTCCCAGGAGCCAGCGCTCAGGGGCCGCAGCGTGAGCGCCCCCCACGCGCTGGATTTCTCCTTCTCCAGCAGGCTTCGCTCCTCCTTCGTCGCGGCCCCGGAGTCGAGATACGCCATCCAGTCGCCCAGGGTCACCTCGTCCTTGCCCATGAGGTAGCCCTCCGTCATGCAGCGCTTGTGCATCGGCATGCTGCGCATGAAGTCCCGCACTTCTTCCGGGTCGTTGCTGCCCATGAGGAAGCACCCGGGGGGAATGTAGACGTAGCCCTCGGGCACGAAGGCGGGAAGGTCGAGGTGGATCTGCTCGGTCTTGCCCCGCTCGAGCAGGAGCGGAAGGTCGACCGGCGCCTGGCCCTCTCGATTGAAGCGGAGATGATAGGAGCCCGCCTCGAGGGACAGCCGGGCGATGGGCGTCTGGGGGCTGGGCAAACTCACGGGCTCGCACCGCCACATGCCCTTGGACTTTTTGTACCGACAGAGTTCGACACCCGCGCCCGGCGGCGTGGTCTGGATCTCGAGCCCCGCCAACGCATCGAGCCGCTCCCGCCAGACGGGGTCCGTGGCCGTCAGCCGCTTGAGGTCCAGGAGGAACTGGGCGCTTGCCTCCGTGCGGTGGAATTCCTCGGCGAGCAGGAGGCGCTCATGGGTGAGCTGGATGCGGAGTTCGTGCGTATCCGTCTCATTGCCGACGCGCTCGAGGATATCTTCGAGAGCTCGCCACGCTTCGGCATGGGCGGCGTCGGCGATGTTGAACGCCTGGAGCGCCTCCTCGCGCCAGAGCTCCTCGGCCTCCGCCCAGCGCTGGTGAGGGTCTCCTTTCGTCCCGGTGCCTTCAGGGTCGAACAGCTCGAGCGCCCGAGTGCGGGCGGCGCTGGCGCGCTGACTCCATTCGTGCCCCAGGGCGAACTCCGCCCGGACGAGGCCCCGCTTCTCGCCGACGAAGCGCTGGGTCTCCAGATGCCCCCACAGACTCAATCCGCCATAGAGCCCTCCCATCAGGAACACGACGAGGAACATGGCCAATCCGCGGCGCAGCTCCTCGCGGCGCACGGCGCGCCATGAAGCCCGGAGGAAGTCCTGCTCGCGCGAGCCCGGGTCGGCGGCGGGGAGAGCCCGCGCCTCATCCAACTGGCGCTTGCGCCAGAGGAGCTCCTCGGGATGCCCCAGACGCTCCCACTCGGCACGAGCCACCTCCAGACGCTGCCGGAGCGCGCGCTGGCCGACGTCCTCATCGAGCCAGCGACGCAACGTCCCCCAACTCGTGATGAGTGCCTCGTGGGCCAGCTCGTAGTGGGTCCGTCCACCCACGGCGCGCGCCTGGATCAGGCGACCTTCGACGAGCGCTCGCAGGGCGGCGCCGGCCTCCGGGGAGACCGCGAGAAGTTCCTCTTCGCTTCGCTCGCCACGGGTCCCCTCGGCCGTGATGAGCAGGCCGAGCAGTTGACGCGCGGCCCGCTGCCCGGCCTCGTGGAGCGGCGCGAGCACCGCGTCGGCATGGCGCGACAGCGCGCCGGCCACGCCCCCCATGGCCTCCAGCGAGGCCTGGGTGATGTGGCCCCTGACGGAGTCCCGGCGCTCCCACAACTCGGCCAGGGCGAACTGGAGCAGGGGCAGGCTGCCCGAGCCCCGATCCATGGCCTCGACGAGGGTCTGGAGGGCCGCGGTCTCGAAGGTCACGCCTCGACCCCGGGCGGGGCCGACAATGGCCTCGCGGACCCCGTCGGCGCTCAGGGGCCGCAGCAGGTAGAGCGCCCGCTCGAACGCGGTGTCCAGGCCCGGCAATACACCGGCCCGGGTGAGGAAATCACCGCGCACCGCGAGGAGCACGCGGACTCCGGACGAGGACACGGTCAACTCGCCCAACTCCCCCAGGAGTCGCGCGAAGTGCTCCGCCTGGGCGGGCTCGCTGAGGGTGATGAGCTCCTCGAGCTGGTCGACGAAGAGGAGCAGACCCCGCCCTGGCCCGTAGAGGGCCCGGAGCGCTGGCCCCAGCCGTCCGGGCTGCTCGGCGAGCCAGGCGCCGAGCTCGTCCTCTGGCCGATTGAGGACGGGCACGAGCGCGGCGGCGAGGGTCACGAGAGGACGTCGGCCGGGCTGGAGCGTGAGGGAAGTGAAGTGGCGGGAGCCGTCGAGCGCGCCCTGGGTGGCCCGAGGGAGGATGCCGGCGCGGCACAGTGAGGACTTGCCGATCCCCGAGTCCCCGGCGATAAGGACGAGGGGCTGGCGGCGCAGGCGCTCGAGCACCCCTTCGATGTCGGCGTCGCGCCCGAAGAAGAGCGCGCGGTGCTCGGCCTCGAAGGACGCCAGGCCCCGGTAGGGATTGCCCTCCCAGCGCACCTCGGGCACATGGAGTCGCTCGAGCGCGGCACGCAGGGCCTCGGCGGAGCCGTAGCGCTGGTCGGGAGCGACGTGGAGGCAGCGCTGGATGAGCGAGGCGAAGTCCAGATCGATGCCCGGCACGTCCTCGGTGAGCGGAGGCGTGCCCTCGTCCTCCGAGGGCCGCGCGGGCTCGAGAGGAGATTTCTCGCTCCCGGCCCAGGAGCGCGCGGGCAGCTTCCCCGTGCACAACTGATAGAGGACCACGCCGAGCGCATAGAGATCGCTCTGTGGCGTCGCCGATTTTCTCTGGAAGAGCTCGGGTGCCATGTAGGAGGGTGTTCCCACGACGGTACGCGAGAGGCCCGGCTCGCCGGGGGTGGAGTGGTCGACGAACTCGGCCAGCCCGAAGTCGAGCAGCTTCACTTCACCCGAGCGGGTGAGGAAGGCATTGGAGGGCTTGAGATCCCGGTGCAGCACTCCCGCGGCATGGGCGGCCTCGAGCCCTCGCGCCAGACCGACCCCCAGACCGAGGGCACGTCGCCAGGGCAGCGGCAGCTCCAGCGTGCTCAGGGTTTGTCCTTCGAGGTACTCGGTGACGATGTAGGGGTGGTCACCCACCTGGCCGATGCGGAACACGGTGACGACGTTGGTGTGTTGCAGTTGCGCGATGGCCTGCGCCTCCTTGTGGAACCGCTCTCGGGCCTGCTCCTCCGGATGGCGCGAGGCGATGAACTTCACCGCGACCAACCGTCGCAGCCGCGTGTCCTGTGCGAGGTAGACGACACCCATGGCACCTTGGCCGAGCGGGCGCACCAGACGGAACTCATCGAACTCGGTGGGAGGTGTCCAACCCGCGATGGGAAGCGGCGCCGTCTCTTCCTGGGTGGAAGTGTGGTGGATGAGCCCGAGGACGAACTCACGGCATTGGGAGCATTCATCCATGTGCTCATGCATACAGGCCAGCTCATCCTCGGTCAGCCTCCCATCGAGGAACCTCGCGAGGGTCTCATCCGTCAGACATTCGGACATCGGGTTCTCCGTCGGGTAGCCAGGGTGACTCCGCGACCATGGTAAGCGAGGCGACACTCACACGAACCTACCCACAAGGAGGCGGCGGGAAGAAGACAATCCAGGTAGCGTCCGGGGGCCATGAAACCACTGAAACCACTCACCTTGGTTTTTTTTCAGCATGCGAAGGGACGCGGAGACCTGCCAGCCGATGGCGAGGAACTGGAACGCCTGCTCGAGCAAGCGGTCGGCCGCGGTCGTCAAGGGAGGCTGTTCGGCTTGGATGACAAGGTCTTCGTGGACTACCTCGCACAGCGGCTGCCTCCGGCCAAAGAGGGCGACTCGCTTGCCAAGGTCTTCGCGGACATGTACCTGGAAGATCTCTATCTCGCGTTCGCCTGCGTGCACAAAGTGCCCGAAGCCATCGCGACGTTGGAGGAGCACCATCTGCGCGAGCTACGAACCTGGCTCAAGCGGACGAACTCCGTGGTGGATGACCTTTGTCAAGATGTCCGCATTCAGCTTCTGGTGGGCCTGACCCCCGCCGGGCCGCGGCTCGCGACGTACCGGGGCAGCAGCGCCCTACAACACTGGATTCATGTCGTCGCCAGTCGTCTGCTTCCACCCAGCAAACCGCCGTCCGGTAATGGCTCGTCCGGCAGTGGCTCGCCCCCGGCGAGCCTCCTCAATGCCCTGGAAAACATCCCCTTCCAGAGGCCCGACTTGGATATCGAACTCATCAAGCGTCTATCCATGGATGATTTCCGTCAGGCATTGAGTGGTGCAGTCCGCGCGCTGTCGGAAGAGCAGCGACGGCTGCTCAAGTACTACTATGTCAAACGGCTGACGACAACCGAGCTGGGTAGGCTGATAGGTAAGGATCAATCAACGGCGTCTCGCAAACTCGCGCTCGCACGGGAGGCGGTCTACGAAGAGACGAAACGTCTCCTCAAGGAGCGCCTCAGTCTGGCCTCGAAGGAGTTCGACAGTTTCGTGGCCGCAATCCAAAGCAACTTCGATATGAGCCTCAGTCAAATCCTGGGTGAGACGGACGAGGAGGAGGATGAAAAGTAGGATGGCCAGCTCTTGCCGGAGTGCGCCCCTTGTGAAGAAAGAGTTCGGAAGCCACGACGGGCGAGTGAGCACGTTCTCGCCCCGCTACGGAACGGAGAGGAAGACGGTGGCTTGACTGGGTCATGATGAATGTCTTTCTGCAAAGGGCGGAATTTGCAACGATTGAGAATGAAGGTGAGAGCCTTGAAGCGAGGGCTCAACTCTTCATCTCATCCCTATAGAAGCGGGATGTGGACGACCTATGCAGGGAATTTGATTTATTTCTCGTCCATCCCGTTTCGGGCGGATTTGGCCCAGAGACGGTGTGAGACCCACCACTTTCAAGGTCGGGAGGGTGATGCGACCTGGCAAGGCTTCCGGGGGGGCGACACAGCAGCGCGGGGAGACCGGCCGCGGGGGAGGGGATTCGCACACGGGCCGCGGAACTCCATTCACTCATGGACGAATTCGTGATATACGGCATTGACATGGATTTCTTGGGTTCTGGCTTGAGGGTCGAGCGTCACGCAGCCAACCGCGCGTTGCTGGGTGCATGGCTCGTCTTGTGGACGGCCTGTGGCTCGAGCGACCTCCTCCAGGAGGTGACCTTCGAGCCGCCGACGACCCGGGCCCAGGCCCTGGAGGGGTGCCCCGCGAGGGGGAAGACCCTTGGCGGGGAGGGGCAATGCATCAACTGCCACTCCTGCGGGGATGGTCTCTGCCTCACAGGAGAGACGGAGACGAGCTGTCCCCGTGATTGCTGGTGTGGAGACGGGCAGTGCCTCGATGAAACGGTGGACACCTGCCCCATGGACTGTGGTTGCCCCACCTCGGGGTCGTGCGACTCCTGCCATGCCGCACTGAGAGCGGGTGCGTCGGCCGGGTCGTGCACGAGGAGCACGACCCGGAACGCCGAGACCCCCTTGGAGCAACTCCGCTTTCCGGACCATGTGCGGTTCTCGTCCACGCCCCGATAGAGCGTGGCGAGTCCCCGCCTCGCGCCACGCCGCTTCATCTCGTGCACCAGGTCCGCGCCCCTACGGAGAGTGCGATTGCGGCCCATCGCGCGCGCTGCTGTAGTCACGCGCCTCATGAAGAAACCCTCTCCCTCCTCCGGGACTCCCCGGGATCTGAGCCGCCGCACGTTCCTGGGTGGCGCGGCCGTCGCCAGCACGCTCGTGGCCCTGGATGTCCAGGCCCAGCCCTCCGCGAACTCCACCCCTCCCGCCGCTCCGCGCGGCTCGGCCTTCGAGCTGGAGGAGGCCACGCTCGCCGGGCTTCAGGCGGACCTCACGTCGGGGAAACACACCGCGCACGGCCTCACGGAGCGCTACCTCGCGCGCATCCAGGAAGTCGACAGGGGAGGCACCGCGCTCGGGTCCGTCATCGAGCTCAACCCGGACGCGCTCGCCATCGCGGCGGCACTCGACGCGGAGCGCAAGGCGAAGGGGCCTCGGGGCCCGCTGCACGGCATTCCCGTGCTCATCAAGGACAACATCGGGACGGCGGACAAGATGCAGACCACCGCGGGCTCGCTCGCGCTCGTGGGCGCCGTGCCCTCGCGGGATGCGTTCGTGGTGGAGCGCTTGAGGGCCGCGGGCGCGGTCATCCTCGGCAAGACGAACCTCAGCGAGTGGGCCAACTTCCGTTCCACGCACTCGTGCAGCGGTTGGAGCGGGCGGGGAGGGCAGTGCCGCAATCCCTACGCGCTGGACCGCACGCCGTCGGGTTCCAGCTCGGGCTCGGGGGCGGCCACGGCGGCGAACCTGTGCGCGGTGTCCGTGGGCACGGAGACGGATGGCTCCATCGTCTCGCCCTCGGCGGCGTGCTCGCTCGTGGGGCTCAAGCCGACGGTGGGGCTCGTGAGCCGCTCGGGCATCGTGCCCCTGTCACATACCCAGGACAGCGCGGGCCCCATGGCGCGCACGGTGACGGACGCGGCCGTGCTGCTCGGGGTGCTCGCGGGGGTGGATCCGAGCGACGCGGTGACGGCCGCGAGCCAGCGCCATGCGCACGCGGACTACACGCGCTTCCTCGACGTGAACGGGTTGAAGGGCGCGCGCATCGGCGTGCCGCGCGAGCGGTTCTTCGGCTACCACCCCGCCACGGACGCGCTCATCGAGCGGGCGTTGGACGTGCTGAAGGCGCGAGGCGCGGAGCTCATCGAGGCGCCCATCCCCTCGGCGGCGAAGCTGGACGAGCCGGAGTTGGAGGTGCTGCTCCACGACTTCAAGGCGGACATCGAGGCGTACCTCGCGGGGCTGGGGGAGCGGACGCGGCTGAAGACGCTGGCGGACCTCATCCGGTTCAACGAGGAGCACCGGGACACGGAACTGGCGTGGTTTGGCCAGGAGCTCTTCCATCAGGCGCAGGAGAAGGGGCCGCTGACGGACAAGAAGTACCGCAAGGCGTTGGAGGCGTGCCGGAAGCTGTCGAGGGAGCAGGGCCTCGACGCGGTGATGGCGAAGCACAAGCTGGACGCACTGGTGGCGCCGACGCAGGCGCCTCCGGGGCTCATCGACCTGGTGAACGGAGACCATTGGCTGGGAAGCAGTTCCACGCCAGCGGCGGTGGCGGGCTACCCGAGCATCACCGTGCCCGCGGGTTATATCGCCGGACTGCCGGTGGGCCTGTCCTTCATCGGGAAGGCCTGGAGCGAGCCCACGCTGTTGCGGCTCGCCTTCGCCTACGAGCAGGCCACGAAGCATCGCCGCCCGCCCACGTTCGCCCCGACGGCGGACCTGCGCCCCGCCAAGGTGTAGAGGAGAAGCAGGGCCGGGCAGGTAGACAACGGGATGGGCATCGCGCCAGAGATGCTCACCCGTATCTTCCAGTACGGCTTCACCACCCGAGAGGACGGGCATGGTTTCGGCCTGCTCTCCAGCGCCCTCGCGGCCCAGGAGATGGGGGGCGTTGCCGCCGCCCATGCAAGAGGAGGCCAGGCTCCAAGTCCCTCCTAGGTGCGTTGGACCTGGTAGGCCGGGGCACCCTCGAAGTCCTGTTTGCCCAAGGCGACCCCTGCCGACCTGAGCAGCGCGTACACCACGGTGATGTGGAAATAGAGGTTCGGCAGAACGGAGCGGAGCACGAAGGAGCGAGGATTCTCGAAGACGCGAACCTCCCCCGGCTTGGCCACCGAGACGGGCTGTTCTGGCGCGGCGTCGATCTCCGCCTGGGAGATTCCTTCCAGATAACCGAGGGCCTCCTGGACCAGGGTCCGCAGAGCGGCGAACGACGTCAGTCGTTCGCCGAACGACTGTTCGGCGCCCCGGTTGAAGACCGCGAACTCCGGCGACTCATCGTCCGGAGCGATGCGGCGGGCCAGGCGAGCGGCGCACCCCTTCGCGCCCGAGACGATGATCTCCACCTGTCTGGAGAGCGAGAACATGTCCGGATGAAGGCGGCGCTCCAGAAGCAGCTCCGGGCTCATCCGTTCTTTCTCCGCGAAGGCGGCGGCCTTCGCGAGGATCTGCTCCAGGTTCCGCAACATGCGGACCAGGGTGGGGAGGCTGGCTTGATAGAGGGAAATGTCCATGGCGTGCTCCTCTCGGTTCATGTCCCCGGGTGTATACCCGCCAGCCTGCTTGTCAATGCTTGCTCTGGACGGGCACCGGCGGATCGTAGGTGGTCGGGCCAAAGAGGATCGCCGGCCAGTACTTCAGCTTGTTCTGACGGAGCTCCGTGAACATCCGGACGTAGGGGTGGAGGATGAACCGCACGGGGTTGTTGCAGTAGTCCGTTTCGTCGCTGAACAAGCCCGCCTCGGGAATGCGGGGAGGCGGCTCGACGTAGGTCCCGAGCAGGCGGTCCCAGAGGGTCACCCGCGCGCCGAAGTTGCACCCATCCGTCACATTGTGCTCCGGCTCGCGTGAATGGTGGGTGAAATGCACCGCGGGGGTCACGAGGAACCAGCGGAACCACCGCAGCACGCGGCTCCGGGTCTCGGCGTAGTAGAGAACGACCGAGTGGGACGGGTTGGTCCAGACGTCGAGCACCAACAGGACGATGAGCACCCAGCCGCTGTCACGGAAATCCAGGGTGAAGAGCTTCGTCATCACGGGCAGCAGGAGGAGGACGAACACCTTGCCGCCGGCCGTGTCCAGGAAGAAGGATTGCGGATCAACCGCCTGCGTCAACTGTGACAGGTTCTTGGAGCGATGGTGGTTGACGTGCCCGAGGTTCCAGAAGAACCGGACCTTGTGGCACCAGCGGTGCGACCAGTAGAAGCAGAAGTCACCGAGGAGGGCGGCCACCACCAGCGCGAGCGCGCCGTTCAGGTTCACCAGGGTCGGGACGTGCTGGATCAGGCGCTCGTATTGCACCAAGAGATCCGTGACCGCCGGATTCATGAAGGTGAACACGGCGGTCAGCAGAAACACGACATTGACCGCGGAGATGGAGACCATGGCATTCCAGTCGAACGGGCGGCCCGTGATCTTCTCGTAGAACACCAGGTCGGCGATTCCAACGACGAGGCCAAACAGGATCCGCGCGAAACTGACGGCGATGATCCACGAGCCGAGGGAGGCATCGACGCTGGAGAGCAGCACGGCCTTGACGTTATAGAAAATCACCACGCTCTGGGCCGACAGGGCCTCGCGCAGGCTGAGCGCGCCTTGGTGATAGGACAGCTCGACGGCGAGCGCCACGGCTGCGATGACGGCGAAGACAATGGCCTGCGGTCCGGCCCGCTGAAGGCGGATGTCCTTGTCCCAGATCCATTGCTTCAGCACTTCCGCCCAATGTAGACGCTCCTCTGCCTTGGCAGCGTCCAGCGTGAGTTTCATTTCCTCCATGGCTGTGTCCTCCTATCGCGAGCGGTTTCAAGATGCACCGGTTCACTACGGGGGCTCCCGGTGACTGGTTCTTGAAGGTGAAAATCCAGGGGATGCGCGATGCGGGGCCCTGTTAGCACAACGCATTAGTACTGGCAATAGTTCCGCTGAACCCGCGGTGCACCTCCGCCCGCTGCCACTTACAGCGACCGCCACCCTTATCATTTCGGCCGAGTAACTTCACGGCCCAACGACACGATGGCAGCGATTGTCGCCCAGGCACGTGTCTGGATGGCATCTCCGTTTGAGTCGCGGCAATGCCTGATTCACTCCCAGCGCCGATGTCTGCCACCGCAGAGTGTCCACGCCGGCGCGCGCCGCGTCGTCGGGCTCCTCGAGGGCGTGCACCTCCTCCAACACGCGGTCGACCAGCGAGGGTCGGCCCACGTGCCGACGGTACAACGCGCGCAGCTCTGGGAGGATGTACGGGACATAGCGTTCCTTGAAGGCGAGGTACCTCGCCTCCTTCGAACTCGAGCCCCACGGCAGGTGTTCGAGCACGAAGAGGGGCATCTCCACGGCCCCGGGTCCCAAGTACGGCGTCCCCCCGATGAGGATGGGGTCGTAGTAGGAGCGGAGCTCGGTTGCGAAGACGTGGGGCGACACGTGCCGGTGAGCATGCGCGATGGACTCCACGAGCTGGCGCAGCCCCTCCAGCACCTGGGTGCACAGAGGCACGAAGTCGGGGGCCCGCACGGGGACCTCGTGCAGCTCCGCCAGGCGGGTGATGGCCGACTCCAGTGGGGGGATGGCCAGGCGAACGCTCTGGATGAGCTGCTCCTCGTCGGGCAGGCCGGGGTACGTCCGGAGCCTGTCACCCGGGGGGTTCCACACCGAGTAGTGCAACAACGTGTCGCGCGGAGGCAGCCCGGTGCGCTCCCCGAGCCGTCGCAAAACCGGCTCCAGCTGGGGCACGCGCTCGAGGGGCTCGTATCCATGGTGCTCGAGGGAGCCCAGACACATGCCGAGGTCCCTCATGACCGCCGCGGCCCGCGCGGGGTCCGCCCCTTCGAGCCGGCTCGCCTTCTCGCACAGCCCCTGTAGGAGGTGGACGAGCGCCTCCACGTTCGCGGCCCGATTGAGGGAGGGCAGCTGGCATGGCTGGGGGGAATAGAACCCGAGCGAGCATGCGGGGGCCACCCGAGGGCATTCGACCTCCTGCCTTGGGAAGAGTCGTGGCCGGAGTTTTTGTCAGTCTCTTCATGCGCGTGCTTGCCCGGTACATGCCCGACTCAATCATGTTACACAGAGTATCGACGTCGAAGAATGAGGAGGCGACCGAGATGACCTATATCGACGGCTACCTGGCACCCGTGCCCGCGCATAAGCGGGAAGCCTATATCGCCCTCGGCAAGAAGACTGGCGCAGTTCTGATGGAGTACGGCGCGCTGCGGATAGTCGAAAGCTGGATCGACGACGAGTCAGGAGACGACAGCCAATTCCACGCCGAGGACGCCAGGGGCGATCTCGAAAACAGGACCGACGGCATGGTCACCACCTTCGCCCAGGCAATGAGGACGCAGGGCGACGAGGGAGTGGTGTTCTCCTGGGTCGAGTGGCCGGATAAGGAAACGCGTGACCGTGGTCTCGCTGCGGCGATGGCCGACCCGCGCATGCAGGTGAATGACGAGGAAGGAGCCTTCGACGGGAAGCGGCTTATCGCGTCCGGGTTCACGCCGATCTTGGAGTTCTAGTCCTCGATCTTCTCCTCCTCTGCGTTGAAGCGCCGCGGTTCGAGAAGACCGCGGCGTTTCGCTTTCGTACGCTCAGGCCGGCGAAATACCACGCGTGGGCTGCAGGACCGCCTCCGAGAGCGCCGACATGCGCACGGGATCGGCGAGCGCGTACGCCGGATCGGCGAGCATGTTCGCGAAGGCGCGCCGGCTCGGATAGCGGACGAGGGCGACGGTGTCCCAGGCCTGGCCCGGCTCCGCCGCGAGCGGCACCATGCCGTCGCCCGCGTAGAGGATCTCCGCGCCGTAGCGCGCGACGAGCGGACCCGCCATCTGCAGGTATTCGAGGTAGCGCTGCCGTCCGCCGTCGGGGCGGAAGCGGAGCAGGTTGAGCATGACGACCGGCGCGCCGTCGTCCTCGCGGAGGAAGCGCTCGAAATCGGCGGGAGTGAATGCAATCATTTGGAGTCCTTTCGTTACTTGAGAGTCTGCTTCGGCACGTTGCTGAAGAGGAGGATGCTCTTGATGCGATGCTCGCCGTCGAAGGCGAGGACGTCGTAGCCCGTGAAGCCAGCGTTCCCCGCGGCGTCGACGAATTGCCAGGTGGCGATGGCGTTGTCTTCCCAGCCGAGCATCGCAACGAGGCGGTAGGAGCCGCCCGGGACCCGCGTCTGGAAGGCCCTGAGGTGGTCGGCCAGGTCGTCGATGCCGGTCCGCGGTTTCGTGGGGTTCGTGAAGACGACTCCCTCCGTCACGCTCGCCTGCAGCAGTTGCAGCCGTCGGTCGTCCGGGAGCGCCGTCCACGCGGAGAGATACGTCTCGTACGTGGCCATGCGGAAGTCCGTCGTCGCGATCTGCTCCGTCATCGAGGTGCGCACCGCGGGTGTCGGATGGGCGGTAGCGGCGCAGCCCGTCGCGAGGAAGAGCCCGACCGGGACGAGGCGCGCCCGCGCCCTTGCGGTGCCCGACGCTCGCGCTGTACACCGCGGTCCATGAGCGCCATCGACTTCGAGGTCTCCGTTCCGCAACTGCGATGCTTCATCGCCGTGGTGGACGCCGGCTCGGTCGCCGAGGCCGGTCGCCGCCTCGGGATGTCGTCGGCGAGCGTGTCGAAGGCGCTCACCCGGCTCGAGGAGGGCGCCGGCGTGCGGCTCCTCCACCGGTCGACCCACGCGCTTTCTCTCACCGAGGCCGGAGAGGCGCTGCTCGAGCCGGCGCGCGAGGCCGTGCGCGCGGCGGAGGCCTTCGAGGAAGCGGCCGGGCATGCCAGAGGCAGCGGCGACGCCGGCGTCGTGCGCCTCACCGCGGCGGTGGGGTTCGTCCGGCACGTCCTCGTGCCGATGCTCGGCGAGCTCGCGCGGCTTCATCCCGAGATCCAGCTCGACGTCCGCGCGACGAACGAGGTTCTCGATCTTGCCGACAACGGCATCGACCTCGCGATCCGATCCGGCTCCCTCGTCGGTCTGCCAGGCCACATCCATCAAACCTGGTTCACGTGCCCGTGGGTGATCTGCGCCGCGCCGAGCTACCTCGCCCGGCGACCCGCGCCGCGGACGATCGCGGAGCTCGACGAGCACGACCTCATCAGGTTCCGCAACCCCCAGAGCGGACAGATCCAGCCCTGGCCCCACCGGACGGTGGCCGACACGACCGGGGGGACCTACGAGCCACGGGCGCGGTTCGCGTTCGACGACGGCGACACCGTCTGGGGGACGATGCTCGCGGGCGGCGGCATCGCATGTGTCCCGCTCTACCTCGCGGCCGCCTCGCTCCGCAACGGCGCGGCGGTCGAGCTCCTCGCCGATTTCCGCGGTGCCGCCGCGACTGTGGTCATGCTGCGCCGGGATCGCCGGCTGACGCCCGGTCGCCTCGCCACGCTGATGGCCTTCCTGAGCGCGCGCGCCCCGGACTTCTCCGATCTCCTCTGACCCGCATCGTCTTGACATGCCGACGACTCTGGCAGCGTGCGCGCGGTCGCTGTAGCCCTCGGGCGGGCAGGGCAGTGTTGCCCTCGCGGCAGGACCCGCCAGGGGGCGTCCGCCCCTGTCCATTCTTTCATCCTGGTTCATCCAGGTAATTCGTGTATATTCCTGTTTACCATGAAAACCTATAAATGGGCTGCATCCCTCACGCTGGTGGGGGCGACGATGGCGGTGATGCCGGGCTGTGGAGGCGGTGAGGGCGAAGAGGGGGCGGCGCGGGAGCCGCTCACCTCCGCCCCGGCGGAACTCGCGGCGTGTACGACCCGCATCACCTACGGCGACGCGTGGATCCACCCGGGCCGCACGAGCATGGAGGACACGGTGGATGGGCAGGTGACGTGGGATGGCACCTGCATCAACGAGGGCAGCAACTCCTATGCGGTGCTCTCCAATGGCTGGAAGCCGTACTTCACCGGCAACAACGCGTGCGTGATGGCCTTCGACTCGACGTGCGCGGGCGAGCCCGCGTGCACCACGCGCATCACCTACAACGCGTCGTGGATCCACTCCGGCACGAACCAGTATGACAACGCGGGCGGGCGGGTGTTCTGGGACCGCTCGTGCACCAACCAGAGCCCCAATTCCTACGCGGTGCTCTCCAATGGCTGGAAGCCCTACTTCACGGGCTCGAACGCGTGCGGCATGTCGTTCATGTACTCGGGCTGTGGCGGCCTCTACCAGAACCCGGTGGTGGCCACCGACTGCCCGGATCCGGGCGTCATCCAGGACGGCAACCGGTACATCGCCGCCTGTACGGGCGGAAACTATGCGCTGCGCACCTCGACGGACCTCGTGACGTGGACGTCCGCGGGCACCATCTTCTCGTCCACGACCAAACCCACGTGGGCCAAGGGAGACTTCTGGGCGCCGGAGATCCACAAGGTGGGCTCGCGCTACATCGCCTACTTCACCGCGCGCCACACCAATGGCGCGCTGTCGATTGGCGCCGCCACGGCGACGAACCCCCTCGGCCCCTACACCGACCTGGGCCGCCCGCTCATCAACGACACGAGCATGGGGATGATCGACGCCACGGTCCTGAAGGCCAGCAATGGCACGCCCTACCTCGTGTGGAAGGCGGATGGGAACGCGGTGGGCAAGAAGACGCCCATCTACGGCCAGCAGCTCTCGGCGGATGGTCTGTCGCTCGTCGGCACCCGCGCGCAGCTCATCACCAATGATCTGTCCTGGGAGGGCGGCGTCGTCGAGGCCCCGTGGATGGTGGCGCGCGACGGCTACTACTATCTCTTCTACAGCGGCAACGCCTACTACAACGGCACGTATGCCATTGGCGTGGCGCGCGCGACGAGCCCCCTGGGCCCCTATACGAAGCTTGGCGCCCCCATCCTCAAGACGGTGCCGGGCTGGGAGGGCCCCGGACACGGCTCGGTGGTGACCAGCCCCACGGGTGGCTCGGCCATGGTCTATCACGCGTGGAACGCGGCCCACACCGGGCGCGTGATGCTCGTGGACAACATCGTCTGGAGCGGGGGCTGGCCGTCCATGCCCTCGGCCCCGTCCGTCAGCTCGCGCCCCCGCTTCTAACCGGGCTCCGAGAAGGGTGTCAGACGATTCGTAGGAACTTACGTCCAGCGATCCGAATTCTTTGACACCGTCGCTGGACGCGCTGCGTATCAGGTTCGTGACTGGCCCTGGATCGCCTCGTAGGCCGAGCGCCAGAAGTCCACGAACGCCGCGGGCGCGGTGGGCGAATCCATCGTCCGCTGCGTCAGCAGGATGCCGATCAGTCCGGTCTCGGGGTCCCAGTAGCAGGACGTGCCGTAGCCGCCATCCCAGCCGAACCCTCGGGGATCTCCGGGCTCGTGCCGGGTGATGACGGACACGGCGTAGCCCCAGCCGTGCTTGTCCCAGAAGCCCGGGCTGAAGGGCGACACGGCCTTCTGCTCGGGCGTGAGGTGGTCGGTGGTCATGAGTTCCACCGAGCGCTCCGAGAGGATGCGCCCACCGGGGAACGCGCCCCGGTTCAGCATCATCCGGGCGAAGGCGAGGTAGTCGTCGGCCGTGGAGACCAGACCCCCGGCAGCGGACGGAAACCCCGGTGGCTGGCTGAAGCGGCTGTCCTTGCCCGGCGGATCGAAGACGATGAACTCCTTCGTCTCGGGATTGCGGAAGTAGGTCGTGGGCAGCCGCTCGAGCTTGTCGGCCGGCACGCTGAACCCCGTGTCCTTCATGCCCAGCGGCTCGAAGAAGCGCTCGCGGAGGAACGTCTCCAGGGGCTGGCCCGAGGCCCGCGCGAGCAGCGCGCCGAGGACGGTGATGCCGGTGTCATACATCCAGACCTCACCTGGCTGATGGATCAGCGGCAGCGAGCCCAAGGCCTGGAGCCAGGCGTCCGCGTTCGGAGTCGTGGGCAGCTCGGCACCCACGCCCACGCCTCGCTCGTTCATCGCCTGGACGATGGGGTAGTCGCCCGGCGTCATGATGGCGCCCGTCCCCAGGCGCAGCGTCAGCAGATCGCTCACCAGGATGGGCCGCAGGGCGGGCACGGTGTCTTCGATGGGGCCATCGGGGCGTTTGAGCACCCGGCGGTTGGCGAGTTCCGGCAGCAGCCGGTCCACGGGCTCGTCGAGGCGCAGCTTGCCTTCCTCCACCAGGAGCATCGCCGCGGCGCCCGCGATGGGCTTGCTCATCGATGCGATGCGGAAGATCGTGTCCCGCCGCATGGGGGTCGTGTCGCCGAAGGACAGGGTACCGAGCGCGTCCGCGTGCACCTCGTCGCCTCGGGCGAGCAGTGTCACGACTCCCGGCAGCTCGCCCTGCTCCACATGGGCGGCCATGGCCGTATGCAGGCGTTCGAGTCCCGCCTGGGAGAATCCCGACGTGTCCGAGCCACCTCGTGTCCCTGTGCGGCCACATCCCGCCAGCGCCGCCACGCCGAGCGCCCCGGCCCCCATGAGCACACCGCGCCGGCTGATTGCCTCCGAGCCCACATCATTTCCGTGTCGTCGCATCATCCGCTCCTGTCGTGCCCCACCGGGGGCGAAAGAGGAATCCCGGCGCACCTTAGGCGCGGCCCCTGACACGTCCTGATGGAGCAATGAAGCGCCGCGGTTCGAGAAGACCGCGGCGTTTCGCTTTCGTACGCTCAGGCCGGCGAAATACCACGCGTGGGCTGCAGGACCGCCTCCGAGAGCCAGGGAAGTATCAAAGGATTCGTTGCCCGACCCTGACGAGTCGTCTGACAGACACCTGGGGCCGGGTCACCTGCGCGCGAATGAGTCCTCCAGCCACTTCCTCGCCGCCGGACTGACGCCCACCGTGCTCCAGCCCCTCCTGCCCGCTTCTTGCTTCGCAGCGAGATAGGCACCGAGCGATTCAGGAGGTGACACGAACTCATGAAGGGCGTCGGGTATTCGCGCGCTCGTGAGTTGGACTGAATGAGTGTAGGACGACCACGCGCCATCCGAAGCGCCATAGGCGGTCCAAGACGTGAACTGCAATTCCAGCTTCAGCTTGCCTGACTCGTCGTAGAAGGGCCGATAGAGCGTCAGGGAGATGTCATCGGGGGAAAACTCATCCCCCCCCGGGGAAGTTTCGAGCTCCTGCAAGAGTTTGAATGCCATGTCCCGCTCTTCGCGGAACAAAGGCTCCAGTGCCTGGGCTGACAGCATCTCGACTCGCATCGCCAATACGGCGTCGTAGACATAGAAGTCGAAAACCGTGTTGCCGTGAGCCGCCCCGGAGAACAACGTCCATTCCCGGGCGGTGATGAAGAGGAGCCGGCCCAGGCTGGAAATGACTTGGGTCGTCCGCTCAAGACCCGTCTGGAGGGGATCGAGCTGGCCGTACGGCTCCAACGGCGAAAGCTGTCGGGAGTATCCTCGTAGGACATCGTCAAGATGTGCGTCCTCGATGACTCCCTTTTCCCAGCGAAGCAGGCCAGGCTCGGTGACGTCCACCCTGGGGTGCATGCGCTCGCGAATCTGCTGAAGCCATCGGCCCAGAGCCGTCTTCCGGACCGGTTCGGGAGACTCGGAGCTGGTGAGTACTGGGAATTGGACGTCGCGCATCGATACACGCCACTTCCAGAGTTGTTCTCCTTCGGAGAACAAGAGCCCAGCCGTCTCCCCCAAACTCTGGAGTGCCCCGCTCTCAAGTTGCATCCATGAGGTCACCGTTCGCTTCTGCTCGTCTTCCTTCCACACGAGCACCTGCAACGGAACGGATTCCGCCCCGAGTTCGCGCAACAGCTCCAACGCCTCGACCATGCTCTTCGGACGTCGGTCGAGTTCCAACTCCGTGGTGCGCTGGACGAAGTTCTTCCAGAATCCTTCAGGAACGAGCTGGATGTTGGGAATGAGCCTCTCACCAGTCACGGCCCACGCGACGACGCGGCCCAGGCCGTAGATGTCGGCACGTGCGTCCGCCGCATGCCCGTCCTTCCATGATTCCGGCGCGAGGTAGCCCTCGGTTCCCAGCGCATCCCGCGTCACCCTGCGACTGGTTTGCCCGCGAGGTCTGCGAACCAGTCCCCAATCCGCTATCACCCAACGCCGTTTTCCCGAGGAGTCCCGCAGGGCGAGGATGTTCCATGGCGTGACATCCCGGTGGACGAAGTCAAGCTCATGGGCGAAGGCCAGTCCCATCGCGGCGTGTTGAATCGCGCTCAGCAACTCATTCTCATCCAATTGTCCTCTCAAATCCGCGAGTGTTCCCTCGGCCAGGGGCATCGTGTACCAGTTGTCTAGGGGACTGGAATCCAGCAAGGGCATGATGTGCTCGTGCTTGAGCTTGCGCAGGACATCGATCTCGCGTTTGAGCCGGATGAGGCTCTCTGAATCGCGCTGCTTCAGCCGTTTGAGCGCTACGACCTGACCCGTTTCCTTGTGAGTGGCACGAAAAACTGAGGCATATCCTCCCGTGCCGAGAGGAGCCTTCTCCAGTCGGTAGCGCTCCTGAGGTTTCATCTCCCTCTCTCTCCGAGGCCATGACCACCCATCATGGGCCCCAGAGATACCGCACATCTAAATCATGGGCTCCACGATAGTTCGACGCACGCCGAGGCTCCGCCTGTTGGACCGCCGTCCGCCCAGTCCGAAGGTGGGCCGAGGAGCAACAACCGATGCGCCATCGGTAACCGGGGGCGCCGGGCTATCGCTGCGCGAAGATCGCCCGCACATTGCTCACCGCCCCCCGCACGCCAGGGCTGCTAGCGAGGCCAGCCGCGCCTCATTGGCCAGCAGCGTCAGGCCCTCCCCCGTCGTGAGCAACTCGCTCTCCTTGAAGTTCTCCTCGACCGCCAGCCCGCCGGGAATCACCATCGCCAGCGTACGTCATCACTCGGCGCCTGCCTCCACACCTGCCGCGAAGCTCCAGGGGTTTTCTTTTCCCCCGGAGCCCTCTTGCAGCAAACAGCGAGGGTTGCCCCAGTGACGCGGCTCTCCCGCGCGAGCCGATCCCGTCAGCGCTCCAGGGTGAGGGCGAGTCCCTGTCCGACGCCAACACAGAGCGTGGCAAGTCCCCGCTTCGCGCCGCGCCGCTTCATCTCGTGCACCAGGGTGGTGACGATGCGCGCGCCGCTCGAGCCCAGGGGATGGCCCAGGGCGATGCCGCCGCCGTTGACGTTGACGCGCTCGGGGGCCAATCCCAGCTCCCGGATGCACGCGAGCGCCTGGGCCGCGAAGGCCTCGTTCAGCTCCGTCAGATCCAGCTCTTCCGCCTTCCAGCCCACGCGCGCCAGGGCCCTGGCCGTGGCGGGGATGGGGCCCACGCCCATGTACTGGGGATCCACGCCGGCGCTGGCATTGCTCGCGCAGCGCGCCAGGGGCGTGGCCCCGGAGGCCTTCAGGGCCCGCTCGCTCATCAGCAGCACCGCGGAAGCGCCGTCATTGAGCGTGGAGGAGTTGCCCGCCGTCACGCTGCCGCCCTCGCGGAAGGCGGCCTTGAGCGAGGCGAGCTTCTCCAGGGAGGTGTCCGCGCGGGGGCCCTCGTCGGCGTCCACGCGCAGGGCGGGGCCCTTGCGCTGGGGCTGCTCCACCGCGACGAGCTCGTCGGCGAACCGGCCCTCCTTCTGGGCGATGACGGACTTCTGGTGCGAGCCCAGGGCGAAGCGATCCTGATCCTCGCGCGAGACGTTGTAGCGCGCGGCCACGTTCTCGGCCGTCTCGCCCATCTGCTCCAGGGGGAAGAGCGCCGCGAGCTTCGGGTTGGGGTAGCGCCAGCCGAGCGCGGTGTCCCAGCCCTCGAACTTGCCCGAGGGGAAGCCGTCCTCGGGCTTGGGCATGGACCAGGGGGCGCGGGTCATGGACTCCACGCCTCCGGCGAGGACGATGTCCGCCTCACCCAGGCGGATCATCCGGCTGCCCTGGATGATGGCCTCCAGTCCGCTGGCGCACAGGCGGTTGACCGTCACGCCGGGCACGCTCGTGGGCAGCCCGGCGAGCAGCAGCGCCATGCGAGCGACGTTGCGGTTGTCCTCGCCCGCCTGGTTGGCGCAACCGAGGAACACCTCGTCCACCTGGGCGGGGTCCAGGCGCTGGCGCTTGACCAGCTCGCGCAGCACGTGGCCCGCGAGGTCATCCGGGCGGAAGCCCTTGAGGGCTCCCCGGTAGCGGCCAATGGGGGTGCGGACGGCGTCGACGATGAAGGCTTCGGACATGGGGCCCTGGCTCCCTTGGGAGGGTCTAGAGGTACAGCCGTTGCGGATCCAGCCGCTCGCGCAGCAGTCGCAACGTTGCGTCATCGGGGACGGACGCCGTCTTCAGCGTGTCCGACACCTTCAACTTCCAACCGCAGGCGGCCTGGGCCGCTTCCGGGGTGACGCCCGGGTACACCTCGGTGAGCACCGCCTCGCCCGTGGCGTCGAACTCCATCACGCCCAGGTCGGTGATGAGGCAGGTCGGCCCCCCTCCAGGCATGCCCAGCTCCGCGCGGCTCTTGCCATTCATGCGATGGCCGGGGCTCGTCACGAAGTCACAGCGCTCCACGAAGGTGCGCTTGCTCATACGCATGATGATGAGCAACCGCTTCGCGTGGACGGCGATCTCACACGCGCCGCCGCTGCCGGGCAGGCGCACCTTGGGGTTGGCGTAGTCGCCGATGACCGTGGTGTTGATGTTGCCCCACTTGTCCACCTGAGCGCCGCCGAGGAAGCCCACCTCGATGTGCCCGCGCTGCAACAGGCACTGGAAGATGTCCGCCTGGCTCACCACCGCGAGCGAGTCCGTCACCAGGGACGGGTCCCCGATGGACACCGGCAGCCGCTCGGGGATGGCCCCCACGGCGCCGGACTCGTAGATCATGAACAGGCCGGGGGCGTGTGTGGCCCGCGCGAGGTTGCAGGCGAGGTTGGGCAGGCCGATGCCCACGAACACCACGTTGCCGTCGTGCAGCTCCTGCGAGGCCCGGTGCGCCATGCGCTCGGACGCGCTGGCGCCTGTCTGGGTTTCAGTAGCCATAGTCCACCCCCTCGCTCATGCGCGGCTTGGCCCGGAGCTTGTCGAGCAGGCCCGACTCGAGCTTCTTCAAGTATTCCTGTCTGTCCTTGACCCCGTAGACGAACTCCTGGAGGTAGGCCTGATAGGTTTCCGGCTGGCGCGAAATGTCCTCCCACTTCACGTAGAAATCATTGTCGCGGTCGTAGAAGCCTTGCACGAAGCTCGGGTGGCAGCCCCAGGGCTCGTGCACCACGTGGCTCACGATGATGCCGGGGACCACGGTGCGGTTGGGATCCCGGCGGATGACCTCGGTGGGGACGATCTGCTCGGCCACGACGATGACCTTGCGCGCGGCGAAGGCCACTTCCTTCTGCGAGCCGAGCAGGCCCCACACCTGGGCGTTGCCCTCCGCGTCCGCGCGCTGGCAGTGGATGATGGCCACGTCGGGGTGGAGCGCGGGGACGGTGGCGAGCGTCTGGCCCGTGTACGGGCACTGCACCGTCTTGATGGCGGGGTTGGCCTGGGCGATGTCCCCGCCGAAGTAGTTGTTGAGGGGCCAGAAGGGCAGGCCGGCGCTCGCGGCGAGGAAGCGCGAGAGCAGGCCGAAGTGCGAGTACTCGTCCAGCTCCAGGCGCTGGGGCGAGCTGGCCTCGCCGCGGCGGCGCAGGGCGTGGAGGCTGCCCACGCCCGGGTTGCCCGCCCAGCTGAAGACGAGCTTCTTCACGCACCCGGCCTCGATGAGCTGATCATAGACGAGGTCGGGCGTGAGCCGGATGGCCGTCAGGTCCTTGATGCCCTGCCGGATGATTTCATGTCCCGCCGCGAAGCAGATGAGGTGGGTGAAACCGTCGATGATGAGGGAGCTGCCATTCTTGACGGAGGCGGAGATGGCCTCCTTCATCGAGCAGAGCTTGTTCGTGGACATGGACGGGGCCCTCAGATCTTCTCGTCGAGCGGCGGTTTGGCGCGCATCTGGTGCTTGTCATCGAGGAGGGTGAGGCACTCCTCGAGGATGCGCAGCATCACGTTCACCTCGTGCGGGCCGACGACCAGCGGCGGGGCGAAGCGGATGGTGGACTTGCCACACGACAGCAGGAGCAGGCCCTTCTGGAAGGCGAGCTGTTCCAGGTCGCCCACGTAGGCGCTCGCGGGCTCGCGCGTCTGGGGGTGGACGAACTCGGCGCCGACCATGAGGCCCACGCCGCGCACGTCGCCCAGGGTGGGGAAGCGCTTCTGGAGATCCTTGAGCCCCTTGAGGAGCACGTCGCCCGTGGTGCGCACGTTCTCCATGAGGCCCTCGACCACGTCCAGCGTGGCGAGCGCCGCGGCGCAGCACACCGGGTTGCCGCCGTAGGTGCTGCCGTGCGAGCCCCGGGGCCAGGTCATCACGCTCTCCTTGGCGATGATGGCGCCCAGGGGCATGCCCGAGGCGATGCCCTTGGCGGACAGGACGATGTCGGGCATCACCCCGAAGTGCTCCGCGGCGAACATGTGGCCGGTGCGGCCGATGCCGGACTGGATCTCATCGAAGACGAGCAGGATGCCGTGCTTGTCGCAGATGCGGCGCAGCTCCTGGAGGAAGCTCTTGGGGGGGACCACGTAGCCGCCCTCGCCGAGGATGGGCTCGATGAAGACGGCGGCGACCTCGCGCGGATCCACGTGGTTGATGAACCAGTCGTTCTCCAGCACCTGGGCGCAGTTGCACGACTCGTCACAGGCATTGGGCGCGCACCCGCGGGGACAGCGGTACGGGTAGGCGTAGGGGATGTGGATGACGCCCGGCACCAGGGGCCCGAAGAACGCCTTCTGGGCCACCTTGGAGGAATTGAGCGAGATGGCGCCGTAGGTGCGGCCGTGGAAGCCGCCCTTGAAGGCAATCACATACTGGCGGCGGGTGTGGTAGCGCGCCAGCTTGAGCGCGCCCTCCACGGCCTCGGTGCCCGAGTTGGTCAGGAAGACCTTCTTGGGGCCCATGCCCGGCAGGTAGCTGGCGAGCTTCGCGCACAGCTTGGCGAACGAGTCGTAATAGAAGTCGGTGCCGCAGATGTGGAGGAAGCGCGCGGCGGACTCCTGGATGGCGCGCACGACCTGAGGATGGGCATGGCCCGTGGACGTCACGGCGATGCCCGCCATGAAGTCCAGGTACCGGTTGCCATCCACGTCGTACACCCAGGGCCCCTCGCCCCGGTCCACCACCAGGGGGTATTCCTTGATGTAGGAAGGCGAGGTGAATTGCTTGTCCTGCTCGATGACGGCCTGGGCCTTGGGGCCCGGGGGCGCGACCTTGATTTCGGGATAGAGATTGCTCATGGGAATGTCGTCTCAGCCCATCCGGGTCTGGGATTGCTCGCGCATGAATTGCGAGACGTAATAGGGACCGCAGCCGCCCTTGCCGGAGCCGCCGCTGGCCTTCCAACCGCAGAAGGACTGCACGCCGGGCCAGGCGCCCGTGGTGGCGCCGGTGCGGCGGTTGGCATAGAGCACGCCCGCCTCGGCGCGATCCATGAAGGCTTCCACGTCCTCGGGCTTGCGGCTGAAGACGCCGGCGGTCAGGCCATAGATGCAGTCATTGGCCATGCCCAGCGCCTCATCCAGCGTCCGGAAGCCCGTGACGCCCACGAAGGGCAGGAAGAGCTCGTCGCGCATCAGCCGGTGGCCGTGGGGCACCTCCACCACGGTGGCCTCCACGAAGTGGCCCTGGGCGAGCGCCCCGTCGAGCTGGGGCCGTCCTCCGCCCGCGTGCACGGTGCCGCCCTGGCGGGCCTCGGCCACCGCGCGCTCGAAGCGCTTCACCGAGGCGTCGTTGATGACCGGGCCCAGGTAGGTGGAGGCGAGGCTCGGGTCGGCCGCGCGGGTGGCGCGCGCCTTCTCCGCCAGCCCCGCGATGAAGTCGCGCTTGAGGTCCTCGTGCACGTAGATGCGCGACAGGGCACTGCACTTCTGGCCGGAGAGCCCGAACGCCGAGCGGTAGCACCCCTCGATGGCCGCCTCCAGGTCCGCGTCACGGCAGACGATGGCCGGGTTCTTCCCACCCAGCTCCAGGAAGCAGGGGCGCACGGACTGGGCGGTGAGGCGCCGGTGGATCTCCATGCCCACCGGCTGGCTGCCGGTGAAGTTGACGCCGTCGATGCCCGGGTGGGACACGAGCGCGGCGCCGAGGGACTCACCCTCGCCGTGCACGAGCTGGAACACGCCCGGGGGCAGCCCCGCGTCATGCAGCGCCTGGTAGAGGCCCTCGGCGCACCAGGGCGTCTCCTCGCTGGGCTTGAGGATGACGGTGTTGCCCCCGAGCAGCACGCCCGCGCTCATGCCCGCCGCGAGCGCGACCGGGAAGTTGAAGGGGGAGATGACCACGAACACGCCGTAGGGCCGCAGCACGCTCCGGGTGTCTTCCTTGGGGGACAGGCGCGCGAGCGGCTTGACGAAGCCCTCGGCCTCCTCGAGCTGGCCCGCGTAGTAGCGCATCAGGTCCGCGGACTCCTCCACGTCCCCGAGCGACTCCAGCCGCGTCTTGCCCACCTCGAGCGTCATGATGGCCGCCAGCTCCATGCGGCGCTCGGAGATGAGGTCCGCGGCGCGCTTGAGGATGCGCGCGCGCTCCTGCCAGGGCGTGGCGCCCCACTTCTTCTGCGCCTCGCGCGACACGCGCACCACCCGGTCCACCTCGGACAGGGGCGTGCGGTGGAAGCGGCCGAGCAGCTCCTGGTTGGCCGGGTTGCGGCTGTCCAGCAGGTCTCCTCCCCGCCAGGGCTCGCCGGAGATGAAGGAGGGGTGCTCGGCGCCCAGCTTTCCGCGCACGGCTGAGAGGGCCTTGTCGAACTCGGCATGCAGTTGCGACAGGTCGGCATCGAGGACGGAATAGGTGATGCGAAAGCTCATAGCCTCTCCATGTAGCGGTTGATTCCCCGGGCGAGCAGTTCCACCAGCTCGTCCACTTCCGACTCAGTGATGACGAGCGGCGGGCCAATCATCACCAGATCTCCGTTGGTTCCATCGGCATGGCCGGTGTTGGGCCAGAGGATGAGGCCCTGGGCGAACAGCTCGGAGAGCAGCCCCTCCACCACCTTGCGTCCGCGGGGGAAGGGCCGCTTGCTGGCCTTGTCCTCCACGAACTCCACGCCCGCCATCAGGCCCACGCCCTGGATGGAGCCCACGTGGGGCAGGGGCAGCAGCACCTCGCGCAGGCGGCGTTGCAGGTACTCGCCCACGCGCGCGGCGTGCGCCACCAGGCCATGCCGCTCGTAGTAGTCCAGCACCGCGAGCCCCGCGGCCGTCATGACGGGGGCCTGCAGGTAGGTCTGCGCGTGCATGAAGCCGCCCGAGCCCTGACGCATCTCCTCGAGGTGGCTCTGGCGCACGAGCAGCGCGCTCAGCGGCACGTAGCCGCCGCTGATGCCCTTGCCCAGCACGAGCACGTCCGGCTGGAACTGGAACTGGGTGCTCGCGAAGAACTGACCCGTGCGGCCACAGCCGCACATGACCTCGTCGGCGATGGTGAGGATGCCGTGGCGGCGGCAGATCTCCGACACGCGCTCGAAATAGCCCGGCGGCGGCACGGACGCGCCCGCCGAGGAGCCGATGACGGGCTCGGCGATGAAGGCGGCGATGGTGGAGGCGCCCTCGCGCTCGATGGTCTCCTCCAGCAGCCGCGCGTAGTGCTCGGCCCCGTCGCGCGCGTAGTCCGCGAGGCCCGAGCGGTAGGGGTAGGGCGCGGGCGTGGTGACGACCTCGGAGAGCAGGGGCCCGAAGAACTTCTTGTAGTGGGGCCGCCCCGACATGGACAGGGCGTAGAGGGTGTTGCCGTGGTAGCCCGGCATGCGGGTGATGACCTTGGATCGCTGGGGCTCACCGCGCTCGACCCAGAGCTGGCGCGCGAACTTGACCGCGGCCTCCGTCACCTCGGAGCCGGAGCTGAGGAAGGCCGCCCGGTCGAGGCCCTCGGGCGCGAGCGCGCACAGCTTCGAGGCCAGCGCTTCCGTCACGTCCGCGGTGAAGTGCGTGCCGTTGACGTAGGCCACCCGGAGCAGCTGCTCGTGGATGCGGTCGGCCACCTCGCGGTTGCCGTGGCCCACGCTGACCACCAGCGCCCCGCCCGAGCCGTCCAGGTAGCGCTTGCCCTGTTTGTCGAACAGGTAGACGCCCTGGCCATGGGAGATGACGGGAAAATCTCGCGCGAGGTTGCGCAAGAGCACGTTGCCATCGGGATAACGAACGGTGTTCACGGCGGCGGGAACCTCGAGGACGTGAGCGCGCACCCGTGACGGAACGACGGCTGGTGCGTGTCAGGTGAAGACAATGAATGTCACGCGGACATCCGTTCCGGAGTGCCCTCTCGTGCAAGGGTTTGGAAGCTCGAACCCATTCACACGAAACGCACAGGCACCAAACCCCCGTCGTTCTTACTGTCGGCCTCTTTGGCTTGTCAAGCACGCGAAGCGTCTGCCCATGACGCACGGCGCCCTCGGCGCGGAGAGTCGGCGCGGAGAGTCAACACGCGGATGCTCCTGGCGCCGTGCGTGATGTGTATTTCCGGGCGATGCGCTAGGCGCGCCGGGCGCGTGGCTTGCGAGCGGGCGCCTTCGTCGGCCCTCGAGCGCTCAAGTCGCGCAGGCCGGAGTGTTTCAGGCGGCGCCTGGCTTGCTCCGCGGACACTCCCGCGAAGTGCATCGCCAGCGCGACCTTCACCTCGTGGCCGGCCCGCTCGAGCAGTCGCTGGGCCGCGGGCAGCGTGAGGTCCGTCAGCTCCGCCACCATCCGCGCCGCCCGGGCACGCAGCTTCGTGTTGCCCGGGCGCATGTCCACCATGCGCCCGCGGTACACCTTGCCCAGCGTCACGAAGGCCGTGGTGGTGAGGGCGTTGAGGATCAGCTTCGTCGCCGTGCCCGCCTTGAGCCGCGTACTGCCCGCGACGAGCTCCGGTCCCGTCTGGGCCAGCAACACCTCGTCCGCCTCCATTCCAGGACCTGGCGGGCCACAACACACCAGCACCGTGTGCGCGCCGCGCCGTCGTGCCTCCTGGAGCGCGCCGCGAACGAAGGGGGTGCGCGCGCTCGCGGAGATGCCACACACCACGTCGCTCGGGCCCACGCGCAGGCGGCGCATGGTGCGGGCGCCCGCCTCGGCATCGTCCTCGGCGCCCTCCACCGCGCGCGTCATCGCCCGGGGGCCTCCGGCGATCACCGCCTGGACCTGGCTGGGGGACGTCCCGAAGGTGGGGGGACACTCACTCGCGTCGAGCACGCCCAGTCGCCCGCTGGTTCCCGCTCCCACGTAGACCAGACGGCCTCCTGCGTGGAGGGCGTCGGCCACGGAACGTGCCACGCGCGCCATGCCGCGCAACGCGGGGCGGACCGCTCGGACAGCGGCCACGTCTTCTCGATGCAAACGGCGGATGACCTCTTCCGGAGGGACGAGGTCCAGATCCTCCGCCAGGGGATGAACCTGCTCGCTGGGCGGGAGCGCGTGGCTTGTGGAACGCGCCTTGCCCACCCGCGAGTCCTCGGCCCTTCTCAGGCCGCCTTGGTGACCTTGCCGGCCTTGATGCAGCGGGTGCAGGCGAGCACGCGCTCCGGGGTGCCGTTCACGGAGGCCCGGATCTTCTGCAGATTCGGGAGGGTCCGCTTCTTGGTCTTGTTGTTCGCGTGGCTGACGTTGTTGCCCACCAGCGGCCGCTTCCCGCAGATGTCGCATTTCCAGGCCATGACTGCCAACTCCTTGAAATCAGGGGCGAATTAACAGCCGCCCTAATGAGAGCGGCGGAACCTATCCACAAACCACCGGAAAATCCAGCGCGATCAGGATCAGCGCTTGAGGACGGGCTTCTTCTTGAGCATCTCCTGCACCAGCCGCGCGGCCCGGATGCCCGCGAGGAACTCGCCCTCCAGGCCCAGCCCAGGGAGGACCTCCCGTCCGGCGAGCAGGAGGTTCTTCGTGGGCGTTTGCTGCTTCAAACCCGTGACCCCCAGCACCGCTTCCGAGTCGAAGACGTAATGGGGGTGGGGCATGAGCCGGCTGCCGCGCACCGCGCTGGCGTCCAGGTAGGGGGCCGAGCGCAGCAGGCGCTTGTCCTTCGTGAAGGGCATCAGCGCGTCGAGGTGGGCGTCGATGCGCAGGGCGAGGTTCTGCAGGTAGCCCTCGCCCAGGTCCCGGATGCTGGCGGGGACGAAGCCCCCGGCGCACACCACCCGGAGCGCGGGGTCCTCCTTGCCCTGGTGGTCGCGCGCGGGGTGGAGCTGCACGAGCAGGTGGCTCAGCTCGCCCTCCTGCTGGGTGTCCATGAGCAGCAGCTCGCCCATGCCGCGCGGCAGCGCCGCCTCCGGCACCACCCAGTTCACCGAGAAGAGGAAGGACTTCACGGTGGACACATCGAGCTGCTCGCTCAGGGCGCGGTGCTTCTTGCGCCCCGTCAGGATGCGTCGCAGCGCGCCCGCGTCCGTGGCGGACACCAGGCACGAGGCCCGGTAGAGCGTGTCCGAGCGCAGCAGCTTGAGCGCGGAGAAGCGGTTGCCCTCGATGTGCAGCTCCTCGGCCACGTACGTGTCCGTGTTGTCGGGGCTGAGCAGGTCGCCGCCCAGCTCCGTGAAGCGATCGAAGAGCAACTGCCGCAGGCCGTCGCGTCCGCCCGGGTAGCGCCAGGGCGTCTGCAGCGCCTGGGACAGGGGCCGCGTGCGCGCCAGGGGCGAGCCGGGCTGATCCATGTGGATGGTGAAGGGCAGCAGGCCGCGCAGCAGCCGCGAGGGCTCGTCCGTGCCGCTCAGCCGGGGCTCCGCCTCGAGCCCGCCGTGCTGGCGCAGGCGCTTCTTGAGATTCCAGGACTCCAGCATGCCGTCGGGCGGCAGGGGCGGGCCTTCCTTGAAGAAGGCATCCGAGGGCTCGTGCTGCCGGATGGTGGCGGCGAGGTCCGCGAGGATGCGCTCGCTCTCGGTCCCGAATTCGCGGAGGAACTCGGCGCTCCGGCGGGCCGGGTCGGCGTGCAGGTCCACCCGGTGGCGGGGCAGCACCAGCTGCAGCTCGGGCACGTGGGGCTGCTGGCCGCGTTGCAACTGGGGGGTGAGGCTGAGCTCGGCGAAGGCCTCCTCCACCGCGGGCATCGTCTTGAGGGCCGGGGTGATGAAGGGGGCGTAGGGCAGCAGGAAGCCGTCGTGCTCGTAGCCCGGCCCCGTGCCGTCGTGCTCCACCAGGAGGACGCTGTAGCCGCGCCGGGCGAGCAGCACCGCGGCGAGTGCCCCGCCCAACTGGCTGCCCAGGACAATCACGTCATAGACGTGCCGGGAGGGAGCCGTGGAGGAGGGGAGCGGTTTGGAGCGGGAAGCGGGCGTCGGCATCTCGCCGCGCACACTACACACGTTGCCTGGAGGCTCGCAGTGCTTTCCCGCGCTTCAGGGCGGGGTGTCCCCGGGGTCCTCGGCCGGGGTCCAGCGGGGCGGCTCGTCCGGGGCGGGTCGCCCCTCGAGCAGCTCATGCGGGCGGAACGCTCCCTTGTAGCGCAGGGACGCGCACTCCTGGACCCGGTAGCCCAGGTACACATGGGGAATGCCCCGGGCCCGCGCCAGCTCCACCTGGAACACCACGTTGGCCGAGCCCAGTGAGGCCCGGGCGTAGGCGGGATCGTAGAAGAAGTACACCGCGCTCCAGGCCTGGGGCATCTCGTCGCAGATGCCCAGGCCGACGAGCCGGGGGCCACCCTCGGCCGTGTCGTCGTACCAGGCCACCTCGCGCGCGCACGGGTGGGGGAAGGCGAACTGGAGGAAGTACTCTCGGGGGCCGATCGGCGAGGCGTTCCATTCGCGCGTCTGCTCGCGCTCGGCATGCCAGGCCCGGTAGAGCGCCAGCCGCTCCTCGTCCACCCGAGGGGGGCCCACCTCCACGCGCAGGTGGGCGCACGCGGCGCGGGCCCGGCGCTGGCTGCGGTTGGGCTGGAAGGTCGCCGTGGGGATGCGCAGCGACACGCACTGGAAGCAGGCCTGGCAGGCGGGCCGGAAGTACATGGGGCCGAAGCGGCGCCAGCCGCGCACGAGCATCCGCTCGTACTCCTCGGCCGTCACGTCCTTCATGACGAACTGCTCCATCGAGGAACTCTGATCCGGCAGGTAGCTGCACTCGCCGGGCGGCTCGACGGAATGTCCCAGGATGATCGCCATGACGGCCCACGCTCGCGTTGACGGAACCCCGGGATTTAACAGGGCCCCCCCGCGCGGTCGAGTCGTCCTGGGGGCGGGGCTGCCCCCTCGCTCGGTTCAGCCCGGCTCGCCGGGATTGCGCAGGCCCGCCGCGTCCACGCTGGGGCCCACCGAGGACACGGCACGTCCGCCCTCCAGCCGCACCGCGCCCGTCACCGCGAGCTTGACCGCCAGCGGGTAGAGCCGGTGCTCCGCCGCGAGGATGCGCGCGGACAGGGCCGCCTCGTCATCCCCGGAGAGCACGGGCACTGCCGCCTGCGCGATGATAGGGCCCGTGTCCATGCCCGGGTCCACGAAGTGCACCGTGCACCCGGCCACCTTCACGCCCCTGTCCAGGGCCTGCCGCTGGGCATGCAGCCCGGGGAAGGCCGGCAGCAGCGAGGGGTGGATGTTGAGCACCCGGCCCGGAAAGCGCCCGAGGAAGTCCGCCCCGAGCAGCCGCATGAAGCCCGCAAGGCACACCCACTCGACGCCGGCGGCCTCCAGCGCATCGCCCAGTGCCTTCTCGAAGTCCGCGCGCGCGCCGAACGTCTTGTGATCCAACGCCCGCGCCGCCACGCCCGCCGTGCGCGCCCGCTCCAGGGCGAAGGCGGTGGGCACGTTGGAGACCACCAGGGCCACCTCGGCCGGGTAGTCCGCGCGGGCGCACGCGTCGAGCAGGGCCTGCAGGTTGCTGCCACTGCCCGACACCAGCACGCCCAGCTTCGCGCGGCCGCTCATGGATGGATGACCGCCGTGGCCTCGCCCTGACCGGCCTCCACGCGGCCCACCTCGCTGGCCTCCACGCCGCGCGCGTGGAGCACCGCCAGCGCCGCCGCCACGTCCTCCTTGGCCACCACCACGATGAGGCCCAGGCCCATGTTGAAGGTGTTGTACATCTCGTCCCGCGCCACGCTCCCGCGCTTCTGGATGAGATCGAAGATGGCGGGGCGCTTCCAGGCCTTCTCGTCGAGCACCGCGCGCGTGCCGTCCGGCAGGCAGCGGGGCAGGTTGCCCGGAATGCCGCTGCCGGTGATGTGCGCCATGCCCTTCACCTTCACGGCCTTCAGGAGCGCCAGCGCGTCCTTCACGTAGATGCGCGTGGGCTCCAAGAGCGCGTCGCCGAGCGGCCGGTCCAGGCCCTCGGGCACCGCGTCCAGGGCGAGCTTCGCGTCCTCCAGCAGCACCTTGCGCGCCAGCGAGTAGCCGTTGGAGTGCAGCCCCGAGGACGTCAGGCCGATGAGCGCGTCGCCGGGCGCCACGCTCTTGCCGTCGATGATCTCCGAGCGCTCCACCACGCCCACGCAGAAGCCGGCCAGGTCGTACTCGCCCCGCGCGTAGAAGCCCGGCATCTCCGCCGTCTCCCCGCCCAGCAGCGCGCAGCCCGCCTGCTCGCACCCCACGGCGATGCCCTTGACCACCTCGGCCGCGGCGTCCACCTCCAGCCGCCCGGTGGCGAAGTAGTCCAGGAAGAAGAGCGGCTCGGCGCCACAGGTGAGGATGTCGTTCACCGACATCGCCACCAGATCGATGCCCACCGTGCCGTGCCGGCCCGCCTGGAAGGCCACCTTCAGCTTGGTGCCCACTCCGTCCGTGCCCGCCACCAGCACCGGCTCGCGATACTTCCCCGGTGGCAGGGCGAAGAGGCCTCCGAAGCCTCCCACTCCCGCCACCACCTCGGGCCTCATCGTGCGCGCCGCGTGCGGCTTGATGCGCTCGACGAAGGCGTCCCCGGCCTCGATGTCTACTCCCGACTGCTTGTAGGTCGTTCCCACGCGGCGCCTTCTACCGGCTTTGCCCCGCCCGTGTCTCGGCCCATACCCACCTCCCCGTTCATTCTCCGGGGTGGTGAACCGTTTCCACCCGCGCCCGAGGGGGAGAGGGGTAGGCGTCCAGGCGACATCGAGGACGGAGGACAGCGGATCCAAGTCTGAATTTGACCCTGCCGACCGGGAGGGCTTAACTCGGCCTCGCGATGGGCGCCGAGGAAACCCTCTTTCAACGTTTTGGCAAGGAGTTCTCGAAGGGCACGGTTCTCTTCCGCGAGGGAGAGGCGGGTCGGGAGATGTTCGTCCTGCAGTCGGGACGAATCGCCATCTCCAAGCGCGTGCGCGACGAGGAGAAGGTCCTGGCGGTGCTCGGGCCCGGCGAGTTCTTCGGGGAGATGGCCATCATCTCCAACCGGCCTCGCAACGCCACGGCCACCGTGAGCGAGGACGCCAAGCTGCTGGTGATCGATCCCAAGACGTTCGAGGGGATGATCCGCGGCAACGCGGAGATCGCCGTGCGGATGATCAAGAAGCTGGCCGAGCGCCTGTCGGAGGCGGACGCGCAGATCGAGAACCTGCTGCACTCGGATCCGGTCAGCCGCGTGGTCCACCACGTGCTCCAGACGTGCCGCACGCGGGGGCGGCCCACGGAGGAGGGGATGGAGTTCGATCTGCCCCTGCGCGAGATACCCCAGCAGATCGGCGTGGGCGAGCCGGCCATCCGCAACGTGTTGGACAGGCTGGAGCGGGCGGGGTTGCTGGAGCGCGCGGGTGACAGGCTCACCGTGCAGGATACGGCGCGCCTGCACGACTTCCTCCAATACCTGGAGATGAAGTGGAAGTTCGGAGACCTCTAGCGTGAAGCTTCACGTCCTTGGCTGCCATGGTGGTGAGCTGCCCGCGTGCCGCACCACGTGCTTCCTCGTGGACGACGTGCTCGCGCTGGACGCGGGCGCTCTCACGAGCACGCTGTCGCTGGAGCAACTGTGCAAGGTCGACGACATCATCGTCGGCCACAGCCATTTCGACCACGTGAAGGACCTGCCGCTGATGGCCGATCTCATCATCGGCCGACGCGATACGCCCGTGACCATCCACGCCTCGCGCGAGTGCGCCCGGGCGCTGCGCGACAACATGTTCAACAACGCGCTGTGGCCGGACTTCACGCGCATTCCCACGCGCAAGGAGCCGGTCTTGCGCATCAAGCCCTTCCGCGCCGGCAGCACCTTCCAGGTGGGCCCCTACACGGTGCAGTCCATCCCGGTGCACCACCCGGTGGAGTCCTGCGGCTTCGTCATCACCCGGGGCCGCACGTCGCTCGCCATGAGCGGGGACACCGGCCCCACGGACAAGCTGTGGAAGGTGCTCAACCAGACGCCCACCCTCAAGGCGCTCCTCATCGAGACGAGCTTCCCCAACGCGCTGCAGCATCTCTCCGACGTCTCCGGCCACCTCACGCCCCGCACGCTCCAGAGCGAGCTGGCCAAGTTCGAGCGCGACGGGTGCTCGGTGCTGCTCTACCACCTCAAGCCCGCCTTCGTTCAGCAGGTGAAGCGGGAAGTGGCCGACATGCCCGTCGAGGTCCTGGAACTCGGGGATACCTTCGAGTTCTAGCGTGCATGGGTGTTGACGGCCCCCGGGCACTTGGGATTAACCGGGCCCTCCCATGGCCTGGTTCTCGAAGAAGCCCCGTATCGCCACCGCTCCCGAACCCATCGAAGCCCCCAGCCGCATGCAGGGTTTGTGGGCCAAGTGCGAGAACTGTGACGAGATCCTCTACCGGCAGGAGTTGGAGAAGAACCTCAACGTCTGCCCGCACTGCGATCACCACCTGCCCTGGCCCGCGCGCACCCGCCTCGCCACGCTGCTGGATCCCGACAGCTTCGAGGAGTTCGACAAGGAGCTCGAGCCGCAGGATCCGCTCGGGTTCACCGACTCGAAGAAGTACAAGGATCGGCTGAAGTCCACGCGCAAGGCGCTCGGGGAGAACGACGCCTTCATCTCCGGCGTGGGGCGCATCGACGGCAAGCAGGTGTCGGTGGGCTGCTTCGTGTTCGAGTTCATGGGCGGCTCCATGGGCTCGGTGGTGGGCGAGAAGTGCACGCGCGTCTTCGAGCGCGCGCACGAGCTCAAGTGCCCCGCCATCGTCTTCTCCGCCTCGGGCGGCGCGCGCATGCAGGAGGGCATCTTCTCCCTCATGCAGATGGCCAAGACGAGCGCGGCCATCGCCCGCTTCCGCAACGTGGGCAAGCCCTACATCTCCGTGCTGCTGCACCCCACCACGGGCGGCGTGGCGGCCTCGTTCTCGTGGCTGGGGGACGTGATGCTCGCCGAGCCCAAGGCGCTCATCGGCTTCGCCGGCCCGCGCGTCATCGAGCAGACCATCCGCCAGAAGCTCCCCGAGGGCTTCCAGCGCTCCGAGTTCCTCGTGGAGCACGGCATGCTCGACTCCATCGTCGCGCGCAAGGATCTGCGCGCCAAGCTCGGGCAGATCATCGGGCTGCTCGGCTAGTCGTCCTCCCCACGCCGCGCCATGCTCCCCCGGACGCCCGCCGAGGCCCTGGAGTTCTTCTCCCGGCTGAGCCCCTCCAGCATCAAGCTCGGCCTCGAGCGCGTGGAGGCGGCCCTGGAGGCGCTCGGCCATCCCGAGCGCCGCTTCCCCGCGCTGCACGTGGCGGGCACCAACGGCAAGGGCAGCACCTGCGCCTTCGCCTCGGCGGCCCTCCACGCCGCGGGCCACCGGGTGGGGCTCTACACCTCGCCCCACCTGGTGCGCGTCAACGAGCGCATCCGCGTGGATGGGGTGGAGATCTCCGACGAGTGCCTCGGCCAGCGCATCCTCGAGGTGCTGGAGCGTCACCCCGAGGCGGCCACCTCGCTCACGTACTTCGAGTTCGGCACCGTGGTGGCCTTCTGGCACTTCGCGCGCGAGGCCGTGGACGTGGCCGTGGTGGAGGTGGGGCTCGGAGGCCGTCTGGACGCCACGCGCGCCTGCGTGCCGCTCGTCACCGCCATCACCCCGGTGTCCTTCGATCACATGGAGTACCTGGGCAACACCCTGGGGGCCATCGCCGCGGAGAAGGCGGGCATCCTCAAGCCGGGCGTGCCGGTGGTGCTCAGCCGCCAGGAGCCCGAGGCGCTCGAGGTTCTCGAGCGGCTGGCCCGGGAGAGTCAGGCGCCCGTGCTCCTGGAGGGCCGTGACTTCCACCTGGGGCCGCGTCCCGGAGGCGGCCTCGCCTACGAGGGGAGCGGACTGTCGCTGGAGGGCCTGTTCCCGAGCCTGCGGGGCGAGCATCAGTGGCAGAACGCCGCGGTGGCCCTGGCCGCGCTGGAACAACTCTCCGCGCGGGGCGTGCGCGTCCCACCGGAGGCCCTGCGGACCGGACTCGCGGGAGCCCGCTGGCCTGGACGCCTGGAGGAACTCGGTGGCTCGCCCCCCGTGCTGCTGGATGGGGCGCACAACCCCGCGGGGGTGGGCGTGCTGCTCGAGGGCCTGCGCTCGCTCTATCCCGGGCGCCGGGTGCACTGTGTCTTCGGCGTGGTGGCCGACAAGGACCGGGGCCCCATGTTGCGCGCGCTCCTTCCCGCCTGTTCCTCGGTCCACTTGACGCCGCTGGACACCCCGCGCTCGCTCTCTCCCGAGAGCTACCTCGACGAGGCCCGCGCCTTGTGCGAGAATGCCTACTCCTACCCGTCCCTGGACGCGGCGCTCGCTGGGGCACGTGCCCGGGCCGCACCCTCGGACGTCCTCCTGTGTACGGGCTCACTGTTCCTGGTGGGCTCGGTCCGCGCCAAATGGGGCGGAAACCTTGGCGCGTTGCATCAGCATTCGTAGATTACACCTATGCGCTTGCCGGATTGGAGAGCGGCGACTCCAACGGGTCCCCACACACCGACGGTCGACGAGGTCGACTTCCGGTCGCTCTACCAGAAGACGAAGTACGTCGTGGAGACCGCCGATGGCTGGTCTCTGGTCATCACCCGCTACCGCCCCGTCAAGCAGCCCTTCGCGCAGCCCCTGTTCGGTGAGCCGCTGTTGCTGGTGCATGGCTTCTCGCAGAACCGCCATGCGTGGACGAGCGGCCAGTTCGTCAAGAACCTGCTGTTCTTCGGTGTGGACATCCACATCCTGGAACTGCGCGGCCACGGCAAGAGCTCCATCGAGTTCCAGAAGGAGCGCGCCGCGCGCTTCCGCCGTCCGCTGCCCGCGGACCTCGACTACGACTGGGACATCGACAGCTACTTTCTCTACGACCTGCCGGCCGCGGTGTCGGGCGTCAAGCGCATCACCCGGCGCGAGCGCATCTTCTATTGCGGCCACTCGATGGGCGGGATGCTCGGCTACGGGTACGCGGGCATCCACGATGATTTCGAGGGGCTCATCACCATCGGCTCCGCGGCGGACCTGGGCCGGGGCACGCTGTTCTTGCGGATGCTGTCGATGTGGACGGGTGTGATCGGCTCGAGCATCGACCTGGCGTTCGCGGGCCGCAACCTGGAGGCGCGCGTGGGGTACGAGGGCCGGCGGCTGCTGGCGCGCGGGCTGGCGCCCCTGCACGAGGGCCTGTCGCGGTGGCTCAGTCCGAAGGAGGCTCCGCGCGAGCGCCAGTTCCGCGCCATTCCGGTGGACGACTGGCTGAAGTTCGCCGAGCGGCAGCTCGCCCGCGCCGAGGAGTACCCGCTCGTCAACCGCATCACCACGCGCATCAACCGGCTGAGCAATCCGGCGCGCGCCAGCGCCAAGGACGTGCGCTGGCTGCTGCGAGAGGGCGGGGAGCGCGAGCCGCGCAAGGTGGTGGAGCAGTTCGCCTCGTGGATCCGCCACGGGGAGATGGTGTGCTACCGCACGGGGTTCGACTTCAAGCGGGGCTTCTCGAAGATCCACATCCCCATGGCCATCATCTTCGGGGACATGGATCCGCTGGCTTCGCTGGAGTCCACGCGCAGCGTGTACCACGCGGCCAAGAGCGAGTACCTGCTGTGGCGGCCGGTGAAGGGCAACAGCCACCTCGAGCTGACGATGGGGCACGACATCCGGCAGATCTGCTACGACATCAAGAACCTCATCGAGTACGCGCGCACCCACCGCACACGTGGGCCCGTGCTGCCCCGGATAGAGAAGTAGAGCGAACGTTTCCGTCGGCTCCAGGCAGAGGGAAAAGTTGGAGCCTTGACGTCGCGTGTTAGCGTCGGGTGCGTCATGCGTTCGTCCACCATCAAGTCGCCTTCGAGTGCCTTCGTCCTTCTCTTGATCACGTGCGTGCTGGGAACGGCGCGGGCGCTGGCGCAGGAGGCGAATCTCAACTCCATCTCCAGCGTGAACGTGAGGGGCGGGACGGTGGAGATCGTGGGCACGAAGAAGCCCAACTTCACCACCTTCACGCTGACGGATCCGCCGCGGCTCGTCATCGACATCTCCGAGGCCGTCTTCTCCGGCGTGAAGGAGGACATCACCGTGGGCAATGGCACCATCACCGCCATCCGCACGGCGAGCTACGGCTCGGATGAATCCGCCATCGCCCGGGTGCTCATCGGCTACGAGCGCGAGGTGGACACGGACATCCAGGCGCGGGGCAACTCCTTGGTGGTGAGCGTGGCGGGTGGCACGGCGGCCCAGGCGGCGGCTCCCACCGGCCCGGCGCCAACGGCGGACGCGGCGCCCACGGCCACTGGCACCGACGCCCAGCAGGCGGGCGCGGCGGCCCAGGAGGCCCAGGAAGATCAGAAGCGGCAGGAGGCCGCCGCGGCCCAGGCCGCCCAGGCGGCGCAGGAAGAGCGCAAGCGGCAGGAGGCCGCCGCGGCCCAGGCCGCCCAGCAGGAGCAGGCGGATGCCGAGGAGCAGCGTCAGGCCGAGGCGCGGGCCGCGGCCGAGCGCAAGGCTCAGGAGGAGCGCACGTCCCAGGCCGCCGAGAAGCAGCGGCAGCAGGAGGATGCACGGGCCGCGGCTGACGCCCGCCGGGAGTCGGAGGCCCAGGCCGCCGAGGCGAAGCGGCGCCAGGCCTCCGAGGAGCGCGCCCGCCGGGAGTCGGAGGCCCAGGCCGCGGCCGAGGAGCGGCGGCGCCAGCAGGAGGAGGCACGGGAGTCGCGCGCGGCGCGTGTCGCCCAGGCGGAGACGCCCCGGAGGGAACCGGCACGGCAGGAGGGCCCGTCCTCGGTGTCCTCGCGCCGCAAGACGATGACGCTGGTGGGCTTCAAGCAGGAGCGGGGGGCCTCGCGGGTTTTCGTGCGCACCAACGAGCCCGTGCGCTACTCCGTCACCCCGGCGGGCGACAAGCTGGTGGTGCTGGAGCTGGAGAACACCCTCATTGCCGAGGAGAACAACACCCGCGCGATGGACACCTCCTTCTTCAATACGGCGGTGGCCTCGGTGGACGCCAATCCGGGCCCCTCGCGCACGGTGCGCGTCTCCATCCGGCTCAAGCAGCAGGTGCCCTACGAGACACGCCAGGAGGGCAACGAACTGTCGATCGAGTTCCAGCGCCCGGCCTCCCGTTGATATATGGGCGGGCCATGAGCCTGCTGATGCCGGTGGCGGTCGTGCTGCTCGTCTCGGCACAGCTGCCCTTGTCCACCCCACTGCGGCTGCCCACGGGAGAGACCGCGGAGCTGGCGGCCGATTCCGTCTCCTACGCGCAGGAGCAGCGGGTGCTCACCGCGCGCGGACACGCCGTGCTCAGCTCCGGCTCCGTCGTGCTGCGCGCCGACGAGCTCTCCTACGATCAGGCCCATGGGACGGCCGTGGCCCGGGGCAACGTCATGCTCGTCAACGGGCTGATGGCGGCCGTGGCGGACGAGCTCTCCGTGGACCTCGAGTCCTCCGAGGCGGTTGTCCAGGGGGGCCTCTTCATGGAGAAGCGGGGCGTCACGCCCCAGCAGCTACTCCAGGCCCAGACGCCCCAGGAGTTGCGTGACCTGGGCGAGACGCCCGTGTTGATGAGCGGCAGGCGCATCAAGCGCTCCGGTGACAACACCTACCAGGTGGAGGGCATCGCCCTGGCCCCGTGCCTGTGCGGGGAGAGCGTGCCGAGCTGGCGCGTGGAGGCCAGCAGTGCCCGCGTGGAGATGGGCAAGTATGCCTCGCTCACCTTGCCCGTGGTGTTCGTGAGTTCGGTTCCGGTGCTCGCGGTGCCCTGGTTGTACCTGCCCCTGTCCGAGCGACAATCGGGCCTGCTCTTCCCCCGGCCCACGTCGACCGCCGCCTCTGGCTTCGCCCTGGAGCTGCCGGTGTTCATCACGCTCGGCCGGAGCTACGATCTCACCCTCACGCCGGGCTTCTACCTGGGGGGCGGCGAGGTGGAGCGCACCCGGAGCATCGGCAACGAGACCCTCACCCGCGAGGAGCCGCAGAACTACGGTATCCGCGGCCCGCGTCTGCTCACCGAGTTCCGCTACGTGCCCGCCGTGGGAACCGAGGGCCGAGTCACGCTCGGCCTGCTCCACGATCTGCAGCCCGTGCGCAACCCCGTGACGGCGGACTTCTTCCTCACGGACACGGGGGACCTCATCCGCGCGCCGCGCGGACTCCGGGGCGAGGCGTCCCTCCAACACCGTCAGGACCTGGGCGGCGGGTGGTACGACCGCATCGATGCCTTCGCCGTCTCCGACGGGTTCTACACGCGCGACCTCACCGCCGACATCGTGGCTCGCGCGGCCCAGTACCTGAGCAGCTCCGGCGTCATCTACCGCCGGGGCGAGGACCAGTGGGTGGGTCTGGAAGTGGGCCTGCGCCAGGACATCCGCTGGGGCTACGATCTTTTCGGGCGCTCCACGGTGCCGCCCGCCGGGGCTCCGGCCTCCACGGCCATCACCGCCGCGCCCCGCACCTTCCAGAAGCTGCCCACCCTGAGCTGGGTACTCGCCGAGCGGCCGCTCGGTGGCAGCCGTCTGGTCGGGGGCATGCGGGTGGAGTTCACCCGGCTCTCTCCCTTGTTGTCCCTCTTCGGTGATGAGGGCCTGGACGGCCACTTCGAGTCCGATGGCCTGTGGGCGGTGCCGGGAGGCACCGTGCGCGAGCCCGATGGGGCCCAGGGCAATGGTGTCTTCGATGGCGCCGATCGCGAGGCGCGCGACCGGGTGGATCTGCTTCCCCGCCTGTCCTCCTCCTTCGCCCTCGGCTCCTTCGCCCGGCTGTCCCCCGCGCTCTCCGTGCGCCAGGACTTCTACCTGGGCGAGGTGACGGGGCGCGCCGCGCAGCGCGGCTATCCCCTCCTGGACCTCGTGCTGGACTCGCGCCTCGCACGCACCTTCGAGTTGGGCGGCGTCTCGCTGCTCCACTCGATCGAACCCTCCATCACCCTGCGCTACGTGCCCACCGTCTGGGGAGACCTGCCCTCACCAGGTGCCCTGCCCGATAGCCCGGGGCAGCCCTACGATGAGATCGACTCCGCGCTGCCCTCGACCCCGGCGGGCGTGGCGCGCCGCTTTCTCCATGCCGTGGTGGAATTGAACCAGACCCTTCACACCCGCCGGGGCTCCTCGCGCGAGGAAATCCTCCGTCTGAGCCTGGGGCAGGGCTTCGATCTGTCCCGGTTCGCCCCCACGCTGGGCAGCGGCCTGCTCGGGAGCGATGAACTCCTCGCGCGGGACACGTTTGGCCGCCTCAGCGCCCGGCTGGGTCGATTCAGCGGCACCGGGGTGCTGCGTTATGACCCGAACTCCCGGCAAATCACTCAACTCAGCGCGGATTTCCGGGTGGATGTGCCTCAGGCCAATCTCTATGCCCGCTATGACGACCTGCTGGGCGAGGGCTCGGATCGCCTGCGCCGTAGCCTGGATGCCCTGGTAGGGCCTGCGCCAAAGAACGCCCAGCGAGCACAGTTCCTCACAGCGGGCACTCAGGCGACCTTCGGTTTCGGACTTGGCCTGCGGTACGAGGCGCTCCTGCAGCCTCAAACACGCAGTGAGGCCCCTCTCCTACAGCAGACATTTGGTGTATCTTACGGTCCGGCGTGTAACTGCTGGCGTGTCGAAGGACTGGCCAGGCTCGCGAGGGGGCAAGCATGCCCCGAGTTCGGTCTGAACCTCACCGTGACCGGAGTCGGGACGTTTGGAACGGGGGGTTGAGGAATCACAGCCGTGCGTGTGTAGTTCTTCACTGCCTGAGGAAATCCCCTCTTTGAGGAGGACGAGGTCTTTCGTGTCGGAACTCGGAAAACGTATCGGACAGCGCATTCGTGAACTTCGCACCCAGCGCCCGGAGCGCTGGACCCAAGAAGAGCTCGCGGAACGGGCACAAATCAGCGTCTCCTTTCTTTCGATGATCGAAAGAGGAGAGCGGGTCGCCCATGTTGAAACCCTTGCCGCCCTGGCCAATGCCCTGGGCGTGAGTCTCGGCGAGCTCTTCGCCGGAACAGAAGAGACACCTGCTCAGACGGAAGATCTGCTGCGGCCGTTGTCGGACTTCGCCCGCGCCCGGGGCCTCACCGCCCGGGACGTGGATCGGCTGCTGGGCGTGGCTCGCGCCATGTTCAACGGCTCCGTGGCCTGAGCCTGGACGTATGCTGAAGTCGGTGCCCGTCGCTTGACGGGACGCCGGGGGGCCCGGGAAGATGGGACTGTTGACCACGCGGCACTGTCGCGTGGTCTTCATTCCCTCTGCCCCGGAGCCTTCTTCAGATGCGTTTGGGTCTCGCCACATTCGTGGTGCTCACGACAGGGCTGCTCGCGGCCTGCTCTCCTCCGCAGCCCGCCACGTTGGAATTCGTGGACCAGTCTCCCGCCCAGCCCCGGTTGGGGGAGATCACCACCTTGCGTTTTCGCGCCATCGACTCGCGGGGTCTGCCGCAAGCCGGCGTTCAGATCTCCTTCGAGATCCAGCCGCCCGTGCCCGGGGTGGAGCTCAACCCCGCGGTGGCCTCCACCGACGAGAGCAACGGTATCGCCTCCACGCAGGTGGTCGCCAAGGGCGGTCGTGTGTCCTCCGTGGTGGTGACGGCTCGGGTGGGCGACAAGTCGGCCGTCAGCCCGGCGGTCACCTTCGCCGGTTCCAACTCCACCTCGCGCCAGTTCACCTTCCAGTGCGGCACCCTCTCCGGCGAGGGCTCGGGTGGCGTGCACGCCATCAACGCCTATGACGATACGCGTCACCTCATCGCCGGCGTGAAGCTCGACTGCATCGCCCACGTGGCGGACCGCAACGGCGATGGCATCGTCGGCGCCCAGGTGTCCTTCCTCACCGAGGCGGGCACCATCGGCCCCAGCTCCGTCAGCGTCACCGACGTGGTGGGCAACGCCAAGGTCCTCTACAAGACCTCGCTGCCGCTGCCGGACGACGTGGCGCCGGGCACCTTCTCCTGGACTCCCGTCAACGACCTGACCCATACGGGCGAGTACCTCGCGCCGCTGTGGATGCACCCGTTCCAGTGGGTGGAGGATCCGGTCAAGAACTTCGGCGCCGAGGGCACCCTCGCGGAGCCGCGCCGGCCGGATCCCATCCGCAAGGACGCCAAGGGCGTCGTCCTCACCAACAACCCGCGCGACAATCTGGTCAGCATGATCGCCGTCACCTCGGGCGAGGAGGCGTTCGACGACCGCAACAACAACGGCGCCTGGGACACGGGCGAGCCCTTCGTCGATCTCACCGAGCCCTTCGTCGACAACAACGACAACGGCACCTGGGACGCCGGGGAGCGCTACGTCGACGCCAACGGCAATGGCCAGTGGGATGGCAAGAACGGCACGTTCGATCCCGTCACGCTCATCTGGGTCCAGGAGCGCATCCTGTGGACGGGTGTTCCGCACGCGGATGACCGCCCGACCTCCACGAATGCCACCCGCAATCCCCGGCCCGTGGTGAATCCCATCACCCCGGCCACGGGCAACCGCCTGGACAAGTTCGGCCAGTTGGCCGCCGAGTTCATCGTCGCGGACCCCTGGTTCAACAGCATCGCGCGCAATGGGGATGATGACGGGTGCGAGGCGGGCGCGGTGGGCCCCGTGAATGTGAGCAAGCTGACCTCGGGCAGGGCCCTGACCTACCCGCCCTATACCGCGCTGCGCTACGTCATCAAGGATCAGCGCGACCCCACCAACACGAACGCGCCGGACTATCCCGCCGCCCCCAACTCCATCAAGTGGTCGGTCACGGCCCGCTGCGTCTTCACGGCCTCGCCCGTGGATGGTTATGGCGTTCCGGTCGAGGCGCCTCCGGTGGCGGGTGACTTCATCAAGTGACGCGGCCCGTCAAGGGCATTGACCCCGGGCTCCCTCGTCCGTACCGTCTCCCCGGCCGATTGCGGAATCATCCGCCGGGGAGAGTCAGCGCGTGAGTCAGCGGCAGAGCAAGTCGGTGGAGGCAGGGAGCCGGGAGAACGAGCGCCGCCACACCATCCTGCGCGCGGCGATCGACGTGTTCGCCCGCAAGGGCTACCACGGCTGCCGTATCGCCGACGTGGCACGTGAGGCGGGCGTGGCCTACGGCCTCGTCTACCACTACTTCAAGAACAAGGACGAGCTGCTCGAGACCGTTGCCGAGACGGGCTGGGGCGGCTTCGTCTCGCGCATCCGCGCGGTGGCCGAGGAGGAGAACAGCTCGCTCGAGGCCAAGGTGCGCGGCATCGCCGACGTGGCCTTCGAGGCCTACCGCGTGGATCCCCGCGCGGTGAAGGTGCTCATCCTGGAGATCGCCCGCAGTCCCGCGGGCGGCCATGTCGCCAGCCGCCAGCAGGCCTTCCTGGACGTCATCCGCATGGCGGCGGACATGTTCGCCCGCGCCCAGGCCGAGGGGCAGCTGCGCCCGGAGCTGGATCCCATGCTCTGCGCCTCGCTCTTGTGCGGCTCCATCGAAATGGGGCTCACCGCCTTCGTGTCCGGGCTGATGGAAGACCGCAGCCCCGAGGCCCTGGATCGGGCCAAGGCGCAGATCGCCGAGTCCTTTCTGCGCGGAGTGCTTCCCAGCTCCGCCCCGCTCACGGAGACGTCATGGAAGCAGGAGAGTCCGTCGTCCGGTACGAGGCCGAAGGTGGGCAAGCGCGCCTGATCATCAACAGGGAGCGGGCGCGCAACGCGCTCTCTCCCGAGGTGCTGCACGGCCTGCTCGAGGCGCTCACGCGCGCCGAGGCGGACCCCGCGGTGCGCGTGGTGGTGCTCACGGGCGCGGGAGAGCGGGTGTTCTGCGCCGGGGGAGATCTCGGGCAGCTCGGTGGGGAAGGGGGTTTTCTCGCCACGCACGAGGGGCGCCGCGCCTACGGCCAGTTGCTGCTGCGTCTGCAGGACGTGCGCAAGCCCACGGTGGCGCGCGTCAACGGGCATGCGCTCGCGGGAGGCCTGGGACTGGTGCTCGCGTGTGACCTGGCCGTGGCCGCCGAGCACGCCGAGCTGGGCACGCCGGAGGTCGACGTGGGGCTCTTCCCCATGATGATGATGGCGCTCTTGCACCGGCACGTGGGCCGCAAGCGCTCCCTGGAGATGGTGCTCACGGGCGAGCGGCTGACGGCGCGCGACGCGCTCGCCCTGGGACTGCTCAACCGCGTGGTGCCCGCGGAGGGACTGGAGGCCGCGGTGGCCGAGCTGGTGGGCAAGCTCGCGGGCAAGAGCCAGGCGGTGCTGGCCCTGGGCCGCCGGGCCTTCTTCACCGCCGAGGATCTGCCCCTGCCCGCCGCGCTGGAGTACCTGTCCTCGCAGCTGTCGCTCAACGTGCTCGCCGAGGACGCCGCCGAGGGCATCAGCGCGTTTCGCGAGAAGCGGCCCCCGAAGTGGAACGATCGCTAGCGGTGAATTGCAGTTGGAGCAGCGTCGTGGGGTCCACCCACAGGTCGTCGACGCGGGCGCCCCAGTGCAGATGGGGCCCGGTGACGCGGCCCGTGTTGCCCACCTTGCCGAGCAGCTGTCCGCGCTTGACGCGCTCGCCCTGCTTCACGGCGATGGCCGACAGGTGGAAGTAGGCCGTGTAGAGGCCGGCTCCGTGGTGGAGCAGCACCGTGTTGCCCGCGGCGTAGTTCTCGCGCGTCATCACCACCGTGCCCCCGTTGGCGGCGGAGACGGGTGTGCCCGTGCCCCCGGAGAGATCCGTGCCGAAGTGCTGGCTCTGCTTCTGCCCGTTGAAGGTGCGCAGATCCCCATACGGCGCGGTGACGCGCGCCTTGCGTGGCAGGACGAAGGCCTTGTCGAAGAAGGGCTCGGCGAAGGGCTGCGCGAAGGCGGTGCTGAAGGCGGCCTGATCCGCCTCCAGGCGGGCCTCCACCTCGGGCGGGGGCTTCACGAACTTGTTGGCCACCTTCAGCGTGCGCGTGCGCCACCCGGGCTCCACCACGTCCAGCGTGTGGGTGAGGAGCAGGGGCTCCGCGCCTGGAGCACCCGCCACCGTCACCGTCAGCGGCAATTGTCCCGGCACCTGCTCCACGGGAAGGCCCATGAGGGCGGCGAAGCCCCCGGGCACGGCGAAGAAGCGCAAGGGGCGCTCTCCCAGCGTTCCCGTGGGCGCCTCCTTCGGCCCGCGCACGGTGATGAGGACCGGGTCGCCCGGCCGGGCCCGGGCGGGCTGGAGGAACAGTTGGGGCGAGGGCTCGGCCGCGAAGGCCGACAGACCGAGGACGAGCAGGACGAGGGGCAGACGCCGACAGGACAGGCTGAGCACGGCGGGGAGATATGCGCGGGCCGCCGGGGGGGCGTCAACGCGGGAATACGGGCGAGCGGTGGCCCCCGCTCGCTGGCCCGGGCCCCTGGGCGACTGCCGGGAGGCTGGGCGGGGCACGTCCCATCTCCCGGAGGGCAGGCGAGCGAACAAGGCCCCGGATGAGCCATCGTTCCCTCCGGCCGGAGGGCGACCTAGCTTCTGTCCATCCGTTTTTCGAGGGGATTTCCAGGGCGTTTTCTGAGGGGGAGATAATCGGATGTCGCGTTCTTATAGCTTCGAGCCGTTCACCGTTGCCAAGTCCACCCCGAGCCGGGGTCTGCGCCGTCGGGACAAGCAGCACCTGTCCGAGAAGCGCGCGTCGCAACGTTCGTCGGATTCCGCACTGCACTACGGCCGTGCCCACGCGGAGACCGAGGAGTTGCTCCAGGTGCGCGCGATGAACGCGCAGCTCGAGTCGCTGGCGGGCCTGTCGGCCGATTCACCCCTCAAGCCCACGGCGACCAATCGGGGCCAGCCCATTGGGGCGCTGCCCCTGGCCGAGGAGCCGATGGTGGAGCGCGGCAAGAGCCTGCGCGACGTGTTCGGCGAGGCGCTGCGCCAGTTCCGCGCCGTCCAGTCGGGCCTCGAGGACGCCACCCGGGCCACGGGGCGGCTCTTGTCCCTGCCCATGGAGGCGGCCCGCATGGCCGCCGCGCGTCTGCGGCTGGTCCAGGTTTGAGCGGGACGGGGGCGCCGTGGGGCTGACGCTCGTCTCCTACAACATTCACAGTGGTATCGGGACGGATGGCCGCTTCGCTCTGGAGCGGGTGGAGGAGGTGCTGCGTGAAGTCGACGCGGACCTCATCGCGCTCCAGGAAGTGGGGGACTACCGGGGCGTGACGCCCCGGGATGATCACCCCGAGCACCTGGCCAGGCAGTTGGGGCTGCACCTGGCGTTCGGCCCCAACGTGGAGCGCGGCGGCCGCCGCTACGGCAACGCCATCCTCTCCCGGCTGCCCATCCTCCGCTCGCGCAACTACGACCTGAGCGTGGGCGACAACGAGCCCCGGGGCGCCCTGCGCTGTGATCTGGACCTGGGCGGGGGCCAGCAGTTGCACCTCTTCTGCCTGCACCTGGGGCTGGGCATCCGCGAGCGCCGCCGGCAGGAGTCCCTGTTGCTGTCCTCCGACATCCTCCGCGACGCCGTGCGCAGTGTGCCGCTCGTGGTGTGTGGAGACTTCAACTATTGGGGGCCCGGCGCGGTGCGCGGCCTGGCGCGTCAGGCCATCCACGACGCGGCCCTGGAGCTGGAGCAACGAGATCGCACCTTCCCCTCCCGCTTTCCGCTGCTGCGGCTGGATCGCATCTACGTGGACGAGGGTGTGAAGCCGCTGTCGCTCCAGGCCTACCGCTCGCCGCTGTCCGAGCTGGCCTCGGATCACCTGCCGCTCGTGCTGCGCTTCGAGACGCGGCCGCAGCCCCAGGTGTCGGACTCCGCTCCGGTGCAGCTCATCGGCTAGTGAGCCCCGGGCGCCGCTCGCGCGGGAGGAAGCTGATGGCCGGTGGACACATTGTCGCCATTGCCGTGTGTCGGGGTTGTGGCGGATGACGGGAGCACCCTAGTTTGCGGTCTCCGCATGAGAGCGACTGGGGAGCAGATGGCTGTGAGTAGCGAACAGACGGAGCGAGGCCTGGGCCCGCTCGTCGCGCGGTTGACAGATGGACTCACCCGGCTGGTGTCGCAGCATCTGACGCTGGCGCGCGCGGAGTTGGTGGAGGACGCGCGCCTGGTGGGCTCGGATCTGGCGCGCCTCGCCGCCTTCGTCCCCTTCGTGCTGGTGGGCTACGGCTTCCTGTGCGCGGCGATCGCCGTGGCGCTGGCCAAATGGCTGGGCATCGCCGGGTCGCTCGCGCTGGTGGGCGGACTCAACCTCGTGGGCGGCATCGTGGGCGTGTCCCGCTCGGCCGCCCGCCTCAAGGCACATCGGGTCATGGACGAAACGAAGAACGAACTCAACCGCAGTGTGACGGCGCTCGCCCAGTCGGAGGGTCCTCATGGCCGCTGACAAGAATGCACGCTCCACGACGCGTACCCCCGAGGAGATCCGCGCGGAGATCGAGCGCACCCGCGCCGAGCTCAGTCACTCCGTGAGCGCCCTGCGCGAGGAGGTCGCGTGGCGCACCGACTGGCGCGAGTGGGTGATGCGCCGGCCGCTCGCGTGCGTGGGCGCGGCTTTCTTCATCGGATTCGTCATCGGCAATAGCCAACGGCGCTGACACGCCCCACCTTTCAGAACCAACCCCGACACCTTTTCACGAGGAAGGCGCTTCCATGAACATCAATTCCCAGCAGTTGCAGGACAAGGCCCGGCAGATCCAGGACAACGTGCTGCCGCAGATCGACGAGGCGCGGCGCAACCTGGAGGATCTCAACGCGCGCACGGTGAGCTTCATCCGCGCCAACCCGGGCACGTGCCTGCTGGGCGCCGTGGCCGTGGGCTTCATCATCGGGCGCATCGCCTCGCGCCGCTAACCTGTTGCGCTTCCTCGACGACTCGGAGTTCTGACATGACGACCTTCCAGAACAGCTCTGGCAACGGCGGGCCCTCGGGCAACGGTGGCCAGTCCCCGAACAACCAGGGTTCGGGATTCGGCCAGCGGGTGGATCAGATCGGCTCGGACGCCCAGCACCTGTGGGACAACGCGCGCGGCGCGGTGACGGACCTGCGTGACTCCATGGACCTGGTCGGCCGCGTGGAGCGCAATCCGTATCTGATGGTGGCCGCCGCCATTGGCGTGGGCTATGTGCTGGGCGGCGGGCTGTTCACCCGCACCACCGGGCGGCTGCTGCGCCTGGGCGTGCGGCTGGCCGCGCTGCCCATGGTCAAGGACGAGCTGCTCGGCATCGCCGAGGCCGCGATGCGCGGCGTCGAGGCGGGCGCCGGCCGGGTGGCGGACATGCAGGGCTCGTCCTCGGGCGGCCCGGCGCGTCCCCAGGGCCACTAGAGCCGTAGGTTTCATCCGTTTCCCTCTCTCGCCGCATTCGGAGCCCCCATGTTCAATGCCAGTGATCTGAAGAACTTCAGCAAGGATGACGTGCTCGACCTGCTCGGGCTGGAGACCAAGAAGGGTCCCGCGGACTGGGTGTTGCCCACCCTGGGCGCCTTCTCCGTGGGCATCCTGCTGGGCGCGGGCCTCGGCCTGCTGATCGCCCCCAAGCCCGGCGCCCAGCTGCGCGATGATCTGCGCAACCGCCTGCGCGAGGGCCAGGACGCCCTGGCCAACGCGACCGGCCAGAGCCGCACCGAGGCCGCGACCCGCAACGTCTGACGTCCAGGCACGTCCGGACGCCGCCAGCGCCACCCGGCTGGCGGCCATGGGAGGGGCGATCCGCTCGATGCGGGTCGCCCCTCGGGCTTTTTCATGCGAAAGGTCACGGCGTGACATCGCGCGACGACGAAGAGCCTCGCCGGGACACCCCCAGGGAGCTGCCTCGGGTGACCCCCGCCCAGGAGCGGCTCCTGGCCCGGACCCATGGCCTGGAGACGCTGGAGTCCGCCTACGACGCGTGGAGCGAGTCGCGGCGGGACTTCCTCGCCGAGCGCGCGCACTACCAGCGGGAGTTCGAGCGGCTGGATCAACAGGGCTCGTTCCTGGTGGGCGCGGTCCGGCAGGCCTCGGCGCAGCAGGGCGCTCCAGTGGAGCCGGCCGCGGTGGAAGCGGCGCCCGAGGGGTCGGCGCTCGTGGCCGGAGAGGGCCCCCTGCGCGACTTCCTCGGACAGGCCGAGCAGAAGCTGGCGCGGGCCAAGGAGGCGCTCGCGCGGGAGCAGGCCGACAGCGAGCAACGCCACCTCTCCGCCTTCGAGGAGTGGCGCACCACGGTGAGGGAGCGGGTGCGGCGCCACCTGGCCGCGGCGCCTCCGCGCTTGCGCCTGCTCTTGCGCAAGGTGGGCGCCACGCGCGCCGTCCTCCACGTGGAGCGCGTGAGCGGGGACACCCCCGTGCTCCTGCTCTACCTCTTCACCGGACGCATCCCCTCGCGCCACGGCTTTCTCTTCGACGACTCCACGGACGACGTGTCGCTGCCGCCCGCGCCGCTCTACGCGGAGGAGGGGGTGGCGCCCCACGAGGTGCGTCCGGAGCCGGCCGCCCTGGAGGCACGGCTGCGCTCGCCCGGGGAGGTGCTGCCCGTCAAGGGCTTCCTGCCCGTCTTCGTGCCCCGTCCCGGCGGTGGCGAGGACTTCTTCCGCCTGCTGCAGCGCGGGCCGGTGATGGAGGTGGAGGTGGCCGAGGGCGGTGCGTTCCGCGCCATCCTCTCGCGCGAGGAGTCCGAGCGCTTCGCCGGACATCTGTTGCGGCTCAACCTCCAGGGGCAGATCGTGCTCGAGGTGGAGGCGGGCTGAACGTCCCGGTGCTCTTGCGGGCTGGGGTCGTGGGCGGGACGCGCTATCCTCGCGCCTCCCGTGCGCAGCCTTCCCATCTACTCCACCGGCCTCCGCTTCCTGCAACGGCTCGGCTACTCGCTCCTGCAGGCCACGCTCTTCGGCGTCATCCTCGGGTTGCTCGTCTACTACCGCGTCCCGCGCGCGCAGCTGTCCGAGGAGGCCACTCCGCTCGCGCTGCTCGCGCGCCCGGCGTCGTGGCTCCAGGCCGCCGAGAACGTCACCTATGACTGGCGCGCGCGCTCCCTGGGCGCGCGGGGCTCGCGCTCGGATCGTGTGGTGGTGGTGGCGCTCGACGACGAGACGCTCGCCGAGGCGCGGCAGGATCAGCACGCGGGCATCGCCTCCTACCCCTGGCCCCGGGAGATCCTCGGGGGCCTGACACAGCGGCTGCTCGACGAGGGCGCCGAGCTGGTGTTGCTCGATCTGCCCCTCACGGAGCGCAGTCCCCGCGCCCCCTTCTCGCCGGGTGCGCCGGGCCAGGAGGAGCGGGACGATGATCGGGTGTTCCGCTCGCTCCTGGATCAGGTCCCCGGCAAGTCGGTGCTGGCCTTCTCCTGGTCCGCGGATCGGGGCGTGCCTCCGGGCAGCCGGCTGTGGCCGTACCGCGTCCGGCTCGGCACCTCGCCCACCGAGGCCGAGGCGCGAGGCCGGGTGCAGAAGATCCTCGCCGATCAGCGCCCGGCGTTCCTCCTGCCCGGCAAGGGCGGGGTGGAGGTGTGGGCGGGCGTGGCCAGTGAGCAGGAGGGCCAGCGGGTGGCACTGGAGCAGGGCGTGCGCGAGCCCCCGCGCGTCCAGGAGCGGCGCATCTCCGACGACGTGTACCGGGTGGGGCCGCTCGAGCTGTTCATCTCGCTCGCCGAGGTGAAGGTGGAGGGGCTGGACGCGTCGCAGCTGGGGGAGGTGCGGCAGGTGGAGCACCCGGTGGCGCCGCTGCTCGGCACGGCGAGCCTCTATGGCGCCATCACCCTGCCGGCGGATCCCGACGGGGTGGTGCGGGCCGTGCCGCACCTGGTGAGCTACCGAGGCCGGGACGGCACCCGACGCGTGCTGCCCTCCATGCCCCTGGTGGCGGCGATGCTCCAGGCGAACACGCGCGAGCTGCGCTACGCGGACGGGCGGCTGTACGTGGGCGATCGCTTCTCGCTGCCCATGGACGAGTCCGGCTACAGCCTCATCCGCTGGGACGCGGCGGAGGTGGGGCGCGGCTCGCGCGGCTCGGTGGCCCGGGCCATTCCCGCGTGGAACGTGCTGCTCAACTTCTTCGCCGTGCGCGAGGGGGTGCCGCCGCGCGCTGCCCACGACATCGACGGCCGGCTCATCGTCTTCAGCAACACCTCGCGCCGGGCGATGAACTTCCTGCACACCCCCATTGGCGAGCGCACGCCCACGGGCGCGGTGCTCGCGCAGTCGCTGGTGAACCTGTTGCAGTCCGAGAGCCTCTCGCGCGCCACCCGGCGGTGGGATCTGGGGTTGACGCTCGGCATGGCGCTCTTGGGCGCCTTCGTCGCGCTCACCGTCAACCGGGGCCTGCGCTCCTCGGGGGACGCGTTCCTGTACCTGTTCGTCATGGCGGCGGTGGGGGTGGGCTATGCCGTGGGGGCCTGGTACGTCTTCGTCCACCGGCTGTTGTGGGTGGCCATGGTGGGCCCGCTGCTGGCCATGGGCCTCACCTTCCTCTTCACCATCGTCCAGGCCTCGCGCAGCGAGCAGCAGCTGCGCCACTTCATCACCGACGTGCTCGGCCGCTACGTGAGCCCCGAGGTGGCGCGGCTCGTCACGCGCGACCTGCGCCAGCTCACCCGCCCGGAGCTGCGCGAGGTGACGGTCTTCTTCTGCGACCTGGACGGCTTCTCGCGGCTGTCCGGCGAGCTGCCCCCCGAGCGGCTCGTGCAGTTCCTCAACGAGTACCTGACGGAAGTGACGGACGTGGTGCGCGCCACGCGCGGGCAGGTGGACAAGTACATGGGGGACGCGGTGATGGCCTTCTGGGGCGCGCCCGTGCGCACCGAGCGCCACGCCCACCACGCCTGCGAGGCCGCGCTGGTGGTGCGCTCCACGCTGCTCGCGCGCCAGGAGTACTGGACGAAGACGTACGGCCACTCGGTGCAGTGCCGCATCGGCATCGACAGCGGCGAGGTGCTGGTGGGCGGCATGGGCAGCACGCTCGAGTCCAAGTACTCGGTGCTGGGCCGCTCGGTGAAGTTCTCCATGTACCTGGAGGGGCTCAACCGTGGCTATGGCACCTTCGTGCTCGTGGGCGACGGCGTGGCGCGCCTGGCCCAGGACGGCTACGTCTTCCGCGAGGTGGACAGGGTCCGCCCCAAGGGGCGCACCGAGTCCACGCGGCTGCACGAGCTGGTGGGCCGCAAGGGCGAGGTGCAGGCCGCGGCCCAGGCCCACCTGTCGCTGCACGAGCAGGCGCTCACCGCGTACCACGAGCGGCGCTTCGACGAGGCGCTCGCGCTGTTCACCCGGAGCGTGGAGGAGTTCCAGGATCCGGTGGCGCGCGTCTACATCGAGCGCTGCCGCGTCTTCACCCAGAAGCGCCCGGCGGAGGACTGGGACGGCGTGTTCGTGCTCGAGGGGCCGTGAGCCGGCGCTAGCCTTCGGCTTCCTCCGGGTGGCCGAACAGCTCGATGACGGGCTTGTCCTGCATGACGTGCTCGGCCACCACGCGCCGCATCTTCTCCGGCGTCATGTGCGAGTAGTACGCCTCGCCCTCCCAGCCCATGAGCTGGTAGTCCTCGGGCGAGAGGGGATCCCTCTTGCGGCCCGTCTCCTCGCGGATGACGACGTTGGGCCCCATGTGACAGAAGCCGTAGCAGCCGCCTCGGTACAGTTCGCAGCGCGGCTGGAGGGAGCGGGCGGAGAGCTCCTCGCGGGCGGCCTGGGCCACGGCGTCGGAGCCACCGGCCTTGCAACTCGAGCCCTTACACACGGAGAGGCGGTAGCGCTTCATAGGAAGCCCCACCCTATGGGAGTTGCCGAGGTGGGCGAAAGGGCCGTGCAGCCGGCGAGGGGCTCCGCGCGCTGGAACGGCACCGGCCCGCCGTCCGCCGCGCGAAGGCGGAGGGGGCGGGCCGGCGGAGGGCACCTCTGGGCGCCTGGGGACTACTTGAGGAACTTCGTCACCGGCACGGGGCCGTCGTTGGAGATCACGGTGCGGCCGTTGGGAACCGGCTCCGCGTGGCCCGTGGTCAGCGCGGGCGCATGGGCGGGGTGGCCGTGGTCGTGGTGCTCGTGGCCCTCGCCCACGCGGGTGTGGGCTTCCTTGTGCGCGTGGGCCGGCTGCCGCGAGTCCGAGCGCTTGTTCCAGGGATCCGACGGGTGGGACACCGCGGGCCCCTTGAGCAGCTTGGGGATGTCGTAGACGAAGCCCTGCCGGTTGTACTCGGGCGGAGTGTGCGTGTACGTGTCCATGCGGATGGCGTCCTTGGGGCACGCCTCCACGCACAGGCCGCACACGATGCAACGCAGCTCGTCGATGACGAACTGGGTGGGGTACTTCTCGATGACGCGCGAGCTCTGATCCGCGGCGTCCACCGGGTACTCGCCCGCCTCGATGTAGATGCACTGGGCCGGGCAGATGGTGGCGCACATGTAGCAGGCCACGCAGCGCGGCTTGCCATCGTCGCGCGGCACCAGCCGGTGCAGCCCGCGGTAGCCCGGGGGATAGGGGATCTTCTCCTCGGGGTACTGCACCGTGGTCACCAGGCTGGTGCCGGTGCGCTCCTCGAAGGGCGTCTGGGTCTCGCGCGTCCCGAAGAGGTTGCGGATGAAGTGCCGGGTGGTGATGGCCAGGCCGCGGAGCAGCTCCGGCAGATAAGTCCGCTCGCGGATGTCGGTGCGGGGATCCTGGGATGCGTTGTAAGCCATGGTGACTGTTCGCTCCGACTAGTGCGAGGGGGCCGTGGAGGCACGTGCGTGCACTCCGGCCGAAGTGGGCGCCGACGGGGCCGCCAGCCCGGTGCCGTGCGTGTCCTCCTCCTTCGAGGCCGAGGACGTCGTCAGGGCCACCAGCACGCCGATCTGCAACATGCCGAAGAGGGCGAGGTAGCGCAGCGAGGGATCCCAGAGGATGAGCGCGCCCGTGACGAACACGTTGATCAGGCCCAGCGGCAGGAGGATCTTCCAGCCCAGCGTCTGGATCTGATCGTAGCGGAAGCGCAGGAAGGACCAGCGGATCATCAGCTGCAACCAGATGAAGAACAGCGTCTTCACCCAGAACACCGTGCCGAGAATGGTGCCGTACAGCCAGCCATGCTCCTTCATGACGGGCAGGTTGGACAGCCACTCCCCACCGAAGGGCAGGTGGTAGCCGCCGAAGAACAACGCGGTGATGATGCCGGCGAGGATCACGACCTCCACGAACTCGGAGATCATGAACAGGCCGAACTTCATGCCCGAGTACTCGACGAAGTAGCCGATGATCTCCGACTCGCCCTCGGGGCTGTCGAAGGGGGCGCGCTTGGTCTCGGCGAAGGCCGCGGCGAAGAACATGAAGAAGCCGAGCGGCTGCAGGAGGAAGCCCCACGCGGGGATGCCGATGTCGAAGCCGCCCACGTTCGTGGACCAGAGGTAGCGCGCCTGGCCCGTGGCCTCGCCGCCCAGGCCGAGCTCATTGGCCACGTTGCCCACGAAGGCGGGCAGTTGCACCGTGGAGAAGGCCATCATCAGGCCCACGAGCGACAAGCCGAGCGCGACCTCGTAGGAGATCATCTGCGAGGAGGCGCGCACGCCGCCGAGCAGGGCGAACTTGTTGTTGGAGGACCAGCCCGCGAGCGAGGTGCCGTACACCGCCAGCGAGGCGATGGCGAACACGTAGAGGATGCCGAAGTCGGGCGTGGCCACGACCATGTCCACGTGCTGGCCGAACACCGACACGCTAGGGCCCGAGGGCACCACGGCGAACAGGGCGAACGCCGGCGCGAAGGCCAGCATGGGGCCCAGGTTGTAGAGCAGCTTGTTGGCCGCCGCCGGGAGGTGATCCTCCTTGAACAGCATCTTCGCGCCGTCGGCGAGGAAGTGGGGGATGCCGCCCAGGGCCGTGTCGCGCAGCAGGGGCAGATCGATGCGCGCGCGGTTCGGACCGATGCGATCCTGCATCAGCGCGCTCCACTTGCGCTCGGCCATGGTGAGCAGGGCGGCGGTGCCCATCACCACGGCGAGCATGAGGATGAGCATGTTGACGATCCGGCTGGCGCCGGTGAAGAGCTCCTTCTCCACGAAGCCGCCCAGGACATAGGCGATGCCCGTCATCACGGCGTACAGGCCAATGAAGACGGCGAGCATGGTGAGCATGGCGAGAACGCGCTTCATTGTCAGAGACCTCGAACCCTGGGAGCGCCGAACTCACGGTAGCCCGCCGGCCGACCGTCGGCACCGGACGGCAGCGGGTTGATGCCAGGCTTCTCCCGATCGGGCGGAGCCGCCTTGTCCCAGTCGAACGAGGCGAACTCGGGCACGCTCTTGCCCAGCTCGCGGAAGGCCTCGCGCGTGGTCGTCCAGGAGGCCGTGCCCCCCAGCTCCCGTGTCAGCTCCGCCACCAGCTGCGCATGCGGCACGGCCTCGCCCTTGGAGGGGTAGGCCTTGCGGAAGCGCTGCACGAGCCCGTCCACCTGCACGAACGAGCCGTCGTACTCCACGTGCGCGGAAGCCGGCAGCAGCACGGTGGCCTGCGCGGTGAGGGGCGACTCGTTCGTCGCCTGCACCACGAAGGTGTCCAGCTTCGCCGCCGTCTGGGCGAAGTCGCCGCCGGGCACCTCGGCGCCCACGGCGTAGAGCGCCTTCACCTTGCCGCCGTCGATGCCCTGCACCAGCGCCTCGAACGGCTGGAGCTTGAGCTCCAGGCCCTGGGCGATGAGCTCCAGGCCCTTGCGGTTGGGGTTGCGGTCGGCGGTGAGCAGGTAGTGGTCGGCCTCGCCCTGCGGGCGGCCCCCCACGTACACCTCACGCACGCCCAGCGTCGTCTTGGCGAAGGTGAGCGCGGCGAGCAGATCCTCGTTGGAGGCCACGGGCGAGGCGAGCACGGCCACCTTGCCCTTGGCGTCCGCGAGCGCGCGGCCCGCGGCCTGGATGGCTTCCTTGCGCGCGACCTCGGGACGGGCGGTGCCGCCCTGCTGGCGGCCCACCACGGCGTTGAGCACGCGGCCCAGGTTGAGGCCCTTGTAGGTGAGCCGGCCGTGATCGCACATCCAGCTCTTGTTGACGGCCTCGTTCTCGCGCGGGCGGTAGCGGTACGTCTCCTGCCCCATGAAGTCCGCGTAGGTGTTGCAGCCGCGCGAGCACCCGGTGCACACCGAGGGCGCGGCGGACTGGAACCACGTGCGGGCGCGGAAGCGGTAGTCGCGGCTGAGCAGCGCGCCCACCGGGCAGATGTCCACGGTGTTGAGCGAGTAGTTGCTGCTCAGCTCGCTGCCGGGGAACGTGTCGACGACCTCGTGGCTGCCGCGGCCGAAGATGCCCAGCTGCGGCTCCTTGGCCACCTCGTTCATGAAGCGCACGCAGCGGCTGCACAGGATGCAGCGCTCCTGGTCCATGACCACGCGGGGCCCGAGCACCTTGCGCTTGTTCTTCATGACCTTCGCCCCCTCCAGCCGGGAGGGGCGGTAGTCGTAGCGCATGTAGTAGTCCTGCAGCTTGCACTCGCCGGCCTGGTCACAGATGGAGCAGTCCACCGGGTGGTTGAGCAGCAGGAACTCCATCACCGCGCGCTGCTGCTCCTTGACCTTGGGGGTGTTGGTCTTGATGACCTGCCCCTCGGCGAGCGGCGTCTGGCACGCGGGCACCATCTTGGGGGCGTTGGACGCCTCCACGAAGCACATGCGGCAGTTGGCCGCGATGGACAGGCGCGGGTGGTAGCAGAAGTAGGGGATGATCGAGCCGACCTTGCGCGCCGCCTCGATCATGTTCGTGCCCGGCTTGGCGATGACTTCCTTGCCGTCGATGGTGCACGTGACGAAGCCCGGGTTCTTCGGCGGGGGCGGGCCGGGCGGCTTGGGCGCCGGAGGCGGAGCCGCGGCGGCCGGGGGCGGCGCGGTGGGGGTGCTGTGCGCGGCGGGCGGCGTGTCCAGCTTGGGACCCGCGGGCGGATTGGACGGCTCGGAGCCGATCTTCGCCGCGGGCGTGTCCGTGGGCGCGCCCTTGACGGGCGGCTGCGCGTCGCCGGTGGGCTTCTTGGTGTCGTTGTCGCTCACTGCTCGACCTCGCCGCCGATCATGTTGATCGTGTCAAACGTGGGAATCAGGTCCGCGAGCATATGGCCCGTCACCATGGACGAGACGGCGGACAGGATGGGGAAGCCCGGCGCGCGCACGTGGACCTTGTAGGGCCGGCCGCCGCCGTCGCTCACGATGTACCAGCCCAGCTCGCCGTTGGCGGACTCGGTGGAGTCGAAGACCTCGCCGGCGGGCACCTGGATGCCCTCCATCACCAGCTTGAAGTGGGAGATGACGCCCTCGATGGTGCCGTACACCTCGGGCTTGGGCGGCAGCGCGATGCGCCAGTCGTCCACGATGATGGGCCCGCTGGGGATCTTCGCCAGCGCCTGGCGCAGGATTCGCTCCGACTGCTTCATCTCCTCGATGCGCATGAGGTAGCGGTCGTAGTTGTCACCGTGCTCGCCCACCGGCACGTCGAAGTCGAGCTGGTTGTACACCCAGTACGGCCGCGTCTTGCGCAAGTCATAGTCGACGCCGCAGGCGCGCAGGCACGGGCCCGTCCAGCCGTAGTCGATGGCGTCCTCGGCGGTGATGATGCCGGTGCCCTTCATGCGGTCCACGAAGATGCGGTTGCGCGACAGGAGCGATTCCACCTCGACGTTCAGCTCGCGGATCTTGTCCAGCGACTTGAGGGTCCGCTCGATCCACCCCTCGGGCAGATCGCGGTTGAGCCCGCCCACGCGGCCGAAGCTGGTCGTCAGCCGCGCTCCCGTCAGCTCGGCCACCCGGTCCATGATGAGCTCGCGCGCCTCCATGGCGAAGAGGAAGGGCGCGAAGCCTCCGAGCTCCATGCCCGTCGCCGCCACGCACGTGAGGTGATCATGGATGCGGTGCAGCTCCGAGCCGATGACGCGGACGTACTGGGCGCGCTCGGGGATCTCCAGGCCGATGAGCTTCTCCACGGCGTTGAGGAAGCCGAAGTTGTTCATCAACGGGGACGCGTAGTTGAGCCGGTCCGTATAGGGCAGGCACTGCGTCCAGGTGACGTTCTCGCAGCTCTTCTGGAAGCCGCGGTGCAAGAAGCCGATCTCGCAGTCGGCGTCCTTGATGGTCTCTCCCTCCAGGTGCACCTTCATGCGCACCGTGCCGTGCATGGCGGGGTGGGAGGGGCCCATGTTGATGAACATGGGCTTGGACTGCAGGTGCGCCTCCAGCTCCGACTCCTGGGCATAGGCGTCGGTGTCCGGGTTGGGCACGTCGGGGCTGGGATGGGCTGCGGGCTTGTGGGGGTCCGCCATGATGTCCTCGAGGGGCGTGGCCGGTGGGAGAGCGGGCGATCAGGAGACGCCGCTGGTACCGGGGCCGCGGAAGATGTCCTTGATGGGCCGCTCGGGAATGAGCGGCTGCCGGTCGCGCAGGGCGTAGTCCTTGCGCAGGGGGTGGCCCTGGAACTCCTCGTAGAGCAACACGCGGCGCAGGTCCGGGTGTCCCGCGAAGCGCACGCCGTAGAAGTCCCACACGAAGCGTTCCCACCAGTTGGCGCCCTTGAACACGGGCACCAGCGAGGGGATCTCCAACTGCGCTTCGCTCACCCGCACCTTGAGGCGCACGTGCTCGCGGCGCGACAGGGAGCTGATGAAGTAGACGACCTCGAAGCGCGGATCGTTCTCCGCCAGGTGGAGCCGGTCCACCGCGTCGATCGACACGAAGAGCTTGAAGTCCAGCTCGTGCTTGAGGAAGGCGGCCACCTTGGGAAGGTGCTCCGCGTGGATGACGGCCCAGGCGCCGCCCGTGCGGTCCAAATAGCGCTCCGCCACTGCCTCCGGAAACTGGGCAGTGACCCTGTCGAGTGCGTAGGTGCTCAAGAGGCCTCGATGCTGGCTAGGGAATCCGGGGCGTTATAAGGACGCGCCTTGGGGGGCGTCAACGGAATCCCTTAGCCATCCTCGCCACTTACGCGAGACAGAAGCCGGCGTTCCCCCGATCGGGGCTTCCGGGCCACCACCCCGGCGTTTTCCCGGGGGTCCAGGGGAATGAACGTGGACACCGGCTCGCGCTTGCCCGCCACGGGGGTGGGGGGGAGCTCCTTCCACAGGAAGCCGTCGCCCGCCCGCTCGCGCGTCTCCCGGGACACCAGCACCGGCGTACCGTGCCGCTTGGTGAGCTGTTCGATCCGACTGGCCAGGTTCACCGTGTCGCCAATGGCGGTGTACTCGAGGCGCCGGGCCATGGAGCCGATGTTGCCCAACACCACCCGGCCGGTGTGCAGGCCCACCCCCATGCGCAGCACGGGCTCTCCCCGCGCCGCCCGCCGGGCGTTCACCACCTCCAGCTCCCGCACCATCTCCAGGGCGCACTCCACCGCGCGCCGGGGGTGCTCGGGCTCGGGCAGGGGGGCCCCGAAATACACCATGAGTGCGTCCCCAATGAACTTGTCGAGCGTGCCCCCATGGCGGAACACCACCTCCACCATGTGCCCGTAGTACTCGTTGAGCAGGGTGACCACGGCCTCGGGCGACAGCCGCTCGCTCATCGCGGTGAAGTCGCGCAGGTCCGCGAAGAGCAGCGTCACCTCGCGCAGCTCGGGCCGGGACGCGGGAGAGGCCAGGTCCTGCAGGCGCTCGGCGACGGCGGGGGCGAAGTAGCGCCCGAGCTGGGCGCGCTTGAGCTCCTCGCGCGTCAGCGCGGAGACGAGCACGTGGATGCGGTGGAAGAGGTAGCGCGAGGCCCCCGCCGTCAACGCGAGCACCAGCACCGCCACCAATCGGGCGCCCATGCCCACGTCGGCCTCGGCCTGCAGTTGCACCTCGGCCACGGCCGCCACGGCCGCCACCAGGAGGAGCACCGTGCGGCGCATGGACAGGGCGGACAGGACGATGACGAGCGCGTAGAGGCCGAGCGTGAAGCCCGCCACGCCCGCCGGGAAGGGAGAGACGGGCAGGGCGAGGTGCTGCAACCAATAGATGGCGGGCACATCCACCACCGCCAGGGACAGCCCGGCCCAGCTCGCCACCCGGCGCCAGCGCACCACCACCGCGAGTGACACGACGGTACACAGCCAGTAGGCGAGGAAGGGGGCGAGGTACACCCGCCAGTCTTCGAGCCCCCGCACCAGGCCCAGGTACACCGTGACGAGCAGCACGAGGGACACCCCGAGGCAGCGCAGCCACGCCAGCCGCACCGTGCTGTTCTGGCGCTCGGCCTTGAGGGCCTTGTCCACCGGCTCCCGCAGGAAATCGGCCTGCGGGGGGCGGGTCTGCCCGGAGTCGTCCACGAAACCTCTGAAGTAGGGAGGGAGGTGCGGGCATCCTCGCACGGACGTCGGGGAGCACGCATTTCCGAGGCGGACGCCCGCCCGCCTCGCGGCACGACTGTTAACGGAAGCGTATGGTGAGTGCCATGTCCCCGACTTCCCCCGAGAGCCTCCAGGAACGCTTCGCTCCCCATCTGGCCTGCTTTGGTTGCGGCCCCGCCAATTCTCAAGGTCTGCGAATCCGCAGCATCGTGGAGGGGGAGCGGGTCGTCGCCGACTGGACCCCCGCCGAGCACCACCAGGCCTTCCCCGGCGTGGTGAGTGGCGGAATCATCGGCGCGTTGCTCGACTGTCACTGCAACTGGACGGCGGCCCACACGTTGATGAAGGAGCGGGGCCTGGACACACCGCCCTGTACCGTCACCGCCGAGTACTCCATCCAGCTCAAGCGCCCCACGCCCCTGGGGCCCCTGCGTCTCGAGGCCGGCCCCGTGTCCCAGGAGGGGGACAAGGTCGTCGTCGAGGGCACCCTCACCGCTGGGGGCAAGGTGTGCGCGACGTGCCGGGGCACCTTCGTCGCGGTGAAGCCGGGCCACCCCGCGTACCACCGCTGGTAGACATGACGAGGGCCCCGTCCCCTCCGGACTGGAGGTTCACGGGGCCCGGGTCCGACCGGTGCTGGCGTCGGGGTGCTACTTGGTCAGCGAGTAGTTCTGCGCCATCAGATCGTGCGGCGTGGTGCCGCGGTGGCCCACGCGGTGCGTCTGGTTGGCGATCTTGTCCTGCAAGAGCCGCAGACCGTCGAGCACCTGCTCGGGACGCGGCGGGCAGCCGGGGATGTAGACGTCCACCGGGATGATGCGATCGATGCCCTGGAGCACCGCGTAGTTGTCGTAGAAGCCGCCCGATGAGGCGCACACGCCGAAGGCGACGACCCACTTGGGCTCGCACATCTGCTCGTACACGCGCTTGAGGATGGGGGCCTGCTTCAGGTTGATGGTGCCGATGACCATCAGCATGTCCGCCTGGCGCGGCGAGAAGCGGGGGAACTCGGCGCCGAAGCGGGCGATGTCGTGCCGGGCGGACGAGACGGACATGAACTCCATGCCGCAGCACGCGGTGGCGTACGGGTAGGTGAAGAGCGAGTACTTGCGCGCCCAGCCCAGGCCCTTGGACACCATGCGCTCGATGAAGCCCATGGCCTCATCCCGGCGGGTGGTCAATACGGGTGCGATATCGGATTCAGCCATGGTTCCTCAGTGCTCCCACTCGAGAGCGCCCTTCTTCCAGACGTAGATAAGGCCCACCACGACAGTCGCCGCGAAAACCACCATCTCCGCGTAGCCGAACCAGCCGAGTGCCTGGAAGTTCACCGCCCAGGGGTACAGGAAGACCGCCTCGACGTCGAACACGATGAACAGCAGGGCCACCACGTAGAACTTCACCGCGAAGCGCTGGCGCGCCGTTCCGCTGCTCGCCGAGCCGGCCTCGAAGGGAGCGGACTTGATGGAGCTCGGCCGCTTGGGGCCCGCGAGGGCCGCCAGGTTCACGATGACGAGCGCCAGCACGCCCGCCAGCAGCAGCACGAGCGCCAGCGGCAGGTAGGAGCTCAGGGGGTTGTTCGGATCAATCGCGGGGGTCATCGCTCGCGGACCCTAGGGACAGCCGCGAGAGGTGTCAACGTGAAACCCGGAAGCGCCAACCCCCGGACATGACAGCGGAAAGCCCCGGCGGCCCCCCGGGCCCTCCTCCCCGCGTGCCAAGGAGGCGCGAGGGCGGGGTTTGACGCTCCGCGCGCCGCCCCCTAGGGTCCTGGCCCGACGCGTCGTGCGATCAGACAGGAGCAGCGCCGGGCATGTGGGGTCGGCTTAGTCTACGCTGGCAGGTGGCATTCGCGGTGCTGGTCCCCAGCCTCGCCGTGGCCCTGTTCAACGGTTTCTACTATCCCGAGCAGCAGCGTGAGCAGGGGCTGCTGCGGCTCGAGGAACAGGCGCACGCGGTGGGCGGGCTCGCCGCGCAGGACATCTCGTTGCTGCTGGAGGAGAGCGAAGCGCGGGGGATGAGTCCGCCGCCGCCCATCCTCGAGCGCGTGAAGTCGCGGGTCTTCGATCGCGTGGAGCAGACGAGCCGGCCGGGCGCCGTGTCCTTCCAGGGGATGCTCACGCCCCAGGGCGAGGTGCTGGCCGAGCGGGGCAACGTGCCGTCCGCGCAGACCTTCAAGAACCTGCCCTTCCTGAAGGAGGGGAGCTGCTCCGAGAAGCGGCTGGAGGCCGGCCCCATGGCGTTCTGCGGGCTGCCCGGCGGCTACGTGTACGTGGTGGGCCTGAACGCGGCCACGGTGATGCAGGAGGCTCGCTCCATGCGCTGGTCCAGCTTCTTCGTGTACCTGGGCGCCATGCTCATGGGCCTCTTCATCGCCTTCTTCATCGGGCGGGCCATCGCCGAGCCGGTGACGCGCATGACCCAGGCGGCGCGCGAGGTGGCCCAGGGCGACATGTCGCTGAGCGAGGTGGACGTGGCCTCGGCGGGCGAGGTGCGCATGATGGCGCACTCCTTCAACGAGATGCTCGGCACGCTCCGGGGCACGGTGTCCGAGCTGCTCACGCGCCTGGAGCAGCTCTCCAGCGCCTCGCGGGGCCTGTCGGGCGCGTCCGCGGATCAGGAGCACGTCATCAGCCAGCAGGCGGCGTACGCCCAGCAGATCGCCGCGACCTTCGAGGAGCTCAGCCGCACCGCGGAGCAGATCTCCAGCTCCACCGAGGTGGTGGAGTCCAGCGCGCGGCGCACGCACGAGGCGGTGGCCGAGGCCATGGCGGTGGTGGCCCAGGTGGTCGCGGGCATCAACGACATCCGCATGGAGTCCAAGGGCGTGGCCGACGCCATCGTGGGCCTCAACCAGGACCTGCAGCAGGTGTCGAAGATCGCCCAGGTCATCAACCAGGTGGCGGAGCGCTCGGACCTGCTGGCGCTCAACGCGGCGCTGGAGGGCACCAAGGCGGGCGAGGTGGGCCGGGGCTTCTCGCTCGTGGCGGCGGAGATGCGCAAGCTCGCCGAGAGCGTGTCCGCGTCCGCGCGCGACATCGGGCGCATCGTGGAGAAGGTGCAGGACTCGGGCAACGAGGCGGCCACCAAGGCGCGCGTGGGCATGGCGACGAGCGATCGCGGCGTGGAGGTGGCCGAGCAGGCCTCGGCCGTGTTCCAGCGCATCGTCGAGCTGGCGCGCGGCACGAGCGAGGCGGCGCGGCAGATCACCATCGCCACGCGCCAGCAGCGTCAGTCCAGCGAGCAGGCCGTGCAAGGTGCGCGCAACGTGGCGGACCTGGTCAAGCAGGGCGTGGACGCCACGGGGCGTACCACGCGCATCGCCCAGGATCTGCAGAGCGTGGCCGACAGCCTCAGCGTGCTCACCAGCAAGTTCAAGGTGGCACGCGATCGTTGAGGTGTCCTGGTGCGTCGGCCTCCGTGCCCGTCTCAGACGACGGGCACGAACTCGATCAGCGCCTTCTTGGGGGGCTGACCGAAGGGCAGGTAGCGCAGCTTGGGCGGCGCGACTCCCGGCGCCAGCTGCGGCCGCACCCCCCGGCGCGACAGCTCGCGCGCGAACGCCGTGGCGAACTGCACCACCTCCACCCAGGCCAGGTGGTAGCCCAGGCAGAAGTGCGGGCCACCGCCGAAGGGCGCCGTCTCGACGGAGGAGGGCGGCACGCGCCGGCCCAGCCACCGCGAGGGATCGAACTTCTCCGGCTCGGGGAAGTTGGCCGGATCGTAGCCGTAGGTGCCCAGCGGAACGGTGATCATCGTGCCCTTGGGCACGAGCTTGCCGTGCAGCGTCAGATCCTCGGTCGCCTCGCGCGCCGTGGACGACACGGGCGGGTAGAGCCGGATCACTTCCCGGAAGAGCGCCTCGGCGAAGGGGTGGCGCTTGAGCTCCTCGGGCGAGCGGGGCAGGCCCGGCGCCGCCGTGGCCTCCTCGCGCAGCTTCTCCCAGAGGTCGGGCCGCTGGGCGAGCACCAGGCCCAGCCACGCCATCGTCGACGCGGTCGTCTCGTGTCCCGCCAGGGCCAAGAGCCGCAGGTTGCTGATGAGATCGTCATCCTTGAGCGGCTGGCCTTCCGTGTCGCGCGCCGCCAGCATCGCCGAGAGCGTGCCCGGCATCTCCGGACGGCCCCGCGCCGCCGCGATGAGGCTGGAGAAGCGCGCATCCAGCCACGCACGCCCCCGGCGGGCACGCCAGCGCGGCGAGTAGGGCAGATCGAGCTTCAGCGGGAACGCCCCGAGGGTGAACTCGCGGTAGTTCGTGTTGAACTCCTCGATCTCCGAGCGGTCGATGCCCATGACGCGGAAGATGATGTCGAGGGCGAACTTCTGGGTCTCGGCGATCAGTGAGAAGGGGCGCGAGGAGGGCAGGCTGGCCACGCTCGCCTCGATGACCTCGGCGGACAGGGTGGCGGCGCCACTGGACGACAGCCCCCGGGGCGTGAAGGGCCCGCTCATGGGCGTGCGCAGGTTGCGGTGGCGGGCGCCATCCTGGGACAGGAGCGCGTCGCCGATGAACTCGGGGGCCTGATCGCGGATGAACTCGCTGCTGGTCACCCGGTTCTTGAGCAGCTCGAAGCCGGGCTCGCCCATGCACACCAACTGCATCTCGGAGCCGAAGGAGCGCATCCAGAAGATGGGGCCCACCTTGGCCTCGGCGGCGCGCAGGAAGGTGAGGGTGTCGCCGAGGTTGAAGGGCGCGTGTCCCACCAGGGGCAGCCCACCGGGGAGGATGGGAATGCCGAGACGGTGGGTCTCCTTCATCGGCAGGCGCTCCAGCATGTTGTTCAGGGTCTGCATTTGCATGGTGTCTAGCTCGCGTGTGTGGACTGACTCGTGGCCCGGGCGCGCAGTCTCGCGAAGTTTTCGGGAGGAGTGGGGGAGTCTCCGGGTCTCCGGCCTGGTGTCACCTGTTCCCCGTGGAAGTCGCTGCCTCCCGTGGGCACCAGATCGAACTCCTTCGCGTACTTCACGTACCGCTGCTGCACACTCGGGTTGTGGTCCGAATGTAACGCTTCCAACCCATCCAGGCCCGCCCGTGCGAGTTGTAGGATATCGTACCGTTCAATCTTGGAGCTGCCGGGGTGAGCCAGTGTGGCCGTGCCCCCCGCGCGGTGCACGAGCTGGATGGCCTCTGCCCCGTCCAGCTTGAACCGCTCCACCCAGGCCGCCTTTCCCGCCCCCAGGAAACGGTCGAAGGCTTCCTTCACGTCCAGGCACCACCCGCGCTCCACCAGCACCCGCGCCAGATGGGGTCTGCCGAGCTGCGCGCCCCCCGCCAGGGCGCGCACGTCCTCCATCCGGATGGGAAACCCCAGCGTGCGCATCCGCTCCACCATGAGCACCATGCGCTGCTCGCGCTCCACCCGCAGCCGGGACGCGTAGGCGGCCAGCTCCGGGAAGTCCGGCCGGACGAAGTGCCCCAGGATGTGCACCTCGCGCTTGTTCACGAACGCCGACAGCTCGATGCCCGCGACCAGCTCCACGCCGTGCGCCCGCGCCGCCTCCGCCGCCTCCGCCAGCCCCTCCACCGTGTCGTGATCCGTCACCGCGAGCGCCTTCACTCCGGCACTCGCCGCCAGGGCCAGCAGCCCGGTGGGCGAGTGCTGGCCATCGCTCGCGGTCGTGTGGGAATGCAGATCAATCACGGCAGACTCCAGGGCACTCGGGTTGAACCGTCAGGAGGGGCGTCCCTAGGATGATGGAGGATGCGTCACGGATGCACCAGAGGAGACCCCCATGGCCAAGGAAGACACCATCGAGAACCGCGTCTACCTCTTCGAGTCCCTGGCGAGCAGCTATGTCTCCAGTGCCTCGGATTTGCTGTCCTCCGATGACGAGGCGGCGCGCGCCCGGGCGAGGCGGGCCCTGGCGGAGCTGGCCTTCGTCTCCTGCGTCGTCGCGGACACCGGACACCTGCCCCCGGAGCAGGTGCGCGAGCGGCTCCTCGGAATCGCCCCGCCGCCGCCTCCCGAGGGCGAGGAGGGCAAGGGCAGGGCCAAGGAGCGCAATCGCAAGTGAACCCGGGCCTCCCCTCGGCGCGTGGGTGGTGGTAGATCGGCGCGCCATGGCCAAGACCCCCTCGAACTCGAAGAAGAATCTGCGCGCCCACTACTCGGGAGCACGCAAGGCCGACCCGCGCCCCATCACCGGCAAGGAGTCCCCCGCCGAGCTGCTCGCGCATGCCTTCTCGGCCTATGTGGGACGGCAGGAGCGCACCGCCTTCGAGCTCATGCGCCGCTCGATGGAAGTCGACGCCTCCGTCTTCCTCACCCTGTCGGGCGCGATGACGCCGGCGGGCCTGCACCAGAGCTGCATCATCCCCCTCATCGAGAAGGGCATCATCTCGGCGCTCACCACCACCGGCGCCAACCTCTACCACGACGCCCACCGCATCATCGGCCACGCCATCCGCGAGGTGAACCCCAACGCGGGGGATTTGCAGTACCGCCTGGCGCGCATCATCCGCATCTACGACCTGGGCTTCTGGGAGGAGGCGCTGCTGGACACCGACCGGCTCTTCTCCGCGCTGCTGCGCCGCCCCGAGTTCCAGCGCAAGATGACCACGCCCGAGTTCCACTACCTGCTCGGCAAGAACATCGCCGCCATCGAGAAGCAGCTCGGCGTGAAGCAGCCCTCGCTCCTGTCCACCTGCTACAAGCACGCCGTGCCCATCTTCGTGGGCGCCGTGCAGGACGGCTCCATCTTCCTCAACGCCGTCAAGCTCAAGCGCCTGCTCGGCGCCGAGTTCAAGTTCGAGATCGACATCAACGACGACGTCTATTGGATGTCGGCGATCCAGCACTACTGCCGTCACCACTACTCCAACAAGATGGCCATCTGGATCCTCGGCGGCGGCGTGCCCAAGAACTACACGCTGCAGGGCGAGCCGCTGTTGGATCAGATCCTCGGCGTGCCCACGGACGGCTTCGACATCGACGTGCAGTTCTGCGTGGATCCGGTGGACAACGGCGCGCTCTCCAGCTGCCCGGCGGGCGAGGGCCACACCTGGGGCAAGGTGTCCATCGAGGCCGTGGAGGTGGGCTCCATGTACGTGCACACCGACGTCACCGCCGTCTTCCCGTGGCTCACCCATGCGCTCTTGAGCGACACGAAGATGAAGCGCAAGCCGCGCCGGTTGATGGACGTGATGCAGGAGGCGGTGGCCTTCCTCGACAAGGACGTGAAGAAGCGCCACAAGTCCCTGCTCAAGACGATCGAGTGGAGCCCCGACGACGCCAAGCCCAACCCGGAGGAGCACGAGACGTACGTGCGCTAGCCGTTCCTCCCCCCCCAAAGCCCAGGAGCCATGACCATGAGCCAGCCCCCTTCCCCCACCGGCGTCGTGATGTCCGTCGAGTCCTCGTCGGGCTTCCACTGCAAGCTGGAGCACGGGCCGTCCGGCTCGCGCATCACCACCGAGGCCCCCAAGGACAACGGCGGCACGGGCATGTCCTTCTCGCCCACGGACCTGGTGGGCGCGGCGCTCGCCTCGTGCGTGCTCACCACCATGGCCCTGGCCGCCTCGCGCGAGAACATCCCCCTGGGCGAGGCCCGTGCCCGGGTGGAGAAGCGCATGACGCCCCCGCCGCGGCGCATCGGCGAGCTGGTGCTGGAGGTGGAGATGCCCCCGGGACTCTCCGCCGCGCACCGCGCCCGGCTGGAGGAGGTGGCGCACGGCTGCCCGGTGTCCCGCAGCCTCCACCCGGACGTGAAGCTGCCCATGTCCTTCCGCTACCCGGACACCGCCCCGTAAGACGTTCGAGCGCTTGCTCCGCCGCTCGCTCCCCGGTCGCCTGGCCGGGGGGCGCTGCACTCCAGGACGATCATGCCGACCTTCCCCGCGCAACGCGGGCGAAGACGGGGAGGGATCCGTGAACCTGGACCTACTGCGCATCTATCTGAACGATCACCTGATGGGCTCCGTGGGCGGCCTGGAGTTGGCGAAGCGGGCGCGCGCGGAGAACGAGGACAACGCGGTGGGGGAGTACCTCGCGTCCTTCGTCGAGGAGCTCCAGACGGACCGCGCCACCCTGAAGAACGTGATGCGGGCGCTGGGCTTCAAGCTCGATCCGCTCAAGCAGGGCATGGCCTGGGTGGGCGAGAAGCTCGAGCGGCTCAAGCCCAACGGACGGCTCACGGGCTACTCCCCCTTGAGCCGCCTGGAGGAGCTGGAATTGCTCTGTCTGGGCACCGAGGGGCGCCTGTCCATGTGGCGCACCCTCCGGGCACTGGCCGGCAAGGACGATCGCCTGGGCCGCTTCGACTTCACGGTCCACATCCACCGGGCCGAGCAGCAGCGGCGTGCCCTGGAGCGGTTGCGCCAGCGGGCCGCGGACGAGGCGTTCTCGGATCCCGAGGAACGCTCGGTCTTGCGTCTCACGCCCACGCGGGAGCCGGGATAGCGTCTATAAGGCGCTGCATGGACGTGAAGTCGAGGCAGGTCGTGGAGTGGCTCCTGCGCGAGGAGCAGGTGGAATGGACCACCGAGAAGCCTCCTCCCGGCCTGGAGCCCGGGGCGCGTGAACTCTTCATCAGCCTGGGCTCGCGCGGCGCGGCCCTGCCCGAGCACCCACGCATGTTGTCGTGGAAGCTCCCCCAATGGACCCGGCGCGCGGTGCGCTCCACCACGGGCACGGTCCTGCTCTCCGCCGAGCCGCTCGACGCCCTGTCCCGGCAGCTCGGACAGGTGCCTCCCGACGCGCCGCCCCTCACGTTGCGCGTCCACGAGCACACCCTCGACGTCGTGTGCGCCACGCTGCTGGTCGCCTGGCGGCTCTTGCACGGCACCTGGCCCGAGGGCGTCGAGGTGCTCGCCGACTACGTGAGCGAGTGGGAGCAGGGCCACACCGAGACGGTGGGCGAGTACGAGTGCGCGTTGGGCACCGTGTTCTACGCGGCGGTGAAGCTCTGGCCCTCGCCGACGGCCCGGCCCTCGCGCGAGGTGCTGGAGCTCATGGCCTCCGTGATGGAGACGGTGCGCGTGCCCGAGGATCTCACGCGCCTGCCCCCGGCGCGCATCCCCCCCGCCGTCTCCCGGCGCCTCAAGGCGGACGAGCTGCTCTACCGCGCCGAGCTGTCGCGCGCCCAACGCGTGCAGCTCGACATTCCCCTGGGGGACGCGGAGGACGGACCCATGCGGCGCGTGGACGCGCTCTTCCTGTCCTCCTTCCAGGACGTCACCGTCCTGCGGCTGCTCGCGCGCAACGACACGGAGAACACCCACTACGGCCAGGGCTTCGACTTCATGGCCATCCACATCGCGCGGCCCGATCAGTCCCGGCCCTGGCACTCCTTCTCCCTCACCCCCGAGCGCGCCGGCACCCTGGGGAATCTGGCGGGCGCGCTGGACGAGCTCGAGGGGCCGCGGCTCGCGGATGGCTCCCCGCGCAAGCGCGGACGGCGCTTCGAGCGCCAGCCCAACGACTACTCGGACCCGTGGTACTCGGATGGGTATGCGAGCCCCACCGGCCGCGCGACGATGGTGGCCGGCCCCTACTCGGGCACCCGGCTGTCGCGCCGCGAGCTGTGGGAGACGCTCTGGACCCGCTTCAACGTGGGCCGCCACGTCCATGTCCTGCGCGCCCACACCATCTTCGCCCGGCCCTTCCTGTGGCGCGGGCCCATGCCGGGCACGGAGCTGGTGTCCCGGGGCTTCGTGCGGCGGGATCTCTCCAACCAGGGCGCCACCTTCCACCCCGCCGTGGTCCTGTCCTTCCTCGGCGCCACGGAGGAGGCGGACGTGCTGCACTACGAGAAGCCCGCCGGGGGCCACACCGTCCACGTCTCCGTCTACCCCAACCGGCTCGTCGCCGTCTGGGTGGAGCGGCCCCGGGCCGAGGCCACCTCGTTGTACGCGCTCGCCCAGGAGCAGGAAGAGCTCGTCGAGGGCCGCGCGTTGTGGGAGCTGGAGCCGTTGCGCGCGCTCGCGCCGTGGCTGGCGCCGCTCGGCCCCGAGCGCTGGCTCGTCTATGGCGCCTATCGCGTCTCGCGGGGCCGCTCGTCCATGCTGGATGACTCGCGCTCCATGCAGGGGCTCTTCCACGCGCTCGCCTCCGGCACGCGGCCCTCCCTGGAGACGCTGCCCTCGGCGGCCGCCGCCGAGAGCCGGCGCGTGCTGCGCGACGCCGCCGGGGAAACCGAGCACTGGCTGACGTCCACGGGCGGGGCGCGGATCGAATTCCTCCTCGAGGAGGAGGAGCGCGGGCCGCTCGCGTGCGACCGCGACTTCTTCCTCTTCCTGCTCACCCTGGGCCAGCGCTACTCGGCCTTCGAGATCAGCCGGCGCATGGCCGAGGTGGAGCAGCGCTACCGCACCTCGCGCTGGCAGAGCCTGCGGCCCGCGCGCAGCGTGCGCTCCGACGTGATGCTCTTCACCAACTCGCTCTGGCACACGCGCGTGAGCGAGGACCCGGACGTCAACGCGCGCTACCTCGCCTGGCACTCGCTGCACGGCCTGCAGGAGACGGTGACGTCCATGCGCGACCAGGCCGCCGAGCTGGACCAGTACAAGCGCGATCAGTTCGATCGCATGGTGGGCCTGCTCGTCTTCGTCTTCCTGCCGGTGAGCCTCGCCTGCGGCTTCTTTTCCGGCGCGCAGTTCCAAGACATGAGCCCCTCGGTGGGCATTCCGGGCGCCACCACCGGCTGGCTCATCTTCCTGGGCTACACCGCCGCCTTCACCGTGCTTGTCTTTGGCACCGTGTTGTTCGCGCGGGTGATGAACTGGCGTCGGCGATGAACTGTTCCATGCTCGCCTGCTCGCCCTGCACTCGGGTGGACTCCTGTTGTTCGGGGCGCGAATCCAGGTCAGAATCGTCCGGACTGCGGTAGATACCCGGGGTGTCGGCGGTTCGCTGGAAGCACGTTCCTTTCGGCCTTGTCGAGGTTTTCCATGGGAGAGAGAGGCGTGCAGGGAGAGCGGACGGAGGACCCGTCGATTTCCGGTGATTTGTTCTGCATGCGAGGTTTTGGCATCGCACTGGTGGTCCTCGTGCACGTACTCGGCGTGGATGACCAGCACGGGGTGCGCAAGCTCTTCATCCCGGGACGGGCGGACCTGCGCATCACGTACGATTTCATCCATAGCTTCAATATGGCCGTGATGTTGATCGCGGCGGGCGTGGCCGTGAGCGCCTTCGGGAGGGTGAACCGGTCGCTCATCGGCTTCCTGCGCAAGAAGCTTGATAAGCTCGTCGTCCCGATGCTCATCTGGGCGCCCATGCTGCTGCTGATGCAGGAGCTGTCGGGGGGCATTCCCCATGGGATGTGGGCGTGGGGGGAGTTGCTCGCGCGCGTGCCCACGGCGTGGTTCCCCGTGTACGCCATCTTCTGGTTCGTGCACGTGCTGGTGTGGTGCACGCTGCTGAGCTGGATCTTCCGGCGCTTCGCCGCGCCGCCGCTCGGCCGCTGGGCCTCCCTGGTCTACCTGTCCGCCGCCATCGTGATGCATGCCGCCGTGGTGGCGTGGGTGGGTCCCACGCCGTCGGTGATGGGCGAGTACGTGTCCCTGGTGACGTACTGGAACCGCTTCTTCGGCCTGGGCCTCTTCATCCAGCCGGCCCTGGTGGGCGCCTGCCAATTCCTCTCACGGCTGTCCGCGCCGCGGCAGGTGCTGGTGTCCCTGGGGCTCGCCGCCGCGCTGGTGGCCGTGTACGCGGGGGTGCCGGATTACGAGCTGGTGTGCGTCATCAACGGGCCCCTGGGCTTCTGCCTGTTGATCTCGCTCTCGGTCTTCCTGGGTAGCCGGGCACGCGAGGGAGGCGCGGTGTGGAAGGCGCTGCGCGGGCGCTTCGCCACCGTGGGCTCCATCAGCATGCTCTTCTACCTCTTCCACATCTACTTCGTGTCGGGCACGCGCATGGTGCTCGAGCACCTGTCTCCGGGCATGCCGCTGGTGGTGCACCTCGTGGTGGGCTGGACGATGGGACTGCTTGGCCCCTGGGCCATCTACCTGCTGCTCAAGGAGCACTCGCTCTTCCGCTGGAGCATCGGCTTTGCCCCGCGCAAGGCCGGCCCGGAGTCCAGTGGCGAACAGCCGCGCCCCGAGCCCACCCCGGTGTCCTCGGGCGTCTGACTCCCGTTTTCACCGGGCTGTCACCCACGCGCTGTCACCCTCCAATGCTATGTGCCCGGAGCACTCGGGACGTGACGCGTCCCCTGACTGGGAGACATCCGTGCACCTGCATTCCACCTCTCGCACTTCCTCGCGGTCCTCGCGCCGTCTGTCCTCCGTGCTGCCGTTCGCCCTGGCCTGCACGCTCGCGATGACGGGCTGCGACCCGAAGCCCACGCCCGATGATCCGACGCCCGTGCCCGATGACCGGACGCCCGCGCTCGCCGACAAGCTCCTCGTGGTGGGCCACCGTGGCGCCAGCGCCCTGCGCCCGGAGCACACGCTCGCCAGCTACCGCAAGGCCGTCGAGGACGGCGCGGACATCATCGAGCCGGATCTCGTGTCCACCCAGGACGGCGTGCTCGTGGCCCGTCACGAGAACGAGATCTCCGGCACCACCAACGTGGCCGAGGTGGCGAAGTTCGCCTCGCGCAAGACCACGAAGGAGATCGACGGCAAGCCGCTCACCGGGTGGTTCACCGAGGACTTCACCCTGGCGGAGCTCAAGGAGCTGCGCGCGCGGGAGCGGATTCCGGCGGTGCGCCCGGGCAACACCCCGTACAACGATCAGTTCGAAATCCCCACGCTCGCCGAGGTGATCGCGCTCGCCAAGGAGCTGTCCCAGAGCACTGGCCGCACCATCCACCTCTACCCGGAGACCAAGCACCCCACCTACTTCCAGTCCATCAACCTGCCGCTGGAGGACAAGCTCATCGAGGCGCTGCGCGCGGATGACTTCACCCGCACCACCGCCACCATCTACATCCAGTCCTTCGAGGTGGCCAACCTCAAGGCCATCCACGCGAAGATCGGCACCTCGCAGCCCAACTGGAAGCTCGTGCAGTTGATGGAGGAGGCGTCCTTGAAGCCCTACGACTTCGTCATCGCCAAGGACGCGCGCACCTACGCGGACCTGATGACCGAGGCGGGCATGAAGGAGATCGCCACCTACGCGAACGGTGTCGGGCCCTACAAGCGCAGCGTCCTCGACGTGGACGCCACGACGGGCGCCTTCCTGAAGCCCACCAGCCTGGTGCGCAACGCCCACGCCGCGAAGCTGCTCGTGCACCCCTACACCTTCCGTCCGGAGAACAGCTTCCTGCCCGCTCCGCTCAAGGTCGCGGGTCCGGACTCCACGCGCAACGCCGAGGGCGCCATCAAGGAGATCCAGGCGTACCTCGATGCCGGCATCGATGGCTTCTTCACCGATGACCCCGCCGTGGGCCGCAAGGCGGTGGATTCGTACAAGCGCTAGTCGCGCGAGGTGAGCGGGGACCCGCCCAGCAGCAGGGGGACGGCGAGCAGGCCGCCCCCCGCGCCGATCCACAGGGTGGGCCCCATCCCGAGCACGTCCACCAGGGGTCCCGCCAGCAACGCCCCCAGCGACAGCAGCAGTCCGGTCACCACGTGGAAGGTCGCGTTGGCGCGGCCCAGCACCTCGGAGTCCATGACCCACTGCCGCAGGCTGAGCGCGTGAATCACATACGCGCCGAGCAGGGCATCCCCGAGCAACTGCTGCAGGACGAGCAGGGGGATGCTCCACGCTCCTGCCTCCCGCGCGAGGGGAATCAGCAGGTTCGCGCCTTGTCCCACCAGCAGTGAGAAGCCCATCGCGGGGCCCAGTCCCCGGCGCAGCATGGGCCGGGCGAGCAGCGCCCCCAGGAAGGCGCCCACCCCTCCCACGCCGATGATGAGGCCCACGGTGGCGGGCGTCAGGCCCAGCGTCTCCAGCGTGAAGACCATGTAGAGCGCGAGGAAGAAGCCGCCGAAGAAGTACATGACGGCCTCCGCGATCAACACCGGACGGATCAACGGATGGGAGAGGCAGGCGCGAAAGCCCGTCACGATGTCGCCGAGCACGCTCACGTGTGCCCCGGTGGCCGCCGCGGGTTTTTCGGGGGTGCGGATCCGGCCGAGCCACAGGGCGGACCAGACATACGACAGCGCGTCCACCCCGATCGCCACCGGCGCCGTCAGCCACTGCACCAGCACGCCCGCGAGTCCGGGCCCGGCCGCCTCGGCGACGGACTCCGAGGCTTCCAGCCGGGCATTGGCCTCCACCAGCAGGGCCTTGTCCACGAGCGTGGGTAGGTAGCTGTTGTCGGCGATCTGGAACAGCGTCGTGGCGGCTCCGACCGCCGCCGCCACGAGGTAGAGCTGGGGCATCGACAGGACCCCGAGCCACGCGGCCAGGGGCAGGGTGAGGAGCAACAGGGCGCGCAGGAGGTCGGCGCCGATGAGCAGCGGCCGTCTGGCGGTCCGATCGACGTGCCCGCCCATGAACAGTCCCACGAGCAGGCCGGGCGCGACCCCGAGCGCCGAGAGGATGGCGACCTCGGTGGGCGTCGCCTGGAGCGTGAGCAGGGCGAGGATGGGCAGCGCGGTGCGGGTGATGCGGCTGCCAAACGCGCTGACGATCTGCGCGCCCCACAGCCTCAGGAAGTCCGGGTGGCTCCACAGCCCACCGGAGGGCCACCCACGTGGAAGGACGCGCACGGTGTTCAACCTCGATAAAGGGGGAGGGCGAGTCCCCGGGTGATGGCGAGCGCCCGCAGGACGAAGCCGGCGGTGGCCGCGATGCCGGCGGCCAGGGGCATGGGGACCCCCAGGGAGCCGAGCCCGACGTACAGCGCGGCGGCGAGCGCGGCGGCGGTGACGTAGATCTCCGGACGCAGGAGGATGGACGGCTCACCCGCCAGCACGTCGCGGATGATGCCCCCCATGCAGGCGGTGACGACGCCCATCACCACGGCGGGCAGGGCGGGGATGCCCAGGCTGCGAGCCTTGGCGGCGCCATAGACGGCATAGGCGGCGAGGCCGATCGCGTCGAACCAGTCGAGCGCCTTGCCCCGCCACAGCCATGAGGGCGTGACCCAGACCAGGACCGCCATGGCCAGACTGACCGCGATCGCGCCCGAGTCATGCATCCAGAAGACGGGGGCGCCGAGGAGCAGATCCCTCACGGTGCCGCCGCCCGTGCTGGTGATGGCGGCGAAGAAGGCGAACGTGACGAGGTTCTGTTGCCGCCGGGCAGCGGCGAGCGCGCCCGAGGCGGCGAACACCGCGATACCGATGATGTTGAGCCAGACGAGCGCGGGGCCGAGTTGGGAGAGGGGCAGGTTCATGTTTCCGCTTCCAGCATCAACGCGTCGCGAAGGTGCTCGGCGAGATAATCGATCAACGCGCTCACGGGCGGCGGCAGACCCCGGCGGCTGGTGAAGACGAGGTGCACCGTTCCGTCCGGGGCATGCCAGTCCGGAAACACCTGGACCAGCCGGCCGGAGCGCAGGTCGAGCGCGCAGGTATGGTCAGGCAGCAGGGACACGCCCAGCCCGGCGAGCGCCGCCTCCCGCAGGGCCTGGAAATCCCCGCAGGCCAACCGCGGCTCGTGGCGGATGGCGATCGTCCGCTGCTCGGGGCCGATGAGCTCCCAGACGTCCTGGCCGGGCTGCTCCGTCGCGCTCAGGGTAGGCACCGAGGAAAGTGTCTCCACGTCCTGTGTGCCACCCAGGCGCTCGGCCCACGTGGGGCTCGCGACGAGGATGCGGCGGCTCCGGGCGAGCTTGCGCACGGTGAGCGCCGCGTCGGTGTCGAGCGAGGTGCGTACCCGGAGCGCGACGTCGATGCGCTCGGCGATGAGATCGACCCGCCGGTTGGTGGCCACCACCTGCAGCTTCACTCGCGGATAGCGGTCCATGAAGCGCGCGAGGATGCCCGAGAGGGGCTCCATCAGCCCCAGGGGACAGCTGAACCGGACTGGCCCATGGGGCTCGCCCTGGGTCGCGGCCACTGCCGCCTCGGCCCGCTTCACCTCCGTCATCACGTTCTGGCAGTGGTCGTAGAAGGCCTGCCCGACGTCGGTGACGCGGAAGCGGCGCGAGGACCGTTCAATCAGCCGCACCCCCAGCCGTTCCTCCAACTGCGCCACCCGGCGGCTGAGCTTCGACTTGGGTTGCCGCAGCACCCGTCCGGCCGACGCGAAGCCCCCGTTCGCCACCACCTCGGAGAAGAAGAACAGATCATTCAAGTCCTGCATCACGCCCTCATCGTTCTAAAAAATGAACGCAGGTTCCTGAAAAGCCCAACTATCGGATTCATCGTTCCAAATCTACATATCCCTCATCGCGACGACGAACTCCGCCGCCGCATCACAGGGAGAAAAACCATGAGCAACAAACTTCAGGGCAAGGTGGCGGTCGTGACGGGTGGGAGCTCGGGGATTGGCCTGGCCGTGGCCAGGAGGTTCGCGGCCGAGGGCGCCACCGTCTTCATCACCGGCCGCCGCCAGGCCGAGCTGGACGCCGCGGTGAAGTTGATCGGCCCCAGCGCCACGGGCGTCCGGGCCGATGCCTCGAACCTGGCCGATCTCGACCGCCTCTATGAGGTGGTGAAGCAGAAGCAGGCGTCCCTCGACATCCTCGTCGCCAACGCGGGCGGCGGCGAGTTCGCTCCCCTGGGCTCCATCACCGAGAAGCACTTCGACGACACCTTCGCCACCAACGTCAAGGGCACCCTGTTCACGGTGCAGAAGGCCCTGCCGCTGCTGCGCGACGGTGCCTCCGTCATCCTCACGGGCTCGACGGCGGGCATCCAGGGCACCCCGGCGTTCAGCGTCTACTCCGCCACCAAGGCCGCCGTGCGCAGCTTCGCCCGCAACTGGATCCTCGATTTGAAGGACCGCCGCATCCGCGTCAACGTGATCAGCCCGGGCCCCATCAAGACGCCCGGCCTGCATGGCCTCGCCCCGAATGAGGAGGCGGCGCGGGCGCTCTTCGAGCAGATGGCCACCACCATTCCCCTGGGCCGGCTGGGGGACCCCGACGAGGTCGCCCGGACCGCGGTGTTCCTCGGCTCGGAGGACAGCAGCTTCGTCAACGGCGCCGAGCTCTTCGTCGACGGTGGCGCGGCGCAGATTTGAAGCGCGCTGGTGCACCCGCGCCCATCTACGGGGTGAAGTCGGCGTCCTGCTTGTCCTGCTCCAGGCCCGGTGCCCAGAAGCGGTCCCGGCCGCGGCGCGGGTACCAGTTCCCTCTCAGGACGCCATCTTCATGGAGAAGGGATTTCGAACATGCTCCGCCAGGTACTCGATCAACGCGGACACCGGGGGTGGAAGGCCCCGACGGCTGGTGAAGACGAGGTGGAGAATTCCTTCCTGGGTGTGCCAGTCCGGAAACACCCGGACGAGCTGGCCGGAGCGCAGGGCGGGGCCGCAGAGAGCTTCGGGCAACAGGGTGATCCCCAGCCCGGCGATCGCCGCTCCCAGGACGGCCTGGCAATCCCCACACGACAGGCGGGGCATGTGGTGGAGGGTGAAGGTCCGCTGCTCGGGTCCAAGGAGCGCCCAGGTGTCCTGCCCTTCCCGTTCGTTGATGCTCAGGGTGGGGAGCGACGCCAGTTGCTCCACGTTCCGCTCATCGCCGAGGCGGTCGGCCCATACCGGAGCCGCGACGAGGATGCAGTTGCTCTGGGTGAGCTTGCGCACGGTGAATGACGCGTCGATGTCGAGCGAGGGGCTCACGCGCAGCGCGAGGTCGATGCGCTCGGCGATGAGATCGACCCGCCGGTTGGTGGCCACCACCTGCAGGTTCACTCGGGGGTAGCGCTCCATGAAGCGGACGAGATGGCACCCCAGGGTATCCATCATGCCCTGGGGACAGTTGAACCGGACCGTTCCATGCGGCTCGCCCTGGGTGGCGGCCACCACGGCCTCGGCCCGGTTCACCTCCGCCATCACGCTCTGGCAGTGGTCGTAGAAGGCCTGCCCGACGTCGGTGACGCGGAAGCGGCGCGAGGAGCGTTCGATCAGCCGGACCCCGAGGCGCTCCTCGAGCCGTGCCACCCGGCGGCTGAGCTTCGATTTGGACTGCCGCAGCACCCGTCCCGCCGGCGCGAAGCCTCCGTTCGCCACCACCTCGGAGAAGAAGAACATGTCATTCAAGTCCCGCATCGAGCCCTCATCGTTGCGTTTCTAGAACGCAGGTTCCCATGAAATCCACCTTTCGAGCCAATCGTCCCAAATTAGATCCCTCTCGTTGGCGATGAACTTCCTCCGCCGACGACTGGGAGACACGACGATGAGCAACAAGCTGCAGGGCAAGGTGGCCGTGGTGACGGGTGGAAATTCAGGGATTGGCCTCGCCACGGCGAAGCGTTTCGCCGCCGAGGGCGCCAGGGTCTTCATCACTGGCCGCCGGCAGGCGGAGCTGGACGCCGCGGTGAAGGAGATCGGTCCCCTGGCCACGGGGATCCAGGGCGACGTGTCCAAACTGGCCGATCTCGATCGGCTCTACGAGGTGGTGAAACAGAAGGCGGACGCCGTGGACATCGTCTTCGCCAATGCGGGCACGGCGGGGTTCGCCGCCCTGGGCTCCATCACGGAGGAGCACTTCGACGACATCTTCAACACCAACGTCAAGGGCGTCCTGTTCACGGTCCAGAAGGCCCTGCCCCTGCTGCGCGAGGGGGCCTCCATCATCATCAACGGCTCGACGACGAGCGCAATGGCCACTCCGGCGTTCAGCGTCTACAGCGCGACCAAGGCCGCCGTGCGCAACTTCGCCCGCAACTGGATCCTCGATCTGAAGGGTCGCCCCATCCGCGTCAACGTCCTCAGTCCGGGCACCACCCGGACGCCCGGAAGCCTCACCCTCCACACCCTCGCCGGGGGCGAGGAGCACGCGCGGTCGGTCTACGAGCAGTTCGCCGCCATCGTCCCGATGGGCCGGATGGCGGACCCCGACGAGATCGCCAAGGTGGCGGTGTTCCTCGCCTCGGAGGACAGCAGCTACGTCAACGGCATCGAGCTCTTCGTCGACGGCGGCATTGCGCAGATCTGAAGTGCGCCCGCCCCCGGGGCCAGGGCAGGGCCCTCGACCCCGGGGACGAGAGCCAATTCTCAGGCCCGCTCGACGCGCACGCGCGCGGGCAGCCCGTTGAGGCTCACTTCCTCCTCGGTGGTGAAGCCCTCGGGGCCCACGTTCAGCTCCGCGGTGAGCGTCTCCCGGGAGATGAGCTCACGCGCCTCCTGGGCCACCTTGCGCACGCGTGCATCCCCGTCCACCCACAGGCGGATGCGATCCGTGTACCCGAGCGCCAGGTCCTTGCGCGCCGCCTGCACGCGGGCGAGCAGCTCGCGCACCAGGCCCTCGTCCACGAGCGCCTCGGTGAGCTCCGTGTGGAGCACCACCACGCCCACGCCCGAGCCCGCGGCGGCATAGCCCGCGTTGGCCTCCACGAGCACCTCGAGCTCCTCGGCGGGGAACACCATGGCCTCGCCGCCCACCGTCAGGGCCACCTTGCCCTCGCGGGCGAGCTCACCCTGGAGCAGCCGGCTGTCGGCGGCGTCGAAGGCCTTGCGCACCGGGGCGAGCTTGGGGCCCAGGCGGCTGCCCATGGTGCGCAGGTTGGGCCGGACCTTGTAGCGCACCACGTCGGCCTCCTGGCCCGCCTCGAGGAAGCGCACCGCGTGCACGTTCAGCTCGTCGGTGAGCAGGTGCTCGTAGTGGGCCACGCGCTCGCGCAGCTCGCGGCGCGCGAGCACCACGTCCACGCGCGAGAGCGGCTGACGCACCTTGAGGCGGTTGTCCGTGCGCACCTTGAGGCCGAGTGACACGAGCTCGCGCACCGCGCCCATCTCCGTGGAGAGCGCCTCGTCGATGAGGCTCGCGTCCGCCTCCGGGAAGTGGCCCAGGTGGACGCTCTCCGGCTGGGTGCCAGGCCAGGGCTGGCGCACGAGGTTGCCCCACATCTCCTCGGCGAAGAAGGGCGTGAAGGGCGCGCTCATGGCGGCGAGCGTGGTGAGCACCTCGTACAGGGTGAAGTACGCGTCCTGCTTGTCCTGCTCCAGGCCCGGCGCCCAGAAGCGGTCACGGCTGCGGCGCAGGTACCAGTTGGACAGGGCGTCCACGAGCGCCACCATGCGCTGGGCGGCGTCGTACACCTGGTAGGTGTCCAGGCCCCGGGTGACGTCGCGCAGGGCGAGCTGCACCTCGGAGAGGATCCACCGATCCAACACCGGGCGCTGGGCGGGGGGGCGCCAGCCGGTGCTCTTCTGGATGGCGCGCCAGGGCACCTCGGTGGCGTCCGGGTTGCCCCGCGCCGGAGAGAAGCCGTCGATGTTCGCGTAGATGGTGAAGAACGAGTAGACGTTGCGCAGCTTGACCTGGAAGTCCTTCTGCAACATGCGCACGTTGCTCAGCGAGTGGCGCGTGTTGGACCAGGTGGGGCTCGCGGCGAAGAAGAACCAGCGGAAGGCGTCCGCGCCGGGAGCCCGGCTGGTAGGGTCCTTGAGCACCACGCGCTCGTCGGGCGGCAGCCGGGGCACCTCCACCGGCATCACCTCCGCGCCGCGCGGCGGGGGCTTCACGCCCAGGGCGGCGATGTCCTTCGCGGCGAGCAGCACCACGCGGCGCTTGAGCTTCTTGTGCACCTTGACGGTGAGCGTCAGCGCCTTGTCGGGCGCGTCCGGACGGAACACCTGGAGCTTCGCGCCCTCCTGGAGATCCAACCCCTCGAGGTCCTCGCGGGCGATGAGCGCCTCGCCGGGCACGCCGGGCACGCCCGCGCGCGCGTCGTCGAGCACGGCGAAGTCCATGCGCACTTCGTCGAGGATGATCTCCGGCGGGGTGTAGTTGCCCTTGGACTTGGACTCCTTCTTGCCCTCCTTGTCGGAGACGTGGCCGAGCACGATGCAGTTCTTGTAGGGCAGGGGGTACTCGCGCGCGGGAGCAATCCCCTGGCGTGCCTGCGTCTCCTCGTCGAAGACGAGCGTGCTGATCATCAGCAGCGAGTAGAACCAGCCGCGCGTCTGATCGATCGCCTCGGAGATGAAGTCGGCGGGGAAGGCGCGGGTGAACTTCTCGTGCGAGCCGGGCGCGTGGGGGTAGCCCCACTGGGCGAAGGGCATGCACCCGGAGTCGAACCACACGTCCACCACCTCGGGCACGCGCACGAAGCGGCCGGGGGTGCCGGGCTTCTCGTAGGTGACCTTGTCGATCCACGGCTTGTGGACGATGAGGTGCTCGGCGCCGGCGGACTCGGGCTTGCTCGCGAGGAAGGCCTTGAGCTCGGCCTCCACGGCGGCGAGCGTGCTGCCGGGCTTGTCGCGCAGGGACTCGAGCGACGCGTGGGCCTCCACCTCACCCGTCTCCGAGTGGACCCAGAGGGGCAGGGGCGTGCCCCAGTAGCGCTCGCGCGAGAGGGCCCAGTCCACGTTGTTGGCGAGGAAGTCGCCGAAGCGGCCCTCCTTGATGTGGTCGGGGACCCAGTTGACCTGGCGGTTGTTCGCGATGGCCTTGTCCTTCACGGACGTGGTGCGGATGTACCAGGCGGGCCGGGCGAACTGGATGAGCGGATCATCATCCGCGCGCCAGCAGAAGGGGTACTCGTGGCGGTACTGCTCCATGAGCACGAGCCGGCCGCGCTCCTTGAGCTCGCGCTGGATCTCCTTGTCCGCGTCCTTGACGAAGCGCCCGGTGAGCGAGGGGAAGTCCTCGCCGAAGGTGCCGTCCGGACGGATGGCGCAGAACATCTCCAGGGGCTGGGTGAAGCGGGTGCGCTCGCGGCGGAAGGCCTCGTAGTCGTCCTCGCCGAAGGCGGGCGCGACGTGCACGATGCCCGTGCCGCTGGTGAGCGTGACGAAGTCCGCGCCGATGACGCGCCAGGCGGGCGCCTCGGTGCCGCCCTGGGCGAGGGGGAGCAGGGTGTCGCCCACGCGCTGGACGTAGACGTCGTAGGGCGGCAGGTAGCGCCGGCCCACCAGCTCGCTGCCCTTGAGGGTGGCGAGCACGGGCAGATCCTTCTTGAGCTTCTTGGCCAGCTCCTCGCGCAGGGCCGCGGCGACGATGAGCTTGCGCTCGCCCGCGTCCACGGTGACGTAGTCCACGGTGGGGTTGACCGCGGCGTACATGTTGGAGGGCAGCGTCCAGGGCGTGGTGGTCCAGATGAGCAGCGCGGTGTCGGGCGCGTCGCGCAGCGGGAAGGCCACGTAGGCGCTGGGGTCGTCCACGGTGCGGTAGCCCATGCCGACCTCGCCCGAGCTGAGCGCCGTGCCGCCCTGGGGCCACCACCAGACGATTTTATGGCCGCGGTAGAGCAGGCCCTTGCGGTGCAACTCGGCGAGCGCCCACCAGACGCTCTCCACGTAACCGCGGTGGTAGGTGACGTAGGCGTCCTGCAGGTCCACCCAGAAGCCGATGCGCTCGGTGAGCCGCTCCCACTCGGAGGTGTAGCGGAAGACGGACTCGATGCAGCGCTGGGTGAAGGGCTCCACGCCGTAGCGCTCGATCTCCGCCTTGCCGTGGATGCGCAGCTCCTTCTCGACCTCCACCTCGACGGGCAGGCCGTGCGTGTCCCAGCCCGCCTTGCGGGGGACGCGGTAGCCGCGCATGGTCTTGTAGCGGGGGAACAGGTCCTTGATGACGCGCGTGAGGACGTGGCCGTTGTGGGGCAGGCCGTTGGCGGTGGGCGGGCCCTCGTAGAAGACGAAGCCGGGAGCGTTGTCCCGTCCCTGGAGCGTCCGCTCGAAGATGCGGCGCTCCTTCCAGAAGGCGAGGACGCGGCGTTCGTCCGCGGGGAAGTCCAGCTCCGCGGGAACGGCGGTGAACAGGGCAGAGGGAGGAGGCATGGGGGTGCGTCGTAGCACGAAGCCGGTGGGAGGCTCCCGGGCGATCTTTCCCGACGGTCCAGTGGCTCAAGGCCGGGCGGATTGCGGCGGACGGCCCCGGTCCTTGGCGACGGGCAGGTAGCAGGTGCCCTGATACTCAGCTTGGACGTCCAGGCAGGGGGGACGCTGGTCCAGGGCCATCCAGCACCCCTTGTTGATTTCCTCCTCCCACAGTTCGGGTTTGCAGGGGGTGATGGCCTGGTTCCGAAAGGGCTTCTTGGGCAGTGGATAGGCGAGGGAGGTGGGGGCTGGTGGGGCCGAGCCGGTCACGATCGGCGCATCCACCTCGGAGCGGATGTCGGACAGCTCGACTGGAGCGGGGGACGGCGGATGTCCGGGTTTGCCCGCCAGGAGCAGCCCGGCGCCCAGACCCAGCGCGAGCAGGGCCAGGCCCGCAGCGGCGAGTAGGGCCTTGGAACCATAATTGCACATTCTGGAGAACAAGGGCACACTCGCAGGGTAATTGCTAGGAGGGTGCGTTGACCGACATATATCGTGAGTGGGGATTCACGGAAAACCCATTTCAAACAACTGCTCTTCTCCCTAATGACAGAGGTAGTAGACTTCTTGTCGGGCGAGAGAATGAATTGTTGAAGCTAAGGAAGCTTCTCCGCCACGGCCCTAAGCTCGTAACCCTTGAAGGCGCAAACGGTGTCGGCAAGACCAGCCTCGTCAATGTTGCTGCATACAGAGCCCTTAGTGAGCATATTGCTACAGGCGAAGGACCTCTACTGGTTCCATGCGGAAAGATGTTTCAACTAAGGCCAGATCAAGATAGCGATTCGTTTGTAGACGGCGTCCTTCTTGAGGTTGCACAAACGCTGCTCGATCAAGCCAAGATCATCAAGAACTCTGGACGTTCACTGCCCAGCACAAAAGCACTTGATCGCTGGATGAACTCCCCACAACTACATTCCTGGCAAGGCTCAATCGGATCAGCAGTCGCGTCTATAGGAGCAGGAAAAACATCAGAGACAAACACCTCCGAAGGGTTCTCTCGCAGCGGACTTCGGAAGGAAGTACTGGGGTGGCTTAACAGCGTCTTTCCTGCCGAGGCGGGCGGGGGAGGAGTTGTTTGCACAATTGATAATCTAGAGCTACTGCAAACATCTAAGCATGCACGTCAATCACTAGAGCAGCTCCGGGACGCGATACTCTTAGTCCCACCACTTTCAAGGTCATGTGGAGGGTGCTACCATAGCGGTCAGGTGGGCAAGAGAAGGCCCACCCGGGTGGAGGTGGGTCCGAGACGGTAGACGAATCCAAGGAGCCTGCCCCATTCCATTCGCGAGGAATGAGCATGGCCCTAGAAGCGATTGTGGAACGTTTTACCAAGCGCAGTCCCGTGACCGTCATGGTGCGCCGGATACTCCAGCACGCCATGAATTCACAGTGGATTGACCAGTTGTTTGAAGCGCAGCGAGAAAAGCAATACACCCGCGAACTTCTCTTCTCCACGGTGGTGGACCTGATGGCGTTGGTAGCCTTGGGATTGCGGCCTTCGCTTCACGCCGCAGCGCAAGCTGACCCCCAGTTGCCTGTCTCCCTGACAGCGCTGTACGACAAAGTCAATCGTACTGAGCCCCAGGTGGTACGAGGCCTCGTGCAGGAAGGCGCGAAGCGATTGTTGCCCGTGATGCAGAAACTGAAGAAGGCGCAACCCCCCTGGGCAGCCGGCTACCAGGTGCGTGTCCTGGATGGCAACCACCTACCAGCCAGTCAGAAGCGACTCAAGGAGTTGAGGAATTTCAGAGGAGCTGCCCTCCCAGGACAGTCGCTGGTGGTCTATGCACCCGAGATGGGATTGGTGGTGGATGTACTACCAGCGGAGGATGCACATACGCAAGAGAGGGCTCTGATGGGACCTATCTTGGAGCAGGTGAAACCAGGAGAGTTGTGGCTGGCTGACCGGAACTTCAGCACGAGCAAGATTCTGCTGGCCCTGGATGAAAAGCAAGCGGCCTTCATCATTCGAGAGCACGGAGCGTCACCCAATCCCACGCCGCTGGAGGAGAAGCGGGAATTGGGACGAGGAAAGACAGGGGAGGTGTTTGAACAGGCGGTGAAGATAGAGGGGGACAAGCCGTTGAAGTTGAGGCGGATAGAGGTACACCTGGAGGAGCCAACGGAGGATGGAGAGACAGTCATCAGGATATTGACGAATGTGCCTGCGGAGAAGATGGGAGCCTTAGCGGTAGCCGAGTTGTATAGGGGCCGCTGGAAGATAGAGGGAATGTTCGGAGAGTTGGAAGCAGTGCTGGAAAGTGAAGTGCGAAGTCTTGGACAGCCGAAGGCGGCGCTGTTGGCGTTTGGGGTAGCAGTGATGGCGTACAATGTACTGTCGGTGGTGAAAGCCGCAGTGGAAGTCGGCCAAGAAGAGGAAGCTGCCAAGCGTGGATGGCAAGTCTCCACCTTTTACATTGCGACCGAGGTGAAGGCGACCTACAGCGGGATGATGACGGCGGTAGAACCGCAAGAGTGGAGCGGACAGGGAGAAGAATCCGCGGAGCAACTCAGCGAGGTGCTGCTGGAATTGGCGAAGCAGGTGAAACTCTCCACACTGCGCAAGCACCCGCGAGCGGCCAAGAAGAAAGTGAAGAAAGGCTATGTGTCGGCAGAGGAGGCGAGAAAACACGTGGCGACAGCGCGCGTGCTCAAGGGAGAGAAGCCCTGAGCCCAAGGGGACGGCGAAGAAGTGAGACAACCCAGAGGACCAGAGTACCCCAGGGGCGTCCAGCATCGGGCGTTCATGGGGAAGATGTATCCAATGAACGCCCCGACTGGGGCGGTTGGCTACTTCCACCCCGTCTAATTTATCGCGCGGGATGCCTGCCAATCGACCTTGAAAGGGGTGACTCTTAGTCCCTGGCATCAGATGGGTCCTCTGTGGGGCTCTTGGTATAGTCCAGAGCGTTGCCTCGTCTCCGAGACTAGAGGGATTTCTCCATAAGCCCATCGAAGTTGGAGGAATCGACCACTCGCATGCACCATTGATTCTTGAATCTCGCATCGAGGCGTACGCCAAGGAAAAAGACACGTACATGCCCATCACTCCGCGGGATTTTGCTCATCTTTATGATGTGTTGAATCGAAACACGCGAAACGTGATGAACCGGCTTGATAATTACTGCCTTTGGGCCTCCGACCAACCGCGCTTTCAAAGTGACGCAGAAAAGACCGCCAAATATCAGGAGTGGCTATTGACGGAGGCGAATGGCGCACTCGCTGCCGCCAGAGCACAGTTGACCCCACGAGCATGGCAGTTGTTTACACGGGCCGTAGAAGTTGGTGGCACCTTTTCGCCTAGTGACTTCCAAGAACTTGGGTTCAATAATCAACCCAATCTTTCACTCCACGTGAGGAGCCTTGAAGAGGCTGGTCTGCTTGTAAGCAGCCAGGATGAGACAGATAAGCGTCGCAAGACGGTCCAAGTCACTCCAAAAGGCTGGCTGGTCAATCATGCCCGAGTTCAGACAGTTCAGAGCTCATGATGTGGTTTGCTGAGTCAACCCGGCTCGCCTACCATGAGTGTATGGGTCGCGAGTTGTTGTTCTACACCTTTGGAGTCGTGTGAAGGACCTGCTGCCTGTTCATCCTCTGCAGCCCAGCCAAAGGGATGCTCAAGGGGCCTAGTGGAGTGTCCACGAAATTCATGGACATAGTCGCGTCCCTCATGTGCCCTCTTCCTCGGGGAGAGGGCACGTCCGCAGGCCGTCGGATTATGTCCAACTACTTCGTTTACAGTCCACTAGTGGCTTGAATGTGTCTCCCGCAGAGGGTATCCGCACAGAGGATTTGTACAAAGTATTACATCTGCGGACCGCATCCTTGTACTGGGGGCTGCCCGCTCATTGTCGGTGAAACCCTCCTCCAAAAGGATCAGGCGCCGACTCGAATCGTCTGCCACTTCGCGGAACCCTGGGCAGACTCGCGAGTGAAACGAAGGACACCATGCACCTTGATGCGAGACCGCTCATAACTGCATCCCCTTGTCTCCAGAGCCTCCATCTCAGAGAGGTCCTGCTCGCCCTGTCCGTGGTCTTGCTCATCCAAGGGTGTGCCTCGGTTCGCCACAACGCATGGCCGCAACAGCCCGTCGTCACTCCCGCTGTTGGGGAGGCGGCGGGAGGCTCTGGTGGCTTCACCGTGCAAGAGGTGGATCCATTCCAACTGGTACAGGAGGCCAGTGGCCTGGAGGAAGAGGACTGGCACCCGGCGGGCGCGGCTCTCTACCTGGGACAGGCGCGCCAACTGCTGGTCGAGCTGGCGAAGACGCCCGTCACCTCCAAGAGCTTCGCCCCGCGCCGGGTGCTGTGCTGGCTGTTGCGCGAGGTGCTCGCGGGCGGCGAGCGCGTGGAGTACGCCGACTTGAAGTGGCGTGCCGAGCGCTTCTGGCCCCTGGTCCTGGTGCGCCCGGACGGTTATCTGGTGGCTGCGCTCACCGGCTCGCCCCTTCAGCGCATGGGTCCACTCCAGCTGGTGGAGGGTGAGTGGCGGGTGGGTCGCCTCGTGGTGGGCGATTTCTACTTCTCGAGTGGGGGCGTCTTCTACCCGGTGAACACCGCCCTGCGGCGCACGGACAGCCCGCCCCTGGCCGAACTGGGACTGGGCAGGGATCCACTCAACGCGGCCCTCGACGGGGCGCAGGACGCCCTGGGGGAGATGGCGATGGCACTGGCCCACTCCATCCTCCATCCCATTCGCACCGTGGAGGACCTCGCGCAACTGCCCACGACGGTGGCGCGCCTCATTGCCTCCTCGCCGGAGTACTTCGCGCGCTATGGCGCCATGTCCTGGGAGGACCAGATACGGGAGGCGGCGCGCCTGTCCACGCATGTCGTCATGATGCTCGGGGGGGCGGAGGCCACGGTGGGACGCATCAGCGGGCTGGGAGCCGCACTGCCGGTGCTGTCACTCACGGCCCGGGGCGAAATGGTGCTGAGCGGAGTCGTGGTGGGAGGCACGTTAAGCACCACGGCAGGGATGGACCTGGGGGCGCTCTCCGTCCTGCACATGGCGGGGAGGGGTCCGGGACGCACCGGTGGTTTGAGCGTCAAGGCGGGAAAGTCCACCCAGACAGCCGCGGCGAAGGGGCCCGGTAAGTGGACGTACAAGACGCCCACCACCGAGTCTACGCAAGCCTTGGATTATCAGGAGCAGGTAACACAGCGGCCTGCTTGGTACGTGTACATGGTGGATGAGGTGGAGTTCGATGGCTTCAATGGCAAAGAGTTGCTCGAAGCCAAGGGCGCTAGCTACAGAAAATTTCTCAAGAAAGACGGTGCGCTCCAACCCTGGTTCGAAAATGGAAAGGGGTTCTTGGGATTGGTGGACCAAGCAGGTCGGCAGTCGGTTAAGGCAAGGACACTGAATGTGCCGGTGGTCTGGCATGTAGCCGAAGTGGAATTCGCGAGTTTCCTTCGTGCTTTTTTCAGGAAGAATGGCTGGGACAACATCACTGTCTGCCATACACCGTCAGCGAGATAAGGAGTACGTGTGCGAGGGGATTTCTACATAGGGGCTTATTGGGGACCGCGCAAGGAGACGGCGCTGGAGTGCGCCCGGCGCGCGGAACTCTTCTTCCACATGCTGGCGCGGTATGACCCGACGTTTACCCAGTGGTATCGGCGGGGACGTGGCGCCCCCCGCGAACTGCCGGGTCACCCCGTCCGCCAGGTCGTGGAAGAGTGGGAGCAGTTGTTTCTTCGCGGCATGAACCGCACGGACGCCACCAGAAAGGTCATGGAGGACCTGGGGTTTCGCGCGGATGTATGGAATGCGAAGACGAGCGAGCGGACCCGCATCGAGCTGCACTGCGGTGAGTACTCTCCCTTTGGGCCCGGAAACACCTGCCTGTTCCATCCACCTCACGAGGGGCCGACGCGAGAGCGGATATTGAGCGCACCCGTGCTGGCCGGAGTGCTCACCAGCATCGCCACGGCCTGGGACCCGGACTTCGCCATGGCCAGTTCCTCTGAAATGGTGGACCTCATCCAGAAGCGGAAGCGGGAGGTGAGGGTGGGCTGGTTGACTTACCTGTCACGCCGCCTGGGCACGGTTCCTCCGCTACCCGCGCCCGTGCGCATCGAGCCGGTGGGCACCCTGGGCTGGCTCCTCATCCTCTCCCCCGAGCCCATGACGGCGAGTAACCCCGAGCACGTGGCCTTCACCGCCCGCATCCGTGAACTGCTCGACCGGGCGGGCCTCATCGAGCGTCCGGAACCCGGTCCAGTCCGCGAGTAGTCCGGCACTCGCCCACGCTCACCCCAGGTCGACGGCGGAAGAGATGGGCGGGCACGGTCGAGGAGCAGCTTGCATCGCGTTCATTGTGCGTGAGCGATGTCTCGCGCTCGAACTCCGCATGGGCTTCGTCGAAGTGGCCGAGCTTCTCCAAGGAGTCGCCGCGCACGCTCGGCAGGAGGTGGTAGTTCTCGAGCAAGCGTTCCGAGAGCAGCGCATTGACGAGCCTAAAAGGAGCAGGCGCCGACTCGAATCGTCTGCCATCTTTGCCGGGTGAATCAAGGACGGGCGGATTGCGGCGGACGGCCCCGGTCCTTGGAAACGGGCAGGTAGCACTTGCCCTGGTACTCGGCGTGGACGTCCAGGCAGGGGGGACGCCTACCGAGTTGTATCCAGCACCCCTTGTTGATCTCCTCCTCCCACAATTCGGGTTTGCAGGGGGCTATAGCCTGATCCTTGAAGGGTTTCTTGGGCAGCGGGTAGGCGAGGGTGGCGGGGGCCGGTGGGGCGGTGTCGCTCAGCAGTGGCGCCTTCACCTCGGAGCGGATGTCGGACAGCTCGACGGGAGAGGGGGACGGTGGGTGTTCGTGCGTGCGTGCCAGGAACAGCCCGGTGCCCAGACCCAGCGCGAGCAGGGCGAGACCCGCAGCGGCGAGCATCCCCCTGGAGGGTGAGGGGGGGAGGGGAGCGGGGTGTTCCGGTGGTGCCGAGAGGTGGCTCTGGACCTGGGGACTGTCCTCCACGGCTTGGACCGAGGCGCTCGCCAGCGCGAGGATGTCCGCCAGTTCCGTCAGGGGGACTCCCGTGGGGGCCTGCTCCGGTCGAATGGTGACGGATGGCGGCGTGGGCTGGCAGAGGATCCGGACCTCCCAGGGGCCCGAGGGTTGCCACTCCACGTGCTCGCCGGGCATCAGCGTCAGGGCTGGCTGCCCCGTGCCCGTGTCCCTCGATTCATAGAGGCGTCCCAGATTGGCCTCCACCTCCTCGCACCGCCTGCCGAGCTGGAAGGGCCCCAGCCCGCCGTCCTTTTCGCTCTTCTCGTTCGCCACGCGCCTTCCCTTCTTCGTGAGTGTCGCCGCACACGGAAGTGGATTTGACTTTTCAAGTCAAGTGGAACGGTGGGTCTTGTTGGGTGTGGTGAGCCTGAAGGGGGATTCGTGCCGGAGCTAGGGTGTCAGGGGCAGGGGGGGCGAACTCCCCGTGGCCATTGCCGCCGAAGCGGTGGCGTCCAGCACCTCGCGGATGGCCTCGACCACGAGCCGAGCCTGGGCCTTATCCGTGGCGAGTCCCATGTGGTCCGTGCCGGCAAGGGGGCGGACCACGCCCCGCGTCGAGTCCTTCGCCATGTGCGCGTAGATATCACGATTGGCTTGAACCAGTTTTTTCAGCATCTCGTTCGGCTCCCCCCTGTACCCACTCCGTGCTGAGGATGAGGAGTGGCCTGTCTCCCAGGCTCTTGAGCTGACGACCCTGTTTGTCGGTGGTCTCCATGGCGTCAATTTCGGCGCGCAGCGCCTTCACCGCCGTGATGGTTCCCTAGGTAAGGACCTCGGCGGAAGGTGTCCACGAGGGGCCGACTCGAATCCTCCGACACCTTCGCCGCTCTCCCTGGAAGTCGATGGCGTCGCTCGCTATGCTCGCCCCCCTTCTCCCTCCGAGGCCCTTGATGATGACTCCTCGTATCGTGACAGGTGTCGGCATGCTCCTGCCTCTGTTCCTCCTGGCTTGCAGTGTTTCTCGCCCTATTCTCGCCGAGCATGTCCAACCCCCACAGAACATGCTCCTGGTCATTCGCGACACTTTGGATGAAACACAGGCTGTGGTTTGGCGAACAGCATCTGAAGTCGATTGGGCACAGCTTGATCAGGCGCTTGTTCGGATGAGGGAGTCAGGCGTGGTAGCTCTCGCCGCGCGTCGTGTTCGGGACTGTGAGCAGGAGCAGATCGATTGTTTCCGGCGCTGCTGGAAAAGAAAGCCTCCTTCTCCCATTGAGCGTGGTAGCCCAAGCCACTACTCGCATTGTCAAAACACGTGTCGTGATGCGTATATGGACTGCCTCAAACTGAACGAGGTTGACGCCCTGGAGTTCAATGCAATGGAGGACGCTATCGACTGGTTGAAACGTCATCGCCAAGAAATTCTCGTGGGCACTATCGTTACAGCAGCTGGAGCAGCATTCATTGTTGTCTCCGCAGGGGCGGGCATGTTGGTGCTTGCTCCATTGGTGTTCATGGCTGAAGCCGAAAGCCCGTGGACAGGCACCATGTGCGAGGGATGAAAATGAACTCCAAGCTGGAAGACCTTCTGAACTCTCTCGAGTCGCTGGCCGGGCGGCACGCCAACGAACCAGAAACCGTGGTAATGATCGAGACTGTGGCCAAGGCGCTCCACTTCATCCAACACATTGGTCGGGCGAATGACTTCTGGGAGTACGCCAGGGTCTTCAACACCGAAGAGGCCTGGCCGAAGCCCCTGCGCTCTTTCGCCTCCCGGGAGGAGGCACTCGCTTGGCTCCAGACTCAGCCAACGCTTCCCTACGAGGTGGTACTGGAGGTGGCGGGTACTCTCCACAATGTCGGACGCATGCCCAAGGGTGATTGGGTGCTCATTCGCTTCCCCTCACTCAAGGAGTTGGAGTCGGAGGAGTGAGCTGCCTTGTAGTGGACAGCATCACATCAGTCATATGCCGCCAGAGCAGTAAGGAACACGTATGCGAGGTGATTTCTACATAGGGGCGTACTGGGGACCGCGCAAGGAGACGGCGCTGGAGTGCGCCCGGCGCGCGGAACTCTTCTTCCACATGTTGGCACGGTACGACCCAACGTTCGTCCAATGGTACCGAAGGGGACGCGGAGCCCCGCGCGAATTGCCGGGCCATCTCGTCCGCCAGAACGTGGAAGAGTGGGAGCAGTTGTTCCTTCGAGGCATGAACCGCACGGATGCCACCAGGAAGGTCATGGAGGACCTGGGGTTTCGCGTGGCTGTGTGGAATGCGAAAACCAGCGAGCGGACCCGCATCGAGCTTCACTGCGGTGAGTACTCGCCTTTTGGGCCCGGAAATACCTGCCTGTTCCATCCTCCTCACGAGGGTCCGGCGCGCGAGCGGATATTGAGCGCCCCCGTACTGGCCGGAGTGCTCACCAGCATCGCCACGGCCTGGGACCCGGACTTCGCCATGGCCAGCTCCTCCGAGATGGTGGGCCTCATCCAGAAGCGCAAGCGGGAGGTGCGGGTGGGCTGGCTGACCTACGTGTCGCGCCGCCAGGGCACGGTTCCTCCACTGCCCGCGCCCGTGCGCATCGAGCCGGTGGGAACGCTGGGCTGGCTGCTCATCCTCTCCCCCGAGCCCATGATGGCGAGCAATCCCGAGCACGTGGCCTTTACCGCCCGCATCCGCGAGCTGCTCGACCGGGCGGGCCTCCTCGAACGTCCGGAACCCGGTCCGGTCCGCGAGTAGTTTGGCTGCTCCTGCCCTCTACCGGCCTGCATCTTCAGAGTCCTCTCAGATGTCCTCTTTGCGCAGGCGACCTTGGCGCCGGAGTTCGGACGCCACGAACGGAGCCCGCCGCTCGAGATAGGAGAACTCGATGTCCCCCCGCTCGTAGCACGTGACGTACTCTTCACGCGCCTTGAGGCACTCGGGCATGTTGAGCACGAGGAGGGTCTCCTCGATCTCCTTCGCCTTGCCCGCGGGCGCCTTGGGGCCGCGAATGACCTGGAAGGCCACGAGTTCCAAGGCGAACCAACCCTCGGCCACTTCGAAGGGGTCCACCAGGGAGGTCAGGTCGTTCTTCTTCGCGTTGATGAGCGCGGCGCAGAGCCGGTAGTTCGACCACTCATAGATCTGGTTCCACACGCGTGACTTCGGAAGAACGTGGTCGATGGTCGGGTTGCCCGTTGCATGCTCGAAATACAGCGCCAGGTAGGCACAGCGGCGCTCATAGGCCTCCAGCATCTCCGGGAGGGCGTCACGCCAGAACGGGGGGAAGGCGTCGGCGGGAATGTCGGCCTCGCGGGCCGCGATCTTCTTGCGGCGACGGCCCGGGCGCTTGAGACGCGGCTTTCGGCCGACCAGCTCATCAATGGCGGACAGCCCCTTCTGGCGAACCCTCTCGTCGAAGAGGGGCGGCTCTTTGGCGGCCGCGACCGGTATCACCGCTTGCCTCGCTTCGCTGGCTTGCGCTCCTCGACAAACTGTCCCCATCGGACCCAGAACGGATCAATGTCCGGAAGCCCCGCGGCGCGCAGTTTCTGGTCTGCGGACTCCACGTCCTGCCATGGCGGGTCCTTTTGACGGAGCAGCGCCAGCGCGGTCTCGATGGCGGACTCGGCTTCAAGCGATCGGGCTTTCCTCAAATCGAAGGCCTCGCTGGTGAGCCAGTTGGAGACCTCTCCCCGGCGCACGAACTCGCGCTTGCGCAGGACGACCCGGGCCTCTTCAAGGTCCAGGTCGAACCATGCGTCCTTCTTGACGTCGAAGAGTGGCTCCACGGAGGCCAGCACCAAGGGGGAGTGCGTCGCCGTGATGAGCTGGACGCGAGAGCGGTGGCTCCCGGTGAGCGCGTCCATCACGTTGAGCACAGCCGGTACGATGCGGCGCTGCCACTGAGGATGGAGGTGTGCTTCGATCTCATCGATGAGGAAGATGAGCTCGCGGGCCGGATCGCCGCCACGAACCTCGGCCGCCGCGATGTGTTCTTGCCAGGCCCAGATCAGCAGGTAGGTCAGGGCGATGATGCGCCGCATGCCCGCCGACGAGTGTGTCACGGCGACATCCTGGCCGTAGGGCATCCGCAGTGTCGGGTATCGCTTCGGATCTTCCACGGTGAGCTTCCTCAGCTCCCCTGGGACCAGCGGCTTTCCCCCGGGCGGTGACAGCACCTGGAGAACCTTGGTCAGCATGTTGAATGCCTCACCGTTCTCGCGTTGCCACGAAGCCCAGTCGCGAATCAGCCCTTCACAGTGCGCGTTCCCCTCCCACACTTCGTGAGGCGCGAAGAGATAGGAACTGGGACGGTTCGGCGCATCGATCTTCCAGTAGTTGCGCGCCGGATCCCATACGGAGAAGCCACCGTCGACCTGCGCGTAAAGCACGAGCCCCGGAATGGCGGGCCGGCCATTGTTGACGGACCAGCGCTCGATCTTGCGATCATACGTACTCTCGTACGAGTAGCTACCGGGAGTGGATTTCGTGTAGCTGTACCCGATCCTGGGCTTGCCCTGCGAGGGAGAAGGAAGGACCAGATAGCGTGCCCATGTCCTGGTCAGGGCCCACCAAGCGATGTCCAGCAGGAAGCTCTTGCCCAGCCCGTTGTCGCCTGTGATGAGGTTGAGCCGTTGCGCAAGCCTCAGCTCCATCTCGGGCGCGGGTCCGACATTCTTCAGGTGCATCGACTCAAGCATCGACTTTGCCTCTCCGGGCAAGGACTCTGGAGGAAGCTATGCCAATTCGGCCCGGTCAGAGCCGAAAACAGCAGGAGGGCTGGCATCTACCTCTGCTCCGGTAGTGGGCTGGCTCCTCATCCTCTCCCCCGAGTCCATGACGGCGAGCAAATCCGAGCACGTCAAGAGCCGACCTCAGGTCGACGGCCGAGGACAGGCGCGGGCGCGGTCGAGGAGCAGCTTGCGCTCGCGTTCGTTGTGCGTGAGCGATGCCGCGCGCTCGAACTCCGCACGGGCCTCGTCGAAGCGGCCGAGCTTCGCCAGGAGATCGCCACGCACGCTCGGCAAGAGGTGGTAGTCCTCGAGCGAGCGTTCCGAGAGCAGCGCATCGACGAGCTCGAGCCCCGCCGCGGGACCGAACGCCATCGAGACGGCAACCGCGCGGTTCAGCTCCACGACGGGTGATGGCACCAGCTCGGCGAGCGTCTCGTAGAGCGCCGCGATGCGCGCCCAGTCCGTCTCGGCTGGCCTACGCGCCCGTGCGTGACAGGCGGCGATCGCGGCCTGCACGGTGTACGGACCCCGCGCGCCGCCGAGCGCCTCGGCCCGCTCGATTGCCGCGAGGCCACGACGGATGAGGAGTTGATCCCAGCGTCCCCGGTTCTGATCGAGCAACAGGACGGGCTCTCCCGACGGGCCGACCCGTGCCCTCAGCCGTGACGCCTGGAGTTCCATGAGCGCGACGAGGCCGTGGACTTCCGGCTCCTTCGGAACCAGCCCGGCCAGGATCCGGCCCAGACGGAGCGCATCCTCGCAGAGCGCGGGCCGCACCCAGTCGTCACCGGCGGTCGCCGAGTAGCCCTCGTTGAAGACGAGGTAGATGACCTGGAGCACCGACGAGAGGCGGGCCTCGAGTTCGGCGCCTCGGGGAACCTCGAAGGGGACATGCGCCTCGGAGAGGGTCCGCTTGGCTCGGACGATCCGCTGGGCGATGGTCGGCTCCGGGACGAGGAACGCGCGCGCGATCTCCCCGGTCGTCAGACCGCCGAGCAAGCGCAGCGTGAGCGCGACGCGGGCCTCGGTCGAGAGCACCGGATGACAGGCCGTGAACACGAGGCGCAGGAGGTCATCGCCCACGTCATCGTCGAGCGCGGCGTCGAACTCCGGCACCGCCAGTGCTCGCTGAGCCTCGAGTTCCTGACCAAGCTCCTCGTGCTTGCGCTCGAGGAGCTTGCTCCTGCGGAAGAGGTCGACCGCGCGATGCTTCGCGGTGGCCATGAGCCAAGCGCCCGGGTTGTCCGGGACGCCCGACTCCGGCCACCGCTCGAGCGCGGCGACGAGCGCGTCCTGCGCGAGCTCCTCGGCGAGCCCCACGTCGCGCACGAGTCGCGCGAGACCGGCGATGAGCCTGGCGGACTCGATCCTCCAGATGGCGTCGATGGCGCGCTGCGTAGCGGAAGCCGTCACGGCCACCGACTAGAGCATCTTCCTTCGCCAGCGCAAGGCGCGGGCCCGCGCCACGACTAGCGGCGCTTCGACTCGGTGAGCTCGCGAAGCTGATTCTCCTTCTCCATGAGTTCGCCCGTGGGGTCGCTGGGCGCGAAGTCCTCCGCTTCGAACACCTGGCGGATCTCGATCTCGGACTCCGTGCCGGGCATGGGATCGGGGCAGCGCTTGACCCACTCGATCGCCTCTTCCTTCGACTTCACCTGCCACAACCAGAAGCCAGCGATCAGCTCCTTCGTCTCGGCGAAGGGCCCGTCGACCACGGTGCGCTTGCCTCCGGAGAACTTGACGCGCGCTCCCTTGGCGCTCGGGTGGAGCCCCTCGCCCGCGAGCAGAATGCCCGCCTTCACCAGTTCCTCGTTGTACTTCCCCATCTCGGTGAGCAGCTCCGTGCTCGGCAGGGCGCCCGTCTCCGAGTCCTTGGTGGCCTTGATCAGGATCATGAATCGCATCGTCGTGTCTCCTCTCGGTGTGGAAGCCGGGTCTGGCCCGGGCTCTACTCTCACGTCGAACGAGGGTCCGCGAGATCGACACGGCGAACGATTTTTTTTCGCGGAATCGCCAACCACCTGAAAGGACTGGAGTTCCCAGGGGAGGCAGTACCTGATTGCCTGGCTACCCGGGGGGCGCCTTCAGCGCCGGAACATGAAGCGCAGCGCCTTGGGCAGCCGGCGCCTCCAGGCCTGCTCGTTGTGTCCGGCGTCCTTGTCCGGGCGCCACATGAGCCCGCCTTCCGGGTAGCCCTTGCGCTCGAGGACGTGGTGCATCTCCTCGGCGACCGCGAGCATGCGGCCGCCGCCCTCTCGCCCGCCGCAGTCGATGTACACGCGGCTGATGAGGGGCTTGGGGCGGCTCTCCACGAAGGGGAAGAGCGCCTTGTCCCCCACGGAGAAGGCGGGCGACATGGCGATGGCCCCGCCAATGGCGTGCGGGTAGCGGTAGTGGGCCCAGAGTGCCGCCAGGCCCCCCATGGACGAGCCACCCACCACCGTGTGCAGGGCCCCGCCCGTCAGTCCGAAGGCGTGCTGAACGTGCGGCATGAAGTGGTGCACCACCCAGTCGAAGAAGTGCTCCGCGTGGCCGCCACGGCCCGGCGTCATCTCCCACGGGGACAGCTCGTCGATGCGCCGGTCGCCGCCGTGCTCGAGCCCCACGACGACGGGGGCGCGGAAGGTGGGGCTGCCCACGAGCTTCTCGGCGGCCTCATGCGCGTACCAGCCGCCCGCGTAGCTCCCCCAGTCCGTCCAGCAGTTCTGGCCGTCGAAGAGGTAGAGCACGGGCCGCTCCTGGAGCGGCATGTCGTCTCCGCTCGGTACGTACACGTGTGCTCGGCGGGAGGGGAAGCCCGGGACATCGAACGGCCCGAGTGAATGAAACTGTCCGGGTCGGGCCCAGGAGGTGTCGGCGGTCGCGGTCACGAGGCGCATGGTGCTCCAGGCAGGACGCGTGTGCCGCTTTATCGAGCCGCCATCCCGGGCTGACCGTTCATTGGCTCTCAACCGAGACAAGCCCACACCCCTTCATTTCCCCCTCGGACAAAGCAAGCTCTTTGCCGCGTTTCCGGCCTGTATGAAGAAAATTCTTCCGTGGATGATCGCGCTCGAGCTGACGGATCGTCAGCTCGCTTCGCGTCTTGACTTCGCCTCCCTCGAGAATGGATTCCACGAAACCCAACCAGGCGCGACCGCATCGCGATCGTCTCGTTTCAAGGCTCGCGTCGATGGAGAAGCTCATGGCGAAGTCCCTGCAGCGCGCTGTTCTCACATACGGATCATTTCTTTTACTCTCGCTCGCGGCGCCCGGCTGTCGCGACGACGGCTCGGGGGGCACGGACGCCGGGGTGGATATCCCCGATTCCGGCGTCGAGACGGACGGCGGTGTGGGAGAGCCCGACGCGGGCTCGCCTCCTCCCACCGCGGATCTCGCGAAGCACGTCGATCCGTTCATCGGCACCGACGACAGCAACTCGCCCTTTCCGGTGCCGGGCGGCGCTGGCGGCAGCACCTTCCCGGGCGCGACCGTGCCCTTTGGCATGTTGCAGCTCAGTCCCGATACGCCGACCGCCTCGCCCTCGGGTTACCGCTACAGCGACTCGCTCATCGAGCACTTCAGCCTGACCCACTTCAACGGCGCGGGCTGCCCCAACAACGAGGACCTGCCCTTCCTGCCGCACGTCGGCGAGCTCACCACGTCGCCCGCGGCTGACTGGAAACTCTTCCGCACCGGCTACGACAAGACGACCGAGGTGGCCTCGCCCGGCTACTACCAGGTCACGCTCGACGGCGACATCAAGGTGGAGCTGACCACGACCACGCGCACTGGCATGGTGCGTCTGCACTACCCGGCCTCCAAGGCCGCCCAGTTGCTCCTCCACACCGGCCGCAACGCGACCAACGCCAATACGCGCAGCGGCAACGTGCAGATCGTCGGCAAGGACAAGATCCGCGGCAGTGCCACCGCGGGCGGCTTCTGTGGCTCGAGCAAGACCTATCAGATCTACTTCGCGGCGCAGTTCGACCGCCCGTTCACGGCCTCGGGCACCTGGCTGGGCAACTCGCTGTCGCAGGTCAGGACCTCCGTGAGCGGCACCAAATCGGGCGCCTTCGCGACCTTCGACACGACCCAGGATCCGGTCGTGCAGATGAAGATCGGCGTCTCCTTCGTCAGCATGGCCAACGCCGAGGCCAACCTGGCCGCCGAGAACGCCGGCTGGGACTTCGACGCCGTGCACACGGCCGCGCGTGACCGGTGGAACCAGGTGCTCAACCGCATCGAGATCACCGGCGGCGGCGACGCGGACCTCGAGCAGTTCTACACCGCGCTCTACCACGTCTTCCAGAACCCCAATGTCGCCAGCGACGTGAACGGCCAGTACATGGGCTTCGACGGCGCGGTGCACACGGCCGAGGGCTGGACCGTGTACCAGAACTACTCCGGCTGGGACATCATCCGCTCGTGGACGCACCTCATCAGCGCCATCGCGCCGGAGGCGCCGGACATCATCCGCTCGATGGTCGACGACGGAGAGAAGGGCGGTCTGCTGCCCTTCTGGTCGCACCAGAACGTCGAGGTCAATGTCATGGTCGGCGACCCTGGCTCGGTGAACGTCGCCAACGCCTACGCCATGGGCGTGCGCGGCTTCGACACCGACTCGGCGCTGCAGCTCATGCTCAAGTCGGCGAGCAACCCTGACGACACCCAGCGCTGGAACCTCTCCGACTGGCTCACGTACCACTACGCGGGAGGCAACGCGGCCATGTCGCTCGAGTACGCCATGGCCGACTTCGCCATCTCGCGGTACGCCGGTGAGCTCGGCAACACCGCGGTGCGTGACGAGTATCTCACGCGCTCGCACTACTGGACCGAGAGCTGGAACCCCGCCAGCAAGCTGATCGAGCCGCGCGCGGGCGAGCTGCAGCCGGGCGCGGCCGCCGCGCGCATCTACGAGGTGCAGATCCATGGCACCGCCGCGCCGGCCACCAACCTGGCGCTCAACCGTCCCGCCACCGCGAGCGCGTCATGCGGCGACGAAGAGAACCCGTCCAAGGCGGTGAATGGCACGACCAACGGAGGCTACAGCGACAAGTGGTGCGACAACACCAGCAGCGACAAGTGGTGGCGGGTCGACCTGGGCAGCGTGCAGTCGATCGACAAGATCATCATCTCCCACGCGGGCGCGGGCGGTGAGTCGAGCGACTGGAACACCCAGGACTTCACGCTCAGCGTCAGCACCGACGGCGTGACCTTCGAGACCGTCGCCACGGTCACCGGCAACACCGCGAACGTCACCACGCACGGCTTCACCGCGCGCGAGGCCCGCTACGTGAAGCTCTCCATCCAGACGGCCATCAAGGCCGATCCGCTCGGTGCGTGGGCCTGCCAGCCTCTCGATCCGTCGAAGGATTGCGGTTTCATCGAGGGGAACGCGTTCCAATACGTCTGGATGGTCCCACACGACCTCGAAGGCCTGTTCACGCGCATGGGCGGCCACGCCGAGGCCGACAATCGCCTCGATGAACTCTTCACCGAGCTCAACGCGGGCACCCGGCGGCCCTACTTCTACATCGGCAACGAGCCCGAGCACGGCACGCCCTGGATCTACAACTTCGCCCAGAAGCCCTGGAAGACGCAGGCGATCGTGCGTCGCATCATCAACGAGACGTTCTATGGCGGCCCGGGCGGCCTGCCCGGCAACGACGACCTGGGCTCGACCTCGGCCTGGCTCGTGTGGAGCTACCTCGGCATGTTCCCGGCCATTCCCGGCACCGACGTGCTCGTGATCAACGGCCCGTGGTTCCCCAGCGCCAAGGTGCACCTCGCCAATGGCCACGTCGTGACCATCGAAGGGGAGGGCGCCAGCCAGACCTCGAAGTACATCCAGAGTCTGGCCATCGACGGCAAGGCGAGCACGAAGACCTTCGTCCGCTTCGCCGACATCGCTCCGGGAGCCACGCTGAAGTACGTCATGGGCGATACGGCCAACGAGTCGTGGGGCAGCGGCGAGGGGGATCGTCCGCCGAGCTTCGCGCCGTAAGTCGCTGTATCTCTCGAGAGGGATGTAACGAAGCCCCCGGCCGCCGTCAGGTGAGCCGGGGTTTTCTTTTTCGCTGAATCAGTCTCGAGCCAGCCGTGCGATCACCGCCGCGGCCCGCGTCAGCTCCTCTTTGCTGACTTGTGGGTCCAGAAGCTCGGCCGCAATCCGTCGCGCTGTCGGTACGGCGTCCGCGACCAGCTGGCGCCCAGGCTCGGTGAGCACCGCGAACGTGACACGTCCGTCGTCCTCGCTCGCCTGACTGGTGATGAGGCGGCGCTTCGTCAGCGGGCGCAGCATCCAGGTCACCCCCGAGGCCGTCAATCCGAGTTGTTGGGCCAGATCCGTTCGCCGCAACCGGTGCCCGGGCGCCTGGTCGAGCACTTGGAGGAGGTGCAGGTCATTGAGTCCAATGCCGTGCACGGAGCCGAGGGCGGAGTCGAAACGGCGGATCGCTGTCGCGTGGGCCCGGTTCAAGTCGAAGAAGAAAGTCAGGTGGTGCGCGGACATGCGCTCCTCATTTTGTTGAGCACTCAAGTAAACCACTTGCGGAAGCCGCCGAGGCGATGTTACTTGAGTTCTCAAGCAACCGCGAGGAGAGAAGCGCATGTCCAGTGAGAGCAAGAACGATCCTCGTTCCCCCGCCAGGCCGTTCTGGCTGAGCGGCCACTTCGCCCCGGTCGCCAACGAGGTGACCGCGCACGAACTGCCCGTGGAGGGCGAGCTGCCGAACGGGCTCGATGGGACTTATGTGCGCAACGGCCCGAACCCAAAGGATGGTTTCTCTCCCCACTGGTGGTTCGGCGACGGGATGGTGCACGGTATCCACCTCGCGGGGGGCAGGGCGCGCTGGTACCGGAACCGCTATGTCCGGACCGCCAGGTTCACCGGAACGGTCTTGGATCGGGAGCGGCGGCTTCGCGGGGGCGGCACGTCCAACACCCACGTCATCGAGCACGCGGGCCGCATCCTCTCGATGGTCGAGGCGGCGCTGCCCATGCATCTGGACGGGGAACTGTCGACCGTCGGCGCCTTCGACTTCGGCGGGGCGGTGGACACCCCGATGACGGCGCACCCCAAGCGGTGTCCGTCGACGGGTGAGCTCCATTTTTTCGGCTACCAGGTGGTGCGTCCCTATTTGACCTATTACATCGCCGATGCGGGGGGCCGGGTGGTTTCGAAGAGGGAGATCGAGGTCGAGGGTCCCTGCTACCTGCACGACTTCGCCATCACGGAACGGTACGCGCTCTTCTTCGATTCGCCCGCCCGGATGATCCGTGACTGGGGCGCGGGGATGCCATTCGAGTGGAGCGACTCCCACCAGACGCGCATCGGCGTGGTACCGCGCGCGGGAGGCGAGGTGCGCTGGTTCGACGTCGAGTCCGGCCAGCTCTGCCACACCGCCAACGCGTTCGAGCGCGCTGGTACGATCGTTCTCGAGGGGATCCGCTCGGCGCGTTTCGAAGCGGCTCCGCCGTATCTGTACCGCTGGGAGCTCGACCTCGAGTCCGGCCGCACCCGCGAGCGGCGGCTCGACGACCGCCTGGTCGAATTCCCCCGGATCGACGATCGCCGCACCGGGCGGCCCCATCGCTACACGTACGTCGTCGAGATGCTCGACTTCGTCGACGGCGCCCCGACGAGGTCACTCCTGCGCCGCTACGACGCGGAGACGGGCACCTCGCTCGCTCAGGAGCTCGGCCCGGGGCAGATCCCCGGCGAGTGCGTCTTCGTCCCCAGGAGTGCCTGGTCGACCGAAGACGACGGCTGGCTGCTCAGCCTCGTGCGCGACGGCGAGCGCGACGTCAGCGAACTCGTCGTCCTTGACGCTGGCCACTTCGGCGCGGCCCCGGTCGCGCGAGTCCGGTTGCCCCAGCGCGTCCCGTTCGGCATCCACGGCAGTTGGGTCCCGGCGGCCGATTAGCGCTCGGCCCCACCGGGTCGCCCAGGATCAGTTCAACTCTTCCGCGGGCGCGACGAGCTGCTCGCGCAGCAGCGCCACCGGCGTCTCCCAGTGGTCCTCCCACCGGAAGCTGGCGACCTGACGGGAGTCGGCGCCGCGCCGGAATGCGGCCCACAGCCGTCGGACATACGTGGTGGCCTGGAAGCCAGGGATGTGTTTGTGCACCTCTTTCGAGGAGTTGAGGAGGATGAGCAGGGAGGTGCGCAGGTGGAGGTTGCCCAGGGAGAACGCTTGCACCTCCATCTCGCCCATGACATCGGTGTTGTAGCCGGTCACCAGATGGACGAAGTCGTGTGTCTCGCGCAGGCGCTTCGCGATGTATTGGGCGTCGTTCTTCGGCGGACTGAGCGTCTCGATGGGCTGCAGTCCGTGCTCACGGTAGTAGCGCGCGAACTCGTGGCCGAACGTCCCCGGCGGCAGCTTGCCCAGCGACTCCAGGTTCAGTTCCGAGGCACTCAATGAGGGCTTGTCGGCGAGCAACCGGCGGCCCTCGGCGTGGCGAGAGAATTGGCGGGCGAGTTCCTTGCACCTGCCCAGCTCGACGCTGTCGTAGAACACGGCGCCGAAGGCTGGATTCGTGGGGTAATCCCTCAGCACCTCGAGCGTCTTCATGCCCGTCCGCAGGCGGGTGAGCAGCGAGGGGTTCTCGGGAAGGATGGGGAGAGGGGGGAGCTCTACAGGGGTCTGGGTTTGCATCATTGGGTGAGCTACCTCGGAAACGAGGGCCTGCTTTCACTCTCCGGAACTCGCTCCAGGAGGAAATAGGACACGGGGTGCCAGCCAGGAATGCCTCGAGAGCGAGGCGTAGCGGCTGACCGTTTGGTCAGTGGTATTCTGACCCCTGGTCAGTTTTTCGTCCAGACCCCTGGCTCCGATCGTCGTCCTCCAGGCGTTCCGGAAGAGGGTGGAACGCCCGGTCGGTCAGTCCTGTTTTCCCGAATCCGCGAAGCGCAGCTCGCTTCAACACCATTCTTCCGCGAAGCACGCGCCCCGCGCTCACTTCCCCTGGAAGCGCGCCTCGCGCCGCTCGACGAAGGAGCGCAGTCCTTCCTGCACGTCCTCGCTCGCTTGGATCCGCCGCAGCCGCGGCATCAAGTCCTGTGCGGCTGCCTCCGGCCCCTGCTCGCGCGCCAGCCGCGCCGAGGCGAGGGTGGCCTGCACCGCCAGGGGGGCCTGACGCGCCACCGCCTCGGCGAGCGCGAGCGCGCGATCGAGCTGCTGGCCGGGCTCCACCACCTCCTGGACGATGCCCATGCGGTACGCCTCGGCCGCGCCGAACTCGTCACCGGTGAGCAGCCAGCGCATGGCGTTGCCCCAGCCCGCCACCTGTGGGAAGCGCAGCGTGGCGCCCCCGAAGGGGAAGATGCCGCGCTTGACCTCCAGTTGGGCGAACCGCGCGTCGCTGGCCGCCACCGCCATGTCCGCGGCCAGCATCAACTCCACGCCGAGCGTGAAGCAGATGCCCTGCACCGCGATCAGCAGGGGCTTCTCGCGCCGCTTCCCGAACAGGTGGAAGGGGTCCACCGCTCCCTCGGGAACCATGAGCTCGCCACTGCCCACCCTCGGCCCCACGTCCGCCAGGTCCAGGCCCGCCGTGAAGTGCGCCCCCTCCGCGTACACCACGGTGCAGCGCACCTGCTCGTTCTGGTCCGCCTCCGTCACCGCATGGGCGAGGGCGTGCAGCATCGCCATGTCGAACGCGTTGCGCTTGGCCGCTCGGTGGATGCCCACGAGCGCGACGTGGCCGCGCAGCGAGAGCGAGATGCGGGGGTCTGGTTGAGACATGGGTCGGACACTCCTCGAGAGAAGGATGGAGCGCGGGACTCTAGATGACCGCCCGTGATTCTCACTCGGAGTGTCGCTGGACTTTCCGCTAGCTCACGGGAGGCGCCGCCTCGCCGCCCTGGAGCTCCCGCTCGCGCATCCGCAGGTAGTGCGCGACGGCCTCGGCGATCGCCCGGGTGAAGCACTGCGCGAGGATCCTCGCCTCCTCCAGCCGGACGAGGCCGTGCCCCCGGTTTTCCACCAGCTCGAAGATGCAGTCATGCAGCACCCCGTACTCGCGCACGATGTTGGACAGGGTGAAGCCGATGAGGAAGCGCTGCTCCCCGTGTTCCCATCCCAGGGGACCCACCCGGTGTGTCTTCGGCTCCACCCCTTCTTCCTCCCGGCGGAGGGCGGCGATCACCTGCCGCAGGAAGTCCGGGATGTGGTCGGCCAGTTCGGGCTCGGAGAGGGGGCTGGGCGCATGGCGCCGCTGGACCCGCTCCCGCCACTCGTGGAAGAGCTGCTCCTGCCCGGTCTCCATCATGTCCGCGAGGCTCTCCATGGATGCCTCCGTGGGTGTTTGGAGGAACATTGCCAACCCCGGAGTGAAGGCAGCAGGGGGGGGAGCGTCGAGGAGGCAAGGGCCCGTCGTGACCGGTCCCCGTACCGCGGTGGGCCACGGCCTGGAGGAGGGCTCTCTCGCCCGGCGGCTGGGAAAAGAAAAACCGCGCCCCCCGGAGTGAGAGGACGCGGTGGAAGAGCGGGGCGGAGCAACCGCCCCTGGCTCAGGTGCCCGTGCCGGTGGGCGGAACGGGCGACTTGCCGTCCTGCACCACCAGGCGCAGCTGCCCGGGGTTCGCCACGAACGAGGCGTCCACCTCGCGCTCCAGGTACGTGTAGCCGGACAGGCCCTCCTCGTACATGCGCAGCAGCTGGCGCGACTCGTCCAGGGTCAGCCGGCCGTTGCGCAGCGCCACCTCGGTGGACTTGCGCAGCTTCGCCACCAGGTCGTCCTTGTTGTAGCTCACGTAGTTGAGCACCTCGGTCACCGTGTCGCCCTCCACCACGTGATCGATCAGGTAGCCGCCGTTGGGCGCCAGCGACACCTGCACCGCGTGCGTGTCACCGAAGAGGTTGTGCAGGTCGCCGAGGATCTCCTGGTAGGCGCCCACCAGGAAGATGCCCAGGTAGTAGTCATCGTTGTTGAGCGGGTGCAGCTCCAGCGCGTCCTTCACCTCGCGCTTGTCGATGAAGTGGTCGATCTTCCCGTCCGAGTCGCAGGTGATGTCCGCCAGCACCGCCTGGCGCGTGGGCCGCTCGTTGAGCCGGTGGATGGGCATGATGGGGAAGAGCTGATCAATCGCCCACGAGTCCGGCAGCGACTGGAACACCGAGAAGTTGCAGAAGTAGGTGTCCGACAGCTGCTTCTCCAGCGCCTCGAGCTCCTCGGGGATGTCCCCCGACTCGCGCGCGATGCGCATGATCTTGTGGCACAGCGCCCAGAAGATGTTCTCCGCCATCACCCGCTGCTCCAGCGACAGGTGGCCGAGCGAGAAGAGGGTGAGGCTCTCCTCCTTGTACTCCTGGGCGTCGTGGTAGGCCTCCAGCAGGTTCTTGTTCGTCACCTCGCGAAAGGTGGACAGGAGGTTGCGCACGACGCTGGGCGCCTTGTCGTCCACCTTGTCCGGCACCTGCACGGGATCGAACTCGCTCGTTCCCAGCACGTCCACGATGAGCACCGCGTGGTGCGCCACCACGGCGCGGCCCGACTCGGACACCAGGATGGGGTGCTGCACCCCCGCGGCGTCACAGGCCTCCATCACCGAGAACACCACGTCGTTGGCGTACTCCTCCGTCGTGTAGTTCATGGAGGAGGTGAAGTTCGTCTGCGAGCCGTCGTAGTCCACGCCCAGGCCGCCGCCCACGTCCAGGTACTTGAGCGGGGCGCCCAGCCGGGCCACCTCCACGAAGAAGCGGCCCACCTCGCGCAGCGCGTTCTTCACGTTGCGGATGTTGGAAATCTGACTGCCCAGGTGGAAGTGCAACAGCTCGAAACAGGGCAGCAGCCCGGACTCCTTGAGGAAGCCCAGGGCGCCCATCAGCTCCGAGGAGGACAGGCCGAACTTGGAGCGGTCTCCGCCCGAGGCCTCCCAGCGGCCCGCGCCGCGGCTGGACAGCTTCACGCGCATGCCGATGCGCGGGGCGATGCCCGTCTTGCGCGCCACCTCGGCGATGAGGGGCAGCTCCGAGGGCTTCTCCACCACCAAAATCACCTTGCGGCCCAGGCGCGAGAAGCGCAGCGCCGTCTCCACGTACTCCTCGTCCTTGTAGCCGTTGCAGATGACGAGCGCGTCCTCGCGATCCAAGAGCGCCATCACCGCGAGCAGCTCCGGCTTGCTGCCGGCCTCCAGGCCGTAGCCGAACTGCTTGCCCGTCTCGACGATCGTCTCGGCGACGTAGCGGTGCTGGTTCACCTTGATGGGGTACACCCCCTGGTACACGCCCTTGTAGTTGTGCTCGGCGATGGCCTTGCGGAACGCCTGGTTGAGGTGCACCACGCGGTGGCGCAGCACGTCCGTGAAGCGCAGGAGCAGGGGCAGGCCGATACCCCGGCGCCGCACCTCGTCCACCAGCTCCTTCAGGTCCATGTTCGGGGCGGAGGGCCCGTCGGGATGGACGCACACATGACCCTTGTCGTTGACGCCGAAGTAGGGCGAGCCCCAGTTGCGGATGCCGTAGGTGTCCTGGGCATCGGCGAGGGTCCAACGGTGCTGAGGAGTGATGGGCGGCATCGGCGTTCCTGATCTCCCGGTCTGGGGTTGAGTTCCACCAACAGTGGATGGCGCGGGAAGTATCGAGAATCCCCTCGGGGTTCAACCCCCGCCTGCGGGGCAAGCGGCCAAGCACCCTCCAATGCCCGCCTGCTCCGGGGCGGATGGGCCGTTGACTGGTGGATTCCTACTCTCCTGTAGGGAACACGTCCGTCAGCCGGTCTGGCGCCGAGGGGAGGAGACATGGAGTCGTCCGCACGCAGGGACTCACCGATACTGACGCCGAGAGAGATCTACGAGCGGTTGGATCGCTACGTCATCGGCCAGGAAGCAGCCAAGCGCGCCGTGGCCATCGCCGCCCACAACCACCTCAAGCGCATCCAGGCGCGGCGGATGAGGCGGGGCTCGCTCATCAAGAAGTCCAACATCCTGCTCATCGGGCCCACGGGCAGCGGCAAGACGCACATCGCCCGCAACCTGGCGGACATCCTCTCCGTCCCCTTCACCACCGTGGACGCCACCGAGTACACGGAGGCCGGCTACTACGGCAAGGACGTGGAGGTGATGGTGGCGGACCTGCTCTTCAAGAGCAACCACTCGGTGGAGGACACCCAGCGGGGCATCATCTTCATCGACGAGGTGGACAAGATCGCCCGGCGCTCGCAGGGCGCGCGCAACGGGGCGGGCAGCCGGGACATCGGTGGCGAGGGCGTGCAGCAGGCACTGCTCAAGCTGCTGGAGGGGCGCGAGGTCTTCGTCCCCATGAATGTCACCCAATCGTTCAACCGGGGTGACATGGTGCCCATCGACACCCGGGACATCCTGTTCATCTGCGCGGGGACGTTCTCCGACCTGCAGGAGTACGGCAGCCAGGGCGAGTCGCGGCCCCTGGGCTTCGGCGCCCCGGACGTGAAGAAGCTGCGCCGGCGCATCACCACCAAGCAGCTCGTGGATTTCGGGATGCTCTCGGAGTTCCTTGGGCGTCTACCGGTGGTGGTGCAGTTGGATCTGCTGGGCGAGCCGGAGCTGTTGCGCGTGCTCACCGAGCCGCCGGACTCCATCGTGCGCGAGTATGGCGAGCTGCTGGGCCTGGACGGCATCGAGCTGGACTTGAACGAGGAGGCGCTGCGCGAGGTGGTGCGCTTCTCCGTGGACAAGGGGCTGGGCGCGCGTGGCCTGCGCTCCATCCTCGAGCACGTGATGGCGGACGTGATGTTCGAGGCGCCCGAGCGCCGTCACCGCCGGGTCACCGTGGACAGGGCCTTCGTGCGCGCCCGCCTGGAGGGACTGGAGGCTGGGGTGGGGCTCGGGGCCTGACGCGAGAGGGAGAGGGGCGCGGGGGGTCAGTCGCGCTGACTGGCCCTCGCCGCGGCGCCCAGCCGGGCCACGAACTGGGGGTCCTGCAGCAACTGGAGGGCGAGGTTGTTGCGCAGGACTTCCTGGGTATCTCCCCGCTCGAGGGCGGCGCGCAGGTTCTTGTTCGCCATGGCCTTCTGGAAGCGGGAGTCCTTCTTCAGGGCCTTGTAGGCGGGATCGTCCGCCAGGCGGCGGGCCCGCTCGGGATCGGTGGCCACCTGGGCCACGACGACCAGGTCCCGCACGGCGGCGAACTGCGTCATCTCGAAGAGGTTGTAGCGCCGCGCCAGGTCGAAGGACACGGAGCCCTTGGGGGACACGCCGAGGTTGCGCCCGGCCACCACCACGTACTTGTCCACGAAGACGAGCGCGCTGATCATCACGTAGGCGATGAGCACCACCTTGAGGCCGCCGAGCACGAAGCCCACGACGTTGTCCGCGCTGCGCTGCTCCGGATTCCTCGCGCCCATCATCCGCCGCAGCAGGGTGGTCAGCGCGTAGCGCACCGCCACCAGCACGACGATGAAGAGCAGCAGGGAGCCGGCGAGCGTGCCGAAGAGCAGCGGGGCGCCGCCGAGCGCCTCGGCCATCCGCGGACCCACGTACGGGCCGAGCTTGCGCGAGACGAACCACGCCACCGCGACCGCCACCAGGCCGGCGATCTGCCGGGCCCCGCCGGTGATGGCGCCCGCCACGGCGAACAGCAGCACGAGCCCCAGGAGGATGAGATCGATGGTCACGGGGAAGCTCCTCGGCCTGACGGGGGCTCGTCAGCGGATCTTGAAGCTGTCGCCCCCCTGCTTGCGTGACTCCTCTAGTAGCACCTTCTGCACCTCGGCGAGCTTCTCCTTGTAGCGAGTGTTCGCGGGCTCATAGGTGAGGGCCATCTTCAGGTTGCGCTCGGCCGAGGCCCAGCGCCCCGCGTCGGCGTCGGCCGCGCCCGTCTGGTAGAACTGGCGGCCCTTGGGATTGGAGCCGATCTGCTCCTCCACCTGCCGCTTGGAGGCGGCGCGCGTCTCGGACTCGGAGGACTCGGTGAAGCGCAGCTTGTGGGCGCGCTCGGGCCCCGAGACGTCCGCCGTGTACTGCCGGCGCTTCGCGTCGTCGCGCAGCACGTAGTAGGCCTCGGTGACGCGCTTGTAGAGCTCGTTGACGCGCTCCTTCACTTCCTTGTCCGGGAGCTGGAAGAAGCGGTCCGGGTGGTAGGCGCGGCTCTCCCGGTAGAAGGCCTTCTTGATGTCCGAGGGGGACGCGGTGCGCTCCACCCGGAGGATCTCGAAGTAGTCCATCTGGTCGAGCCGGGCACAGCGCTCCGCGAGCTCGGCCATGGGGTTGGACGCGGCGGGCGGGGGCGCGACGGCGGGCACCACGGGCGCCACGGAAGGCACGAGCGGCGCGATGGAGGGCATCGCGGGCGGAGGAGGCGGCTGGAGCGCGCCGGGAGGCGGCGGCGGGGGCCGAACCATTCCCACGGCCGAGACGGGCCGCCCGGAGCCGGGGGAGGGCGGGGGCACGACCGGGACGGCGGCGGTGGACAGCGGGGTGCCGCCGGGACGCGGAGAGGCGGGCACGACCGGGATGGCGGCGCTGGACAGTGGGGTGCCGCCGGGACGCGGGGAAGCGGGCACGACCGGGACGGCGGCACTGGACAGCGGGGTGCCGCCGGGGCGGCGGGTGATGGGCACGGCCGGGATGGCGGCGCTGGACAGCGGGGTGGAGCCAGGACGCGGGGCGGCGGGCACGCTCCCGGCGGGCGCGGGAGGAGGGCTCGCCGGGGCGGCGGAGAGGGTCGGCACCCGGGCGGTGGGCCGAAAGGAGGGATCGTTCGGAGGCACTCCGACAGTGGGCCGCGTGCCCGAGGGCGTCCCGGAGGAGGGCGCCACGGGGAGCCCAGCCGAGGAAGGCCGTGCTCCGGACGGGGGAGAAGCCGGACGAGGCCCGAGCGACACGGTCGACACCTTGACCGTGGGGCGCTGGCCTGGCTCCGAGGGGATGTCGGGCGGAGGAGGAGGGGGAGGCTTGCCCGTGCCGTTGTGTGGGGGCTGTGACATCGCGCGGCTCTATCTGCCTCGGCGGGGAGCGGCCACGGCGGGCAGGTCCGCCCCTCCATGGCCCGCGAGTTGGAGTTGCTGGTTGGCCTGGATGGAGCGCTGGATGTCCGCCTCCGACAGGCCCGAGGACATGGTGAGCGTGGTGGACGTCTTCTGTCCCGTCTCCTGATCCGCCGCGGAGACGTTCACCATGCCGTCGGTGTTGATCTCGAACGTCACGTCGATCTTCACCTCGCCCCGGTAGCCCACGCGAAAGCCCGAGAACTCGAACTCTCCGAGCATCTCGCACTCGTCGGCGCGGTTGCTCTCGCCCTGGTAGACGCGGATCTTCACCTTCTCCTGGCCGTCACGGCTGGTGGTGAACGTCTTCGAGCGGTCGATGGGCACCGGCGTGTTCTTCTCGATGATCTTCTCGGTGTAGCCGCCCACCGTGCCGATGCGCAGCGACAGCGGCGTCACGTCCACGAGGAAGGTCTCGGTGGCGGTGTCCAGCAGCGCGTTGGCCTGGAGCGCCGCGCCCATGGCCACCACCTGGTCCGGGTTGATGCCTTCCTTGGGCTCCTTCTGGAAGTAGTGGCGCACCGAGTTGCGGATGATGGGCAGGCGCGTGGGGCCACCCACGAGGATGACCGCGTCGATGTCCGCCGCCGTCATGCGCGCGGATTGCAGCGCCTCGTCACACACCTTGAAGGTGCGCTGCACCAGGTCCATCACCATCCGGTTGAACTGATCCTGGGTGAGCCGGGCCGTCAGGTCCAACACCTTGCCCTGGGAGTCCTGGCAGATGCCCTCGCACCGCACGTCCGCCACGCCCTGGCCGCCCACGTCGATCTTCGCCCGCTCGGCCGCGTCCTTGAGCATCTGCAGGCAGTACTTGTTCTGCCGCAAGTCCAAGCGCGTGCGCTTGAGGAAGTCGTCCGCCAGCCACGTCATGATGCGGTCGTCGAAGTCGTCGCCGCCCAGGTACGTGTCACCCGCGGTGGACAGCACCTCGAAGACATCCTTGCCGATCTCCAGGATGGAGACGTCGAAGGTGCCTCCGCCCAGGTCGTACACCACCACGCGCTGGTTCACGTCCCGGCCGAAGCCGTAGGCGAGCGCCGCCGCGGTGGGCTCGTTGAGGATGCGCAGCACCTCCAGCCCGGCGATGCGCCCCGCGTCCTTGGTCGCCTGTCGCTGGTTGTCGTTGAAGTAGGCCGGCACGGTGACCACCGCCTTGGTCACCGGCGCGCCCAGGTAGCCCTCGGCGATGGCCTTCATCTCCTTGAGCACCAGCGCGGAGATCTCCGGCAGCGAGTAGGTCTCGCCCCGCACGGCGATGCGCACCGTGTTGTTCTCTCCCTCGACGATCTGGTACGGCATCACCGCCTGCGCCTTCTTCACCTCGTCGGAGAAGAAGTAGCGCCCGATGAGGCGCTTGGCCGAGTACACCGTCGACTCGGCGTTGGTGATGATGTTGCGCTTGGCCGCGTTGCCCACCAGCACCGAGCCATCCTCGAGGAAGGACACGCAGGAGGCGTGTGTCGTCTCACCCCACTCGTTGGGAATGACGAACGGCTGACCGTCCCGGACCACGGACACACACGAGGTCGAGGTGCCCAGGTCGATGCCGATCGCGATCTCTTCCGACATTCCGTCTCCGCTGTCGCCTGGTGGGCCGTTGGTGCCCCCACGCTCGGAAAAACGCCCGGATGTTAGACACTTTGAAACGGGCGTGTCAAACGTTCATTCTGGTTAAAACCCAGTGGTTTCAAGGGGTTGGAGGGTCTGTTACCCGCCGAAGAAGGACACTTCGAGGCAGCGCACGAAGAGGTTGGCGGCGGCGTGGAAGAGGGCCGCGCCCACGACACTGCCGGTGCGCTCGCGCATCCACCCGAAGAGCAGGGCGGGGAAGAAGACGGACAGGCGCCACACCTGGAAGATGGCCAGGTGCCCGAGCGCGAAGAGCAGCGCGGTGAGCCAGAAGGCGGGCCCCAGCCGGACGCCGAACACGCGCCGCCCCTGGGGCCAGGCATCACGCAGGCGCGCCTGCATGTAGCCCCGGTAGAAGAACTCCTCGGGCAGGGCCACGACGAAGAGCTGATCCACCACCCACTCCCCGAAGCGTGGGGGCAGCCGGGGAGTGAAGTGCGCCGGGCCCCGGAAGGGCGCGAGCAGCCGCGCGAGCTCCGTGGGGAGCAGCGGGAGCACCTCCGTCCACAGCGCGAAGAGCCCGAAGAAGAGCGGGAACACCACCAGGCTCATTCCCAGGAAGAGGCGCACGTCCTGGCGCCAGGTGCGCGTGGACAGCCCGTAGTCGCGGTAGTCCTCGCCGCGCCAGCGCATGGGGATGAGCGGCAGGTAGAGAAAGCCCACCGTGGCCACCAGCTTGGGCACGCCCGTGCCGCCGAACAGCAGGAAGGAGACGATGATGCCCAGGAAGCCCAGGCCCCACAGGCCGAGCACCTCCTGGACGGCGGTGGGCCGCCAGGCAGCCGTCACGGAGGCACTCACGGCGTGGCCACCCGGGTGACGAGCTGCTGCTTGACGGCGTCCAGGGGCAGCGCCCGGCAGCCGCGCCCCTTGCGCTGCACGGACACCGCCACCAGCCGGCCCCGGGTGTCGAAGAGGGGGCTGCCCGGAGGCAGCGCGACGTCCACGTCGATGAAGGGCTCGGGGGCCTCGCGCGCCAGTCCCGCGGTGGGGGTGTCCTGCCTGCGGCCCTTGCCCGGCACCACGCCGATGAGCCACTGGCCCGCGGGGCTCGCGGCGGACACCTGCACGGGCACGGCGGGGTAGTTGCCCGTGGGCGCGGCGACGACGGCCACCTTGAGCATCGCGTTGGCGAGCACCACCGTGGCCGGCAGGCTCTGGCCCGCGAACTCCACCCGCGCGGCCTCCAGGTCGACGTGGCGCACGGAGGTGAGCACCTGGCCCTCGGCGCCCACGATGATGCCCGGTCCCGCGCCGCGCCCGCCCCGCACCTTCACCACCGAGCGCTCATAGAGCGCCAGGGTCTTCTGGAGATCGGCACGGGTCGGCTTCTCCGCGGCGAGGGCACCGGCGGAGACGAGGGCGAGGACGAGGGGCAGGAGGCGCGTCACGACGCCCGGGAGCCTAGCACCCCATCACGCGGCGCGCTGCTTGCGCAGAGTGGCGATGAACTGCTCGGCGGACAGGGTGTTGAGGACATCACCCCGGCGGGCCCACCCCCGGCGCGCGGTGCCCAGGGAGAAGGCCAGATTGCCCAGGTCCACCGCCCGGTGCGCGTCACAGCTCACCACCAGCTTCACCCCGCGCTCGAGCGCCATCCGCACGTGCTCGGTCTTCAGGTCCAGCCGCTCCGGCTTGCCGTTGACCTCCACCACCACGCCCCGCTCGGCCGCCTTGTCGAGCACCTCCTCCATGCGCAGGGGGTAGGGCTCGCGGCTCGGGAGCATCCGCCCGGTGGGGTGTCCGAGGATGTGCAGGTGCGGGTTGTCGAACGCCTTGAGCAACCGGCGCGTCATCTGATCCTCGTCCATGCCGTGGCGCACGTGGACGGAGCCGATGACCACCTCCAGCTGCTCGAGCACGGCGTCGGTGTAGTCGAGCGCGCCGCTCTCCAGGATGTCCACCTCGATGCCCTTGAGCAGCCGCACGCCCTTCACGGAGTCGTTGACGCGGTCGATCTCCTCCCACTGCCGGCGCAGGTCATCCTCCTTGAGCCCTCCGGCGTAGATGGACGCCTGGCTGTGCTCGGTCACCGTGAGGAACTTGAGCCCCAGGGCCTGGGCCGCGCGCGCCATCTCCTCCAGGGAGTTCTTCCCGTCCGACCAGGTGCTGTGGGCATGCACCGCGCCCTGGAGATCCTCCCAGGTGACCAGGTCCTCGGGCAGCTTCCCCGCGAGCGCCGCCTCGATCTCCCCCGTGTCCTCGCGCAACTCGGGGGGGATGTACTGCATGTCGAGCAACCGGTAGAGCGCGGCCTCGTCGGGCACGTGCAGCTTGGTGCCATCGGCGCGGTGTACCCCCCACTCGGAGATCTTCAGCCCCCGCTCCTGGGCCAGCCCCCGCAGGCGCACGTGGTGGGCGCGCGAGCCGGTGAAGTGGTGCAGGGCGGTGGCGAAGTCCTCGTCGGGCAGGACGCGCAGGTCCACCTGGAGATCCTTCTCGTGCAGCCGCACCGAGCACTTGCTCTCGCCCCGGCCGATGACGTGCGCCACCTCGGGCGCGGCGCAGAAGGCGTCGAACACGGCGCTGGCCCCGGCCGCCGAGGCGATGAGGTCCACGTCCCCCACGGTCTCCGCCCGCCGGCGCAGGCTGCCCCCGACGCTCGCGCGGATGACGCCCGGCAGGGTCTGCACGGAGGCGAGCAGGCGCTCGGCCACGGGCAGCACCTCGCCCAGCAGGCGCCGGGGGTTGTTGGAGCGCCGGTACAGCTCGATGCCCGCGAGCAGGTTGGCCTCGCTCTTCTCCCCGAAGCCAGCCACCTGGCGCACACGGCCCTCGCGGCAGGCCTTCTCCAGCGCGTCCACGCTGTCCACTCCGAGCTGCCGGGCGAGGAGCACCGCCTTCTTCGGCCCCAACTCCGGCACCCGCACGAGCTCCAGCACTCCCGCGGGCAGCTCGGCGCGCAGCGCCTCGTAGGAGGCGAGCCGGCCCGTGGTCAGCAGCTCGGACACCTTGTCGGCGATGGCCTGGCCGATTCCCGGCAGCTCCTGGAGCCGGCCGTCGCGCAGCAGGGCGCCCAGGTCCTCGGAGAGGCCCGCGAGGCGATCGGCGGCGCTGTCATAGGCGCGGCTGCGAAAGGGGTTCTCCCCCTTCATCTGGAGGAGGAGCGAGATGTCCCGGAGGACCTGGATGACGGTGGCTTTATCGGGCGGCTTCACGGGGAAAAGGTAATGCCCATGGAACGAGGGTGCAGGCGAGCTTAAACGCGAGGACGGTGGGGGAGGGGAGCGGGACTCCGGGTTCCCGAGGGGCTTGCTCCGCTCCCTGCTCCTCGGGGACTCACGCAAGACCCTCCCGCGTCCGCGCCGAACCAGGGTAAAGAACCTCCGATGCTGTTTCCAGGAAGTCACGAGGAATGGAGCCGATGAAGATCAAGCTCGGACCGGCGGATTTCGCCGAACAGGAGATGCGGGGCTACGAGGTGGGCAAGCGCAACCTGTGCGTGGCCCGCATCGACGGGCGCTACAAGGGGCTGGACGACTGGTGCAACCATGCCGGCTGCCTGTTGTCCGGCGGACGCATCGAGGGCAACAGGGTCATCTGTCCCTGCCACGAGGTGGGCTTCGACATGGACACGGGCAAGAACGAGACCTCGCCGGGCGTGTGCGACGACCAGCCCACCATGTCGATCGCGGTCGAGAACGGTGAGCTGCTCATCGAGCTGTCCGAGAAGGATCTCTAGGAGAACAGATGGCACACGAGGGACACGAGCACGACCCCAAGCATCACCACCATGGTCATGAGCATGGTCATGACCATCACCATGACCACCACGGGCATGAGCATGGGCACGGGCACGAGCACGCCCATGACTCCGGGCACGAGTCGAAAGCGGCACGGGAGCACAAGGCGCACGCGCCAGTGCACGTGAGTGCGTTCGTGGTGACGTGCTCGGACAGCCGGAACGCGGCGCGGGACGAGAGCGGCCGGGTGCTGCGCGAGGTGCTGGAGGCCGAGGGCCACACGGTGAGTGGCTACAAGGTCATCCCGGACGAGCCCGAGGCGATCCGCGCCACGGTGGCCGAGGCCCGCGAGGCGGGCGCGCGGGTTGTGCTCTTCACGGGGGGCACGGGGATTGGACGCCGCGACAGCACGGTGGAGACGCTGCAGGCGTTGTTCGAGAAGACGCTGCCGGGCTTCGGCGAGCTGTTCCGGATGCTGTCGTACCAGGAGATCGGCAGCCCGGCGATGATGTCGCGCGCCACGGCGGGCACGTACCAGGGGATGATCCTCTTCGCGCTCCCGGGCTCGCCCCAGGCGGTGCGGCTGGGGATGCACAAGCTCATCCTCCCCGAGCTGGGTCACGCGGTGCGCGAGCTGACTCGCTGACAGGGTCGTCCATGCCCCCGCGCTCCTCCCCCTCCACCGGCCTGAGCCCCAGTGACGCGCGGCGTCTGCTGCCGTGCCTGACGTCCTTCATGGCCTCCACGGACAGCCGGGCGCGCATCGCGTTCGATCCGCTGGAGTTTCCGCGCCGCTACGAGAACCCACGGGACATCGAGGTGGCCGGACTGCTGGCGGCGGCCCTGGCCTACGGGCGCGCGGACCTGTTCCGGCCCAAGGTGGACGCCCTGCTCCAGCGCATGGGGCGCTCTCCGGCGGCCTTCGTGCGTGAACTGGACGTGGCGGGGGCACGCGAGCTGCTCGGCGGCTTCGTCTACCGCTTCAACGTGGGCACGGACGTGGCGGTGCTCCTGTTGGGGATGGGCCGGGCCCTGCGGGAGCACGGGAGCCTGGAGGCCCTGTTCGTCCAGGGTCTGGAGACCCGCGGCTCCTGGCATGGCGCGCTGGACGCGTTCACCACGGCCCTGCGGGACGTGCCCATGGAGCCCCTGCGCCGGGCCCTGGGCCCCGAGCGTGGCTTGCAGCACCTGTTGCCCTCGCCGCTCGGGGCGGGCGCGGCCAAGCGGCTCAACCTCTACCTGCGCTGGATGGTGCGCGGGCCGGATGGGGTGGACCTGGGCATCTGGAAGCGGGTGCGGCCCTCGGCGCTGCTCATTCCCCTGGATACGCACATCGGCCGCATCTCCAAGCACCTGGGGCTCACCCGCCGCAATGACCTGAGCTGGCGCACCGCCGAGGAGGTGACGGCCTCGCTGCGCGTGCTCGACGCCGAGGACCCTGTGCGCTTCGACTTCGCCCTGTGTCACTACGGCATGAGCGGGGTGTGTCCCACCAGGCCCGTGCGGGAGAACTGTGCCCGGTGCCTGCTGCGGCCCGCCTGTTCCATCGGCCGGGAGACGGTGAAGGCGGGCCGGGCGCGCGCTACCCCCTGAGTGGTTGACGGGTGGGATGCGAGCGGGGAGACACGCCCTCCTGACGTTGGCAGCGGTCGTCGGACAGCCACGCGCGGCGGTGCTGCGTCGTCCGCCCAGTACGGTGCACCAGAAAGCCAACGAAACGGGGCAGGCTCACGCCGGCGTCACGCCGTATTCGACGGGCGACTCGATGAAGGGCTGCTCTCCCTCCTGCGCTCCATTTTCAGCGAGAGCTGCGCGGGCTCGGGTCCGAGTTGGCAGGCCGTCGCCAGGGACAAGGCGAGCAGGGCGCCGAAGCTGCGGAGGAAAGAGAACTTCGTGTTGTGTCATGCCTTCATGGTCTCGCTCCCAAAGTGTCCTGCTTCACCTCGTCAAGCAGATGCTGGAGCTGGGAGGCCGAGAAATGGGTTGTTGACAGGTCAGTCCATAACCCTTATATCACGGTCATGGTCAGGCCACGGGAATTCGATAGGGACGTCGCCTTGGAGAAGGCCATCGACGTATTCTGGTCGAAGGGCTTCGCGGCGACCTCGACCGACGATCTGCTGAACGCGATGGGGATCGGTCGACAGAGCCTCTACAACGCCTTCGGTGACAAGCGTCAGCTCTACCTCGAGGCGCTGCGCGCCTATCAGCGCAACACGACGAGCGGGCATCTCGCGCGGTTGACGTCCCCGACGTCGCCACTTGACGGCATCCTGGACCTTCTGATCGGGCTGGTGCCGGAGGACGACGCGCGGCGCAGCCTCGGTTGCATGGGCGTCGGGTCGGTGGGCGAGTTCGGGACGACGGACCCCGAGCTCATCGAAATGCGGGAAAAGATCGCCCCCGTGTTGCACGCGCGTCTGGTGCAACGGATACGCGAAGGCCAGGCGAAGGGTGAAATAGACGGTAGCCTGGAGCCCGCGGAGGCGGCCTCCTTCATCCAGATGACGATGACGGGCCTGCAGGTGGCGGCCCGAGGTGGGGCTGGGGCCGATGACCTCCACGGCCTGGCACGTTTCACAGTGGATCGCCTCCGGGCGAAGTAGAGACATGGCCTGGCCAATGAGGTGCCGAATCGCGGCTGGCCAGTTATGGACTGATCTGTCAATAAAGGAGAATGGCGATGAGTGATGCTTCGGGCAAGGTTGCGCTGGTCTTCGGGGGCTCGCGTGGAATCGGTGCTGCGACCGTCTCGCGACTCGCGAAGGACGGCCATGCGGTGGCGTTTACCTACGTGTCGCGTGAGGACAAGGCGAACGAACTGGTGAGCGCGATCACCGCTGAGGGCGGCGACGCCCTGGCGATCAAGGCGGACAGCGCTGACGCGAGCCAGCTCCGTGCGGCAGTGGTGAAGGCCGTCGAGCGGTATGGTCGAATCGACGTCGTTGTCGTCAATGCCGGCATCTTCCGCATGGCGACGATCGACGCGGTCGCGCTCGAGGAGCTGGACCTGATGCTCAACGTGAACGTGCGTGGCGTCTATCTCGCGATCCAAGCGACCGTCCCCCATTTGAAGGATGGCGGTCGCGTGATCACCATCGGCAGCAACGTGGCGATCCGCACTGGCAGCCCCGGCTCGAGCGTCTATCAACTGACCAAGGCGGCGGTCGCGGCGATGGTGAAGGGCATCGCCCTCGACCTCGCCCCGCGCGGCATTACCGTCAACAACGTCCAGCCGGGACCGACCGACACCGACATGAACGCGGGCGCCATCGAGATGCTGTCGAAAATGAGTCCGCTCAAGCGCGTCGCGCACCGGGACGAGATCGCTGGGCTGATCGCATACATCGCCCGTGACGAGGCTGGCTACATGACCGGTGCCAGCCTGACGCTCGATGGCGGTTTGACGCTCTGAGCGTGCCGGGTGAGACCGACGGAACCCAAATTCGGAGAATGGTTATGCGTTCGCTAGAAGACTTTCGCTTCCGGATCGATGTTGGTGACGAAGTTTTGTCCGACTTGCGGCAGCGTCTTTCGAATACGAGATTCGCACCCGATCTCGATAATGACGACATGAAGTATGGTCTCAGCACGGCCTATCTGAAACCCTTCATCGAGCATTGGCGCGATCGCTTCGACTGGCGCACGGCCGAGGCGGCGATGAACGGTTTCAATCAGTATCGCGTCGAGATTGACGGAACGCCGGTGCACTTCATCTACGAGAAGGGGCGAGGGCCGTCGCCGACGCCGATCCTGCTCCTGCACGGCTGGCCATGGACGTTCTGGATGTGGCGGGATGTCATCAGGCCGCTGTCCGATCCAGCATCGTTCGGTGGAGATCCCCGCCATTCCTTCGACGTCATTGTTCCATCGCTGCCTGGCTTTGGCTTCTCGGCACCGGTAGGTCGTGGCGATCTCAACCACTGGAAGATGGCGGACCTCTTCCACACGCTCATGACCAGGTACCTCGGCTACGAGAGATATGCGGCAAGCGGCGGCGACTATGGCGCGCTGATTTCGAGTCAGCTTGGCCACAAATACGCATCGTCACTCTTTGGGATTCACCTTGGCCACGATCTGATCCCGGCCTATTTCATGGACGACGAGCGGCCTTGGGATCTCACTGGGGGGCAGAGGATCCCCTCGGGCACGCCCGAGCCGCTTCGGCAAGCCATTCTCCGATTCCAGGACACTCTCGTTTCGCACGTCGCCGTGCACATGCTCGACGGCCAGACCATCACGCACGGCCTCAATGATTCTCCGGCGGGCCTGCTCGCCTGGCTTCTCAAGCGGTGGCACAGCTGGACTGACCATCACGTCGAACTCGAGGATCGCTTTTCGAAGGATGAGGTGCTCACCCACGCGACGATTTACTGGGTGACGCAGACGATTGGGTCATCGATCCGGGCGTACAAGAATGCCAATCTCTATAAATGGAAGCCATCGCACGATCGCCGACCTCAGATCGAGACGCCCGCGGGCTTCACGTTCCTGCTGAGTGAGAGTTACCCTCCCGGAGCGACGAAGGAGAACCGCGTCGAGATGTTCCGTTCGGGTCCCACCAGCAACTGGTTCAACCCGGTGAACATCAAGGTCCACGAGCGTGGCGGTCACTTCGGCCCCTGGGAGAATCCGGGAGCATACATCGAGGATATTCGAGAGACCTTCGCAATCATCCGGGGGCGGTAGGGCGCGTGTCGTCACCCGGCACGGGGCTCGGTGCACTGAGCCCCGGCTCGCCCCGCCCGTGGTGTGGACGCACCCCGCCCAAGCCAGCTACACGGCCGTATGGCGATTCAAGTCCAGGACCCGGTGCCCCCTCCCGCCCGCTTCCGCCGCCAGCTGCTCACCGTCATGCTCCTCACGGGCCTGGTGCCGCTCGTGGCACTCGGTGTCCTCATGTGGCAGGGGCTCGAGGTGCTGCTGTCCATCTCGCTGGCCCCCGTGGAGCAGGTGCTCGAGGCGTTCTCCACTGGAGCCACGCCCGCCGAGCAGTCCCAGGCCGCGCTCGACGAGGCCCGGCTCAACCTCGCCCAGGCGGAACTGGCCCGGCGCTCCCTGGTGCGCTGGACGCCCCGGCTGTTCGCAGTCCTGCTGCTCGTCTCGGCCGCCGCCCTCACCGGGGCCGCCGTGCTCCTCGGCCGAGCCCTCACCCGTCCCGTCTCCATCCTCACCCAGGGCATGTGGGCCTATTCACGAGGAGACCTCTCGCGCCAGTTGCCCGCTCCCGACGTGGCTCGCGATGAGCTCCAGTTTCTCCTCGTCCAGTTCAACCGCATGGGTCAGGAACTCGCCGCCCAGCGCGAGCGGCTCAAGTCCTCCGAGCGGATCGCCGCCTGGCAGGACGTGGCGCGCGCGCTCGCCCACGAGCTGCGCAACCCCCTCACCGCCATGCGGCTCGCCCTGGCCCGGCTGTCGCGAGCGGACGCGCCCCCCGACGCCACGCGTCTCGCCGAGGCCGTCGCGCTGCTGGACGAGGAGCTGGAGCTGCTCTCGCGGATGACCCGGAGCTTCTCCGACTTCGCCCGCCTCCCCACGCCGCGCTTCCAGCCCGTCGCCCTGCGGCCCCTGCTCGCCGAGGTGTGCGCCCTCTACGCGCCCACCTCGCCCGTCGCCGTGGAGCTGCTCGCGGGCCCCGAGCCCCACCTGTCCGCCGACCCCGACGGGCTGCGCCGCCTCTTCGGCAACCTCCTCAAGAACGCCCTCGAGGCGTCCTCCCCAGGGGCCGCGCCCGTGCGGTTGTCCATCGAGACCCAGCCCTCACGCCTGCGGGTGCTCCTCCGGGATGGGGGCGCGGGCATCGCCCGGGCGGTCGAGGGGGACGCCCTCACCCGGGGCCTCTTCAGCACCAAGCCCGAGGGCAGCGGCCTGGGGTTGCCCATCGCCCAGAAGATCGCCCACGAGCACGGGGGCTCCCTGCGTCTGGAGCCCCTGCCCGAGGGCGGCACGCTCGCGCTGGTGGAACTGCCCCTGGAGTAGAGTGGCACCGTGCCTTCCCTTCCGTCCATGCCACGCCCCGCGGTGCCCGGCCCGCGCATCCTCCTGGTGGATGACGATCCGGGCGTCCTCAAGGGACTGCGCGGCCTGCTCTCCGACGAGGGCTTCTCGCCCGTGGAGGCGCGTTCGGCCGCCGACGCCGCGCGCCTGCTGGACGCCCCCGGCCCCCCGCCGGCGTTGATGCTGCTGGATTTGCGCATGCCCGGGGAGACGGGACTGGAGCTGCTCGCGCGCCTGCCCCGGCCGCTGCCCCTGCCCGTGGTGGTGCTCTCGGGCGAGGCGTCTCCCGGGGAAGCCGTCCAGGCCCTGAAGCTGGGCGCCACCGACTTCGTGGAGAAGCCGCCCTCGCCCGAGCGGCTGCTCACGGCGCTGCGCAACGCGCTCGCCCTGGGCGAGCTGCGCGAGGAGCAGCAGCGTCTGCGCGAGGAACTGGCCCGGCCCGGCCACCTCGTGGGGGACAGCCCGGCCATGGAGGCGCTGCGCCAGCTCATCGCCCGCGTGGGCCCGAGCGACACCGCCATCCTCATCACCGGCGAGACGGGCACGGGCAAGGAGCGCGTGGCGCGGGCGCTCCACCTGGCCTCGGGGCGCAAGGGCCGGCTCGTCGCGGTCAATTGCGCCGCCATCCCCTCCACCCTGTTGGAGAGCGAGCTGTTCGGCCACGAGCGCGGGGCGTTCTCGGGCGCCACCTCGCGCCGGCTCGGCCGCATCGAGCAGGCCCACGGGGGCACGCTCTTCCTGGACGAGTTGGGCGACATGCCCCTGGAACTCCAGGCCAAGCTGCTGCGCGTGCTGGAGACGAAGGAAGTGGAGCGGCTGGGCGGCAGCCTCCCCATCGAGGTGAACGTGCGCGTCCTCGCCGCCACGCACCGGGACCTGGCCCAGGCGGTGCGCGAGGGGCGGTTCCGGCAGGACCTCTACTTCCGGCTCAACGTGCTGCCGCTGCTCCTACCGCCCCTGCGCGAGCGGCCCGAGGACATCCTCCAGTTGGCGCGGGCCTTCGCGGCGGAGCTCGCCGGGCCCCGCACGCCCCTGGAGCTGGCCCCGGGCGCCGAGGAGGCCCTGCGTGCCTGGTCCTGGCCCGGCAACGTGCGCGAGCTGCGCAACTTCATCGAGCGGCAGAACCTGCTGCGGGGCGATGGCCCCCTCGTGCTCCGGCCCGAGCAACTCGCGGGCCCCACGCCCCTGGCGGACAGGCGCGGGCGGTTGGTGCCCGGCGAGAAGAGCTACCGCGAGCACGTGGACGACTTCGAGCGCGCGCTCATCCAGGCCGCGCTGGACGAGGGCGGCAGCATCGCCGCGGCCGCGCGCCTGCTGCGCATGGATCGGGGCAACCTCTACCGCCGCGCCAAGGCGCTCGGTCTCTCCACGCCGTGACCCGGGACGTCGGGATGTCATCCGCACATCCGCCCGGGCACATCGATGATGTGGAATCCACATCCTCGTCGCGCGGCGGGAGCCATGGTTTCGCGGGGTTGCGCGCTCCCTCGCGTTGGAACGCCTCCTGCTCAGTCCTGTCCTCATGACCCGAACCGCGTACCGCCTCCTCCTCCTCACGCTGCTTCCCTCGGGGGCCCTGGCCCAGGACAACGCCGAGTCTTCCGCGCCCCCCGTGCCCCTTCCACCGCTCCAGGCCCCGCCCTCCGCCGGGTCGTCCCCTACCGGGGACGGGGAGGACGCCAAGGTGCTCGCCGCGCCGCGCTCGAGCATCCACGGCGAGGAGCACGCGCTGGCGGCCGTGGAGTTCCAGGGGCTGCGGCACCTCACGGAGGCCCAGGTGCGCGAACTGGCGCATGTTCCCCCCCAGGGCTTGTTGTCCTTGGTCCAGGCGGGCGCCCTGGTCCAGCGACTCGCGCACACGGGACTGTTCTCGAAGGTGGATTCCACGGTGAGGCTCGCGCAGGGTACGGCCCCGGTGTTGGTGGTGAGCCTCGAGGAGCAGCCCTTCATCACGAGCGTCGTCATCGAGGGGGTGAACGAGGGGGAACTCGAGGACCTGGAGGATGAACTCTTCCAGCTGCCTCGCCAGGGTCCGGACGACGAGGATGAGAATGAAGACGAGGACGAAGACGAAGACGAAGACGAAGACGAGGACGACCCGGTCGACGTGCGCATCGGGTTCGGGTCTGGCCGGCTGTGGGCTTCGTCCTCGGAGGGCCAGTTCCATCCGGGGTTCGCGTGGAGGGGATTGTCGGCGGGATTGAAGCGGGTGGTGGAGCGGCTCCGGGACCGGGGCGATGTCCTCGCGAGCCTCGACGCCACGCTCTCGCCGGACGGCCAGTTGGTGCTCCGCGTGGACACGGGGTTCGTGGATGCGGTGGAGGTGGAGGGCGTGGACGAGGACGTGGCGGCGCGGGTCCGCGAGGCGCTGGGCATCCAGCCCGGGGATCCCCTGCTGCGCAGCGATCTCAAACGCGCCGAGGTCCGGCTCGAGGAGCGACTGCCCTTCCTGTCCCTGGAGGAGGTGAAGGCCTTTCCGCGGACGTCGGTCCGCTTCGTGGAGGTGCGCCAGGCGGATGGCACGCGTCACTACCGCCCCGGGGAGGGGCCGCGGCCCTCGCGGGTGAAGACGTCGGGGGCCCGCTCCCGGCGGAAGCGGGACGGAGCCCCGAACTTCGCGCGTCGGAGCAACCGCGTGCTGGTGCGAGTGCACCCGCGGGGCCAGGAGCTCTCCTTGAGGCCGGCGCTCCTGCACACCCCGGTCACGGGCCTGGCGCCCGCGCTGTGGGGCTCGCTGAAGCTGTGGGACGCACGGGACCGGGTCCATCCCACCCTGGAGGCGGCCCTGGCGTTGCCCCTGCGGTGGGGCAACCAGCGCGTCCCCGGAGATCCGGAGCAGACGGCGCGCCAGCGCGAGATGTCCTGGCTGGTGGGAGCGAAGTTGGAGGTGCCGGCGCTGGGGCTGGCGGAGCTCGGCCTCCAGGTGCACGACTTCACGGATAGCGCCGATCGCTGGCGCATCGGACTGATCGACTCGTCCCTCTACTCCGTCCTCCTCAACCGTCCGGACGCGGAGTACTTCCGGCGCCGGGGCTACACGGCCCTGGCCACCTGGCGACTGGGGTGGCGTTGGCTGTTCGGCGCGGAGTACCGCCGGGACACGTATTCCTCGCAGCGGAGCCTCGCTCCTTCCCTCCACCTCCTCTGGCCGCGTGACGTGACGCCCGTCGTCAATTCCGCGGTGGACGAGGGCCGGATGGCCTCGGTGGTGGGCCGCTTGGAGTACGCGAGTGACGCGGATCGCGTCCGCGACGTGGGCTCGCTCTTCCGGGCTCCGGAGCTCTCCCTGCTCGGGCACGCGGGGGGTTGGGCGGAGCGCTCGGCGTCGCGCCACGTGCTGACGGTGGAGGTGGGCAAGCCCGAGCTGGGGGGAGACACCCGGTTCGACTTCTGGCGGGTGGTGAGTGACAACGTGCTGTACGTGATGACCGGACACCGCGAGGGGCTGCGGCTGCGCCTGCGCGGCGCGGGTGGAGAGAACCTGCCCCGGCAGAAGCAGGAGGGGCTGGGTGGCTGGAGCGCGCTGCGCGGCTATGACTTCAAGGAGTTCCGGGGAGACGCCTCGCTGCTGGCGAGCGGCGAGTACCGGTTCGGCTTCGTGGGGGCCTTCGCGGACGTGGGGAGTGTGTACCGGAAGCAGGAGGGCTGGATGAAGGCCCGCCTGGGCGTGGGCGCGCAGGTGTACTTCGGGGACTGGGTGCATCTGGCGGTGGCGTGGCGCACGGACGCGCGGGCCACGGCCCTTCCCGACGTGCGGCTGCTCTTCTCACGGCCCTTCTGATGAACACGAGGGGCTCGAGAAAGAACACCGTCGGCAAGGGGCTCTTCGGAGTGGGGCTGGCGGTGGTGGGACTGCTCGCCACGAGCGCGGGGGCGGAGGAGGGCCCCCGGGTGGACTGCGTGGCGACGCGGGCCGGGCGGCGCGTGGTGGCCCGGTCCGAGGCGCTCGGGCTGGTGGCGCCCGAGTTGGAGCGGTTGATGCGGCTGGGACTTGCGGGGCGGTTGGAGGTGGAGCTGACGCTGCTGCGCCACCGGCCGTGGTGGTTCGCCGAGCGGGTGGAGACGGCGCGGCTGACCCTGGTGCTGGCGTACTCGGCGCGAGAGCAGCGCTGGGCGTTGGATGGGCACACCCTGGCCGCGGGACCGGGCGTGTTGGAGCTGGAGCGGGTGGCGTGGACGCTCACCGAGGAGCCCGCGGGCGAGTCTCCGTGGTCGGTGGAGGTCTCGGTGCGGCTCCAGGTCGTGACACCGGCGAGCCTGGGACGCATGGCGCGCTGGCTCACCCAGGGAGAGCAGACGGAAGAGGAGCGCTCGGCGCTGACGCGCGGCCTGCTGCTCTCCCTGGCGGAGGATCTCACCCGGGGGGCCCAGGGACGGTGCACCGTCACCGTGCCCTGACACCTCCCCAGCCCGCCGTCAGTGCTCGGCGGCGGAAACGGAAGCGATGCCCTCGGATGAAACCCTGCTGCGCGACACATCCGGCGAGCCGAGCGTGACGGGCAGCACCGGGTACGACTTGATCCTCAGGCTTGACGTAGGCTCTCCGCCCCAAGGGCTCCACGCGAGCCCTCCTCTTGGAAGCTCGCCATGCGCCATACCTCCCTGACCCGTCTCGCCTCCGCGACCCTCTGCGCCCTCGCCGCCGTCTCGCTCCTCACGGCCGCCGACACGCGAAAACCCACCACCCAATGGCTCGCCCGCCCCTCCGAGGCCGCGCGCATCGCCCGCGTGGAGGCAGGACTCTCCCCCGTGGCCCTTCCCGGCGAGCAGACCCGCCGCCTCTCCCTCCAGGAGTGGATGGCGCTGTACAAGATTCCCGGACTGAGCATCGCTGTGTTCGACAAGGGATCGCTCGTCTGGGCCAGAGGCCATGGCGTGAAGCAGTCCGGCGGCACTGACCCCGTCACCCCCAACACCCTCTTCCAGGCTGCCTCCATCAGCAAGCCCGTGACGACCCTGGCGGTGCTGCACCACGCCGAGAAGCTCGGGTGGTCGCTCGACGGGAACATCAACGACCAGCTCGTTTCGTGGAAGGTGCCCGACAACGAATACACGAAGGAACAGAAGGTTACCCTGCGCCGGCTGCTCTCCCACAGCGCGGGGACGACGGTCCATGGCTTCAAGGGCTACGCGGCCAACGAGCCCGTGCCCACGCTCCGGCAGGTTCTCGACGGCGAGAAGCCCGCGAACTCCGCTCCCGTGCGCGTCGACACCGTGCCCGGCACGCTGACGCGCTACAGCGGTGGAGGCACGCTCATCGTCCAGCAGCTGCTGATGGACCAGCTCCACCAGCCGTTTCCGCGAATCATGCGGGAGGGTGTCCTCGCCCCCCTGGGCCTGAAGCACAGCACCTACGAGCAGCCACTGCCCAAGAAGCTGCAACCCCTCGCCGCCACCGGCACGCGCTCGGGAGGCGCGAGCGTCGAGGGCCGCTGGCACACCTACCCGGAGCTGGCGGCCGCGGGCCTGTGGACGACGCCCACCGACCTCGCGCGCATCGCCCTCGAGGTCTCCAAGGCATGGAACGGCGAGTCCCAGCGCGTGCTGTCCCAGTCGATGGCGAAGCAGATGCTCACCCGGCAGTCCGAGTCTTTCGGGCTCGGCTTCCAGCTCCACCCGGGCAAGGAGTGGTTCAGTCATGGAGGAGGCAACGAGGGCTTCAAGTGCTTCCTCATGGCGTTTGCCGACTCGGGCAGCGGCGTGGCCATCATGACCAACTCGGATGATGGCTGGCGAATCTTCGAGCGACTCACCGCCAGCGTGGCCACCGAGTACGGCTGGAAGGGCTTCACCGCCGAGCCCGACAGCCCCTCCATGACGGCGGACCTGCTGGTGCGCCTCGAGGGTACGGACGCCGCCATCGCTTGGTTGAAGGAGCGGCGGCGCACGGCCCCAGAAGAGACGCTGTCCTCCGGCATCCTCAACGACATCGGTTACTCGTTGCTCAGGGGAGGCAAGGTCGCCGACGCCGTGAAGGTGTTCGAGGCCAACGTCGAGCTCTACCCCGAGGACGCCAACACGCACGACAGCCTCGGGGAGGCCTACCTCGAGGTGGGCCGGAAGGACGAGGCCATCACCCGCTACAAGAAGTCCCTCGAGCTGAACCCGAAGAACGACCACACCGCGAGGATGCTGGAGGAACTCGGCGCATCCTCGAGCAAGTAAGTGAGTACCCGCGCCGTCACCGTGTGAAAGACCCTCCGGGAGCCACGTTCCGGAGCCGCTCGCTCTCCGGCCCAGGGGATGGGTTTGCGCCGTGCGAGCTCACGGGGCACGCTCCTCCGCTGCATGGCGTTGCGGATGGTCGGGCCGCCACGTGCGGCGGTGCTGCGTCGTCCGTCAGGTACGGTGCACCGGACATTGAGCCTGCCAAAAAGCCGACCTTTCCCAATATCGACAAAGCGGTCGACTGACTGCAAGAACACACACGCAAGGTGCCTCCTGGATCCCATGTGGTAGTGGCCCCCATCCAACCCTGGACTTTGCCTTCAGAGGCAGAAACCGAAAGGCTGGGCGCCAGCAAGGCCCGGTAACCTCATACAGCCCGACTTGCCCCTGGAATCGAAGGCGTTCAAGGCATCCCGCGATGTGCAACGTTCGATAATGGGTTGTTATGAGTGACATGAGAACATTGCTCTTGTTTCGACCCAATGCCCTCAAACATGATGCATGCAGACAAGGTATCAAGCGGCGATGCTGGGGGCGATTTTTCAATCAAAGCCAAATGCGATGAAGCATTGACCCCGATGCTTCACTACAAATAATTCATCGATAGGGAGGGCTAGGGAATGACAGAATTTACGACGCTTCAGAAAGAAGGGCCCGTGCAGGTCGTGCCACTTTCCGGTAGCCTTGGCGCGGAGCTGCGCGGTGTCTTCATTCATGGCGGGATGCCCGAAGAGGATGCCGCCTTTATTCAACGGATGCTGCTGAAATATCGCGTGGTGTTTTTCAGGAATCAACAACACATGACCGATCAATCGCATTGGGATTTCGCCCGGAATTTTGGCGAAATCGTGAGTCATCCGACGGTCGCCGCCCAGGAAGAACCGGCCATTCTGGAACTCCACTCCCACAAGGGCGGGCGCGCCAACTCGTGGCACACCGACGTCACGTTCGATCTGCGTCCACCCAAGCTTTCCATTCTTCGCGCGGTCACTCTGCCCGAGCTGGGTGGTGACACCGTCTGGGCGAACACGGTCGCCGCCTACGAGCACCTGCCCGACAACCTCAAGGCGCTGGCTGAAAAACTTTGGGCCGTCCATGGCAACGATTTCGACTACGCAGCCAGCCGGGTGGAGCTGCTCCATGACGACACCGCCAAAAGGTACCGTCGGCAGTACGCCGCGCAGGTGATCAAGAGCGAGCACCCCGTTGTGCGTGTGCATCCCGACACGGGCGAGAAAAGCCTGCTCCTCGGCCACTACGCGCAGCGCTTCGTCAACTGCAACACCTACGACTCCGACCGGCTCTACGAGATCTTCCAGGCCCATGTCACACGGCTGGAAAACACCATTCGATGGCGTTGGGCCCCCGGCGATGTGGCCATGTGGGACAACCGTTCCACACAGCACTACGCGATCAATGACTACGGCGATCGGACGCGGGTGATGAGACGGGTGACGATCGTGGGCGACGTGCCGGTGTCGGTCGACGGTTCCCTGAGTCGGCCGCACGTGCAATGAACGTCCAGTCGCCACGGATCGACGTGTCCACTCAGAGCGTCCAGGTCGCACCGAAGACCCCTGCCAGCCGCGGCTTCCTGCACGGGCTTGTTTGCCTGTCTCTGCTGATGGGCTTGAGCATCGGCTACTCCAGAGTCATCACGACGCTGTATGCGGTAAAGATGGAGGCGAGCGGCTGGAGGCTTGCCGCATTGGCCGTATCCCAAAGCGTCGGGATGCTGGTCCTGGCAACGTCGGCTGGCCGATGGGTCGACATGTACGGAGTGCGACTCGTCTTCGTCCTGGGGTCGGCCTGGGGCATGGCCATCTGCTTGCTGACGCCGCTGGTGCCGACCTTCCCGGCCTTGCTGTTGTTCACCGCGGCGGCGAGCCTGGCCATGCCGCCGCGCTTCGTGTCGATCAATACGATCTTCATGAGCCGCCTGCATGAGCTCGGCAGGCAACGGGCGGGCTGGTTTCGCGCCGCTCACGTGATCGGCATGACCTTTCTCGGGGCAGTTCTGGCCACGGCCCTGTTTCCCAGGCAAGGACCGGTGTTTGCCTTCTGGGGCGCCGCGGTCATATTCGCGTCGAACATCGTGGTGTTCCTGCTGGGCATCGGCCGCAAGGGCCAACCGGAGGCCAGGCGAGGCCAGACCGGGGGCCGGACCTCTCTCTCTCGACTGTTCAAGTCGATGCCGGCGCGGCGTGTCGCGGGCTGGGAGTTTTTGATCCAGTCGCTGAATGCCTACTTCGCGTTCTACATCGTGATCATCGTCGTGCGCTACCTGCATCTGCCCGAGCGCACCGCCGGCTTTGCCGTCGCCGCGCAGGGCCTGGCATTTGTCTTCACGCTGGTGACGGCCGGATCGCTTGTGGTTCGGCATCCACGGGCAAGCCGCGGCCTCGGCGGGTTCGTGGTCGTGGGTGCCCTGATCGGACTGGCGACGTCACATGCGGCCACCGAGGTCTGCGCTTTCGCGTCGGTGCTGGGGTGTGGCTTGGGTCTGCTGCAGATCATCAACCTCACGGCGTTTGCCGCGCTGGGCGAGACGATTGGTTTCAGCCAGGCGGCATCGATCAATGCGTTGGCCGGCCCGAGTGGCGGCGTGTTCGGCGGGCTGCTTGGCGGCCTGCTCGAGCATTGGGTTGCGCCCCAAGCGTTGTTTCTGGCGTTCCTCCCGCTTTTCATGCTGCTGGCGTTGACCCGGCAGCACAAGCCGGCAACCGCCGGCGCCTGAAACTGGCGCACGTACAAAGACTCCATCGGCGCTCCTCCAGGCGGCGATTCGCCGCACGATGTCCGGCCCTCCAGTGTTTCTCGCACTGGATGGCTGTTGAGGGCACGTCATGACTCGCACGAGTGTTTTCCTCATGGATGCCTTCTCCGAGATCGCGGTCTTCACGCGGGCGGCGGAGAAGCTGAGCCTCACTCCGTAGGAGCCATCGCGTCGCGCGAAATCATCCGCCGCTACAAGGCAATCACCCTTGGGCGCCTCCACGCTGTCGCGCTCCGGACTGCGCGCTGACACCCGTGGACGGGAATCCGGGAGAGGCACCGTGACTGTAGCCTCTTGCTCCGGTGGCTGGACGTCTCCGGCCCGAGGAGGCAGCATGAAGCAGACACGTGGATTCACCGTGGTCTTGGCTGTGACCACCTTGTTCACGGGAGCGCCCGACGTCCAGGCCCGTGGCGCGACTCCTTCCGATGCGGATGGCGAGGTGACGTTCACCGCCGGTCTTACCGTCCAGTGCGGTGACACCCTCACCACCCATACGCGCCTGACGCACGACCTCCACTGCCCCAGCTCGGCGCCCTTCGCGCTCCAGCTCGACGGCGACGGCATCGTCCTGGACCTGGGCGGATACACCATCCGCCGCACCGGCCCGGAGAACAGGAACTCACAAGGCATCGTGATCGCCAGGGGCCGGATGGTGCGCAATGGCACCGTCCGGGGATTCGGCAGCGGCATCACCACCACCATCGGCGCGGGCCCGCTGAACGTGCGGCTGCATGAGCTCGCGCTCCTCGACAACGGCGCCGGCGTCTACGACCGGGCCTCCCCTGGGAACTTCCTCATCACGAACTCACGCCTGAACGGGAACGGGAGCGGGCTGAGCAGCGAGTTCGATGCGTCCAATGGCAACTTCGACGTGCGGTCATCCCTCTTCACCCACAACGGGACCGCGATGCTCGGGGACTTCCACTCCATCGACGTGCTCGACTCCACGTTCACGTCCAATGGGCGCGTCTTCCTCTGCTGGGAGAGCAACATCCGCATCAGGTCGAGCACGATCGCGTGGAACGACGCAGTGGGCAGCATCCCCAATGACCCCGGCTTCCGCCTTTGCAGGCAGATGCGGTTCGAGAACACGCTCATCGCGAACAACGCCGCGTTCGCGCCGGCCACCGATCCGGTCTGGAATCCGCTCAATCTCTCGATGCTCGACACCCTGGCCGTCCGCAACGGTACGGGGCTGGAGGCAGCGGCCGGGACGATCTACATCGACGGCAACACCTTCTATGGCAACGCGAGCGGCCTGACCCTGTCCGACCGCGCGGGGTTCCCTTACACCTCGCTCACGGGCATCGTCCGCGGCAATCAGTTCCTGGCCAACGACGGCGATGGACTCCGGGTGCAGCCGCCCAGCATACCCACGGTGCTCAACAACCTCGCCCTGGGCAACGCGGGCTTCGGCATCTACGCGCCCACGGCCTTCGACGGCGGCGGAAACGTCGCGCGCGGCAACACCGCGGGCGACTGCGTGGGCATCGTCTGCGCCATGTACTGACGTCCCCGCTGGCGGCGGCGCGCTCCGGCCCGGGAAAGGCCGGGGAAGGTGTCAAAGGACTCGTTCCCACATCTCGCCGACTACAAATCGTCTGGTACCTTTCCCGGGCGTGGCTCCGGACGCGGCTGAACTCGACATTGCCTGTATGCGCCGCGGCAAGGCGGAGGAGGACCAACGTGGAACTCTATCCCGCCTTCCAGGCTTGTTTCCGCGACCACCAGCCGCCACTGCTCGCCCGGCATGGAGAGGCCGGTGTGCGCCGCGATTTCATTTCGCGCACGCGCCCTTGTACTGGTGGGGCTCGCGGGTGACCCCACAGCTGTAGACTGTCTGGCCCGAGCATGAACAGAAGGCATCCGCACAGGGGGGAGGCGGACCCATGCAGTGCGGCGCGATCTCAGGGCCACAACCCGCCTCGCTGTACCAAAGTGACTGACCAGCCGGGCACGAAACTTTTTCCAATTGGGAAGCGGCGTCGTCCTGGCCAGCGCAGGCGGCCAGGGTGAGGAGGGGCCAAAGGCAGAGCACTGCAAAGCGGGGGGAGTTCATCCTTCCACTGTAAGGAGACTCACGCGGGTCTGTCACTCCCCGATAACGCTGGGCAGTCAGGCGCTGACGGGCTGGGGCTTGGAGGGGGGGGATCCTGCCCCGGTTTAGAGGGCAGCGAGGTGCGCCTTCGCCTTACCTTATCCCGAACTTCCATATAGAGCGGAAAATGGCTTCATCATTGTAAAACAGGAAATCCTTTGTTATGAGAAGAACCCGCTGCCGCGCCCGATTCCAGCGGCGCCTCCAGAGGGGAACTCCACATGAAGATGAAGATGCTGATGCTGGGTTTTGTGTCTGGCCTGATGATCGCGTGTGGTGGCCCCGGTCCCGAGGACGTTCAGGCACCGGCGGAGGAGCTCGGCACGACCCAGGGCGCCCTGTGTGAGGGCTGGGACTCGGGCGCGCGCAAGTGTTCCTTCCAGTGCTACAGCTACTCCACGTGGTGGACGACCTCGGCCACGGTGAGCTACGGCCAGTGTCAGGAATACGCCAACGGCCAGTGTGGACGGACCGCGTATGGCGCGTGCTGGAGCAAGTGAGCACCCCCATCGCTCCCCTGTGAACCCTCCTACCCCAAGGATTGCTCCATGAAGATGAAGACCCTGCTGCTTGGCCTCGTGTCTGGTGTCCTCCTCGCCGCCTGTGGCGGTCCACTCCCCGAGGAGATGGACGCCCAGGAGCAGCTCGGCACGACCGAGAGCGCGGTGTGTGAAGGCTGGGACTCGGGCGCGCGCCTCTGTACCTGGAAGTGCACCAGCAGTGCGACCCAATGGTCCGCGGTGGGCGCGGGCGTCGTGGATTACGGCCAGTGCCAGAGCTACGCCAATGCCAAGTGCGGACGGACCGCGTACGCCACCTGTTGGAGCAAGTGAGCCCGGTGCCTGCCACGGCCCGCCTGCGCCATTGGCCGGGAGCCGGGAGGGTGGGCCGGGCGGGCCAGGCGCGCTCTACCCCCTGAGTGGTTGACGGGTGGGACGCGAGCGGGGATACACACCCCCATGACGTTGGCATCGGTCGTCGGACAGCCACGCGCCATCGACGCGCTCCAGTCGGCGCTTCGGGGTGGCTCGGTTCATCACGCCTACCTCTTCGCCGGGCCCGAGGGCGTGGGCAAGGAGCTCACCGCCGTGGGGCTCGCCCAGGCGCTCACCTGTCCCGAGCAGCCCGACGTGGGCTGTGGCACCTGCTCGAGCTGCACCCGCATCGCCAAGGGCGCCCACCCGGACGTGTCCTGGCTCATGCCCGACGCCGAGCGCGTGGAGCGCGGCCTCGCGGGCCGCTCGGACTTCGCCACCACGCCCAGCCGGGACATCCGCGTGGATCAGATCCGCTCCCTGCTCGAGCGCATCTGCCTGCGGGGCCTCGAGTCCAAGCGCAAGGTGGCCATCGTGGTGGACGCGCACCAGATGAATGCCCAGGCGCAGAACGCCTTCCTCAAGACGCTCGAGGAGCCCCCCGCGGAGACCACGCTCATCCTGCTCGCCTCGGCTCCGGACAAGATGCTGCCCACCATCCGCAGCCGCTGCTCCAAGGTGTCCTTCGGCCCGCTGCCCGTGGAGCTCGTGGCCGAGCGCCTCCAGAAGGAGCGCAAGCTGGACGAGCCGACGGCCATGCTCGCGGCGGTGATGGCCGGAGGCAGCCTCGGCCGGGCCATGGCGTTGGACTTGAAGGCGCTCGCGGCCCGTAAGGACGTCATCGCCTCGTTCGAGGCGCTCAAGCCCGGAGAGCCGAGCGCGATGCTGCGCTGGGCCGCCACGTTCGGCGAGTCGCGCGAGGACGCGGAGCAGGCGCTCTCCATCCTCTCGCTGTGGACGCGCGACGTGGCGATGGCGAAGGTGGGAGGGGAGCGCCTGGCCAACCGGGACCTGGACGCGCTCGCGCACGAGGTGGCGGCGCGCACGCACGAGTCGATGCTCCACCGGCGGCACGCGCTGCTGGACAAGGCGCGGGCGACCATCGTGGAGCGCAACGGCTCGCCCCGGCTGCAACTGGAGCGGATGCTCATTGAATTGCTGGAGGGGCGATGAGCGCGGACATCGAGGACGTGCTGGACGAGGCGCGGGCGGGCAAGGTGGTGCATCCGCTCTACCTGCTGTGGGGCGAGGAGTACCTCGTGCGCAAGGGCGCGGACGAGCTGGTGAAGGCGCTGCTGCCGGATGCGTCCGCGGGGCTGAACTTCGCGGTGCTGGACGCGGGCTCGCCGCGCGAGGTGGCGCAGGAGCTGGCCACGATGCCGCTGTTTCCCGGGCGCAAGGTGGTGCTGGTGCGCGACCCGGAGTTCCTCGCGCCCAAGAAGGGCCGGGGCAACGCGCTGGGCAAGGCGCGCGAGGCATGGACGGCGGGCAAGCGCAAGGAGGGCGCACGGCGGCTGCTCGCGCTGGCGGCCCGGGCGGGGTGGGGCGTGGCGCAGTTGGACCCCGAAGCTCCAGGGGCGCCCTCGGCGGAGGAGTGGAAGGAGGAGCTCAACGTCGAGCTGGCGGAGGCGGATCTGCTCTTCCTCAAGGAGGTGGCCGCGTTCTGCCGGGAGGAGCGCATCAGCGCCCCCGAGGGGGATGCGAGCGCGCTGCTGACCCTCTTCGAGAAGGGCCTGCCGCCGGGGCACACGCTGGTGATGGCGGCCTCGGACGTGGACGCGAAGAACCCGCTGGTGAAGCTCGCGGCGGACAAGGGCCGGCTCGTCGAGCGCAAGGTGGCCTCGCGGCACAAGGACCTGGAGATCGGCCCGCTCGCCGAGGAATTCCTCTGGCCGTTCAAGAAGAAGTTGAGCAAGGCCGCGGCGGACCTGCTCAAGGAGCGCATTGGCGGCAACGTGCGGCTGTTGCAGTCCGAGCTGGAGAAGCTGGCGACGTACGCGGAGGGCTCCACCATCGAGGCGGCGGACGTGGCGCTGCTGGTGGCGCACACGCGCGAGGAGGAGTTCTTCGAGCTGTCCGAGGCCCTGCAGAATCGCAACCTGAAGGCGGCGCTGGACTACACGGTGGATGCGATGGGGCAGGGGGTGCACGGGCTGCAACTGCTGGGCGCGGTGGCCTCCATCGTGCGCGGCATGCTGGAGAACCACGATCGGCTGGAGAAGTACGCCGGGGGCTCGGTGCCGCGCTCGTTCAACGACTTCAAGGCGCGGGTGTTCCCCCGGGTGGAGGAGGAGGCCAAGGCGGCCAAGGGCAAGGCGCCGCATCCGTATGCGGCCTTCCTCGCGATGCAGGGGGCGGCCCGCTACAAGCGGCGCGAGCTGTTGGACGCACTGGTGGCGTGCGCCGAGTCGGACCTGTCGCTCAAGTCCTCGGCGAGCGGCAAGCTCGTCATCGAGCGGCTGTTGTGGACGGTGTGCGCGAGCGCTTGAGGCCCCGCACCGTGGGGCGTCTGAAGACGCTCCCTCGACACCTTTTCGGGCTTCAGGCGGCGATCACGAAGTCCGGATGGGCGACCGCGAAGGCGGCATTCCGCTCCGCTTTGGGCGGGTAGATCCACTGGGTGTTGATCTCACGCTTGAGCGCCTTGCCCGCTTCACGCGTCAGCTTCACCTGGCGGTCCCATCCCTCGGTGTAGAGCGCACCCCAGGGTCCGAGGTCGAGGCAGGTGACGTACTTCGGCTGGCTGTACGGGTGGGTCGGCAGACCGACCAGCTCGGCGGCGGCGTTGTGGCCGGCGACGCGGCCGAGGATCACCGCGTGCTGGCAGGACATCGCCGCGAGGTGGCCTTCATCGTCGGTCGCGACCATCGCCACATCCCCGGTGACGAAGATGTCCTCGGCGCCCTTGGCGCGCAGATACTGGTTGGCATGGATCCGGCCGAAGCGGTCATGTTCGCCTGGGATCTGCGCGGCGAGCGGGTTGGCTCTCGCGCCGGCGGTCCAGACCACCGTCCGGGTCTCGATCCGCTCGCCGGTGGACGTGGTGACACCGTTCGCGTCGATCGCCACGGCTCCGGTGGAGGTGATGACCTCCACGCCGCACTCGGCCAGGGCCTCCTCGATCACCGGGCGTGGAACCGGCCCGAGATCGGGGCCGATGGCGGGCGCCTGTTCCAGCACCACGACACGGATTTTCGCGTCCTGGCCGAGGATGGCGCGCAGCCGCTGGGGCATCTCGGCCACCGTCTCGATGCCGGTGAAGCCACCGCCCGCGACCACCACCGTGTTCCGGGCGGCCGTCTCCGGCTCGTGGGCGAGCGCCTTCAGGTGCTTGTCGAGAGCGTTCGCGCTCGACAGCTGGTCGACGTTGAAGGCGTGCTCCTTGAGCCCGGGCACGTTCGGCATGAACAGGCGGCTGCCGGCCGCCAACACGAAGCGGTCATAGGGCAGCGTCACGCGTTCGCCATCGGTACCGAGCACTTCGACTTCATGCCGGTCGGCATGGATCGCCTCGACCGTGCCGGCGAGGTGGCGAACGCCGACCGCCTCGAACAGCGGCGCGAGGTCCGGCGACATGTTCTCGATCACCGCTTCATAGAGGCGCGGGCGGATGTGGAGGTGGGGGGTTGGCGACACGACCATGATGTCCACCTGGTTCTGTTTGCCCGCCAGCGACACGGCGCGCGCGGCGGAAATGGCCGCCCACATGCCAGCGAAACCCGAGCCTGCGATGACGATCTTCTGGTTCATTGTCTTGCTTTCTTTTGGGAGCCGGACGCAGCTCTCCGGTTCCGTCGTGCGGATACACGACGGCCGCTTTCTCGGTCGTCCGGCGGAAACCGAGAAAAAAATTCAGGAATTCGAGTGGTTCACGGCGTTACGCCGCGCTTCCGGTTCAGGAGGGCTCTTCGTGCGTGCGCGATTTCCGCGTGGATGCACGGTGGGTGAGCCGGTCCTCAATCCATTTCTGGACGTCGTTTGAAAACTCAGGCGGCGCTTTGCGGCCGAAAGTCTTCGCGACGTCGGCGAGCGATTCCTTCGCCAAGGTGTCGCGCATCGCCTTCTCCGCGCGCAGCATCACGGCATGGATCGCGCAGACGCCCGCCATCGCCCAGGAGGGAGGGTTGCCCTCGAACACGGCGCAACGACCGCGGACCTGCTGACAGTCGAAGAGCGGCTTGTCGCCTTCGATCGCATCGATGACTTCCAGGAAGCTGATGTCCTCCGGGGCCTTGGCGAGCTTGTACCCACCACGCACCCCCTCGCTCGCGACGACGATCCCCGCCTTTTCGAGCTTGGGGAATATCTTGGCGAGGAAGGTGGGCGATACGCCCTGAAGCTCGGCCAGGTCTCGGCTGCTCAGCGGAGTGTCGCCCGCGTTGACCAGCCAGAGGAGGCAGTGGATGCCGTACTCAACGCTCGTGGTGAGGTGCGCCATAACGCGGACTATAGGAGTCCGTGTTTCAGGCGGCAAGCAAAAAACGAGGACAAAGTGAGTCCGAGTTGACGCGATGCGCTGCGAGGATGCGTTCTTCGAAGCGGGCAGGTGGGCGAGCCAGGGGGCCCTGGCGTCACCTTGCCCCCTTCGCACCCGAGGCCGCTTCCACTCGCGGAAACAACGGGACTACGCCGCCACCACCACGGCCTTCGGTTCCAGGTAGGCCTCCAGTCCATAGGGGCCGTTCTCCCGGCCGAGGCCGGACTGCTTGAAGCCGCCGAACGGGGCCTTGGGCTCGTGGGCGAGGGTATTGACCAGGACGCGGCCGGCCTCGAGCCTCGCGGCCACACGCGCGCCGCGATGGGGATCGCCAGAGACCACGTAGCCGTGCAGGCCGTAGAGCGTGTCGTTGGCGATGGCGACCGCCTCGTCCTCGTCGCGGTAGGTGATGAGCGACAGCACCGGCCCGAAGATCTCCTCGCGCGCGATGGTCATGTCGTTGCGCACGTCGGTGAACACGGTGGGCTTCACGCACCAGCCGCGCTTCATGCCCTCGGGCCGGCCCTCGCCGCCCACGAGCAGGCGTGCGCCTTCGTTGATGCCGAGGCGGATGTAGCGCTGCACGCGCTCCCACTGTTTCGCGCTCACCATGGGGCCGATGGCGGTGTCGGCGTCGCGCGGGTCGCCGGACTTCGTCGCGCGCACTTCACGGGCGAGCAACGACTCGAACTCGGCTTGCCGGGAGGCCGGGACCAGGATGCGGGTGCCGGCGATGCAGGCCTGACCGCTGTTCATGAACCCAGCCTGCACCGCCAGTGGCACCGCGGTGGTGAAGTCGGCATCGTCCAACACCACCATGGGCGACTTGCCGCCCAGCTCCAACGTCACCCGCTTCAGGGTTTCCGCTCCGGTGCGAAGGATGGTCTTGCCCACCACGGTCGAACCGGTGAACGAGATCTTGGCCACGTCCGGCGAGGCGCTGATCTCCGCGCCCACGACGTCACCGCGCCCGGTGACGATGTTGAACACACCGGGCGGCAGGCCGGCCTCGTGCAGCGCCTGGGTGATGATGCGCGTCTGGATCGCGCTCATCTCACTGGGCTTGAGCACCGCGGTGCAGCCGGCGGCCAGCGCGGTGGCCAGCTTGCCGCAGATGAAGCCGGCGTCGTTGTTCCAGGGAGTGATCAGGCCGGCCACGCCCAGCGGCTGCATCACCACCCGAGCGGTGCCCGCCTGGCGCTCGAAGTCGTACCGCGCCAGCACCTCGGCCACTTCGCCGATCACCTGGTGGGCATGTCTCGCCATCCAGCGAGAGCGCGACGACGGCGCGCCGTACTCCTTGATGACGGCCTCGAGCAGTTCATCCTCGCGCGCGGCCACCGCCGCCCGCATGCGCTCGAGCATCGCGAGGCGCTCGGCCCGGGTGGTGCGTGAGAACGCCGGCAAGGCACGTTTCGCCGCGGCGATGGCGCGACGCGCGTCCTCGGCATCGGCCAGTCGCACCTGGCCGATCACCTCTTCGGTGGCGGGGTTGAACAGGTTGAACCATTCGTCGCCATGCGGGGTGACGAAGGCGCCGTCGATGTAGATCTGCTCGATGCGTTCCATGAAGGGACTCCGGTGGAGAAGGGGCTCCAGTGAGGGCCAGGGTGGTACCCGACGGAATCCAATCTGCGCGGGGCGGACCGTCCCGACAATCGGGTGTATCCTGCAAGGGCCGTTCTGGAAATCAGGACAATCCCCATGCACCGCTCAGGACTGATCGAATTGGAGACCGTGCTCGCCGTGGCTCGTCATGGCAGCTTCCGCGCCGCCGCCAGGCAACTGGGCATGTCCACCTCGGCGGTGAGCAGTGCGGTGGCCGGGCTGGAGGCTCGGCTGAAGGCGCGCCTGTTCAACCGCACCACCCGCAGCGTGGCGTTGACCGAGGCCGGCCAACGCTACGTGCAGCGCATCGCCCCGGCGGTGGCGGAGATTCGCGGCGCCAGCGAGGAAATCAACAGCCAGTCCGAGGCTCCGGCCGGCACGCTGCGAATCAACGCGCCGAGGGACGCGGTGCTGATGATCTTCGAGCCCTTGCTGCTCGAGTACCTGCACCGCCATCCTCGGATGAATCTGGACATCGTCAGCGAGGCACGGCTGATCGACATCGTCGCCGAAGGGTTCGACGCTGGCATCCGCCTGGCCGAAGCGGTCCCACAGGACATGGTCTCCGTGCCGCTCAGTGATGACCTGCGCATGGTCGTCGTCGGCTCACCCGCTTATTTCGCGGAACACGGCAAGCCACGGACACCGGATGACCTGACCGGCCACGCCGCCATCCGCATGCGGCTGTCGCACGGAGGTCTGTATCGCTGGGAGTTGGAGCGCCGCGGCGAGGCCCTGGAGATCGACCTGCCGCCTCGATTGATCCTCAACGAGCCGCGTGCCGCGATCCAGGCCGTCCGAGCGGGGGTTGGCCTGGCGTTCCTGTCCGAGTGGCACATCGCCGATGACCTGGCCAGTGGCCGCCTCGTGACCGTGCTGGAAGACTGGTGCCCCCCCTTTCCGGGCATTCGCCTGTATTACCCCAGGCACCGGTACGTCCCGGCGGGATTGAAGGCGCTGGTGGAGTTGATCCGCGAAAAGAACACCGGCCGCCGCGCCGCGCGCTGACCCACCTCCTCACGCCTCCTGACGGGCGCCAGCGCTGTTCAAGGGACGAAACGCTCGACGAGCAGTTGCAGGCGGCGGCGCAGCACACGCGTCGTCGGCAGGTCGGACTGGAGCCCTTCCACCGCGAGCATGAAGACCTCGGACAGCTCCTTGTTCTCCAGGATGGCCTGAGTGAGCTTGAGCTGCAGCCGGACGTGTTTCGCCTCCACCTGGGGGAAGAGCCGCGAGCAGACCTCGTACAAGTCGGCCGCCATCGGCGCGCCCATCAGCTCGTCCCACGGTTCGATCAGGAGGATCTCGTAGACACGCAGGAGCTTGTCCCGCTGGGAGCCGGGCGAGGCCAGCACCTGCTCGGCCCGGGGGTAGCGCCTCTCGAAGAGATCCTCGAGGACCGCGGTGTAGATGTCGTCCTTGTTCTTGAACTTCCGGTAGATGAGCGGCCGCGAGATGTTCGCCCGCCTGGCGATGTCATCGAGGGACGTCTTCGCGTAGCCGAACTGGAGGAAGCACTCCAGCGCGGCCTGGAGGATTGCCGCCCGACGTTGCGCGTCGCGATCCTGGCTCATCTCATCCGACATGAGATCAAGTTGACAAGATTTGTGTCTTTTGTCAATTTGTATTGAGAGGGCGGGCCATCCTGGCACGTGTCCCTCCGAGGAGCCGGTGAAGCCCATGAAGATCCGCAGCAGACTGGCGCGCACGGGACTCGTGGCGGGAGGGCTGCTGGCCGTCGTCCTCGCCGCCATCGCCGCCGATGCATGGACCGCCCTGGGCGCTCGTGCCAGCGGTGCGCGACGCACGCGGATGGAGCGCTCGCCGCAATGGCAGGATGGGCACTTCGAGAACCCGCAGCCGCTCTGGAATGACTGGTGGGGCTCGCTGTCGGCCATGTTCAAGGCGAGTCCCGACGTGGGCCCCGCCGAGCCGCTGCCCTCCCTGCCCGGCGACCGCCACCGGTTCGAGACACCGCCGGCCACGGGGCTGCGCGTCACGTGGCTCGGGCACTCCACGACGCTGATTGAAATCGACGGCCACCGCGTCCTCACCGATCCCATCTGGAGCGAGCGCGCCTCGCCACTGAGCTGGGTGGGCCCCAAACGGTGGTATGCCCCGCCCGTCGCGCTCTCGGAGCTGCCGCCCATCGACGCGGTCGTCATCTCGCACGACCACTATGATCACCTGGACCAGCCCACCGTCTCGGCCATGAAGGACTGGGACACCACCTTCGTGGTGCCGCTCGGCGTGGGGGCGCACCTGGCCGCGTGGGGCGTGCCCGAGGCGCGCATCGTCGAGCTCGACTGGTGGGAGCACACGCGGGTCCGCGGGCTCGACATCACCGCCACCCCGGCGCGCCACGCCTCGGGGCGGACCGGCATCGACAAGGACGCGACGCTGTGGGCTGGCTTCGCGCTCCACGGCCCCGAGCACCGCGCGTACTACTCGGGGGACACCGGGCTGTTCCCGGCCATGAAGGACATTGGCGCGCGCCTGGGGCCCTTCGACGTGACGATGATCGAGGTGGGCCAGTACCACAGCGCCTGGCCCGACTGGCACATCGGACCCGAGCAGGCGGTGCTCGCCCACCGGATGCTCCAGGGCCGGGTCCTCCTGCCGGTGCACTGGGGGCTGTTCACGCTCGCCGCCCACGGCTGGACCGAGCCCATCGAGCGCGTGCTCGCGGCGGCCGCGCAGGGCAACGACACGGTCGTCGTGCCCAGGCCCGGCCAGAGCATCGAGCCGGGCGCTCCATCGCCGCTCGAGCGCTGGTGGCCGAGCCTGCCCTGGGACACCGCGGCGCGGCACCCCATCGTCTCCACGAAGCTCGACTGACATCCACTCAGGGGTTCGGTGACATGAAGATTGTTCTCTTTGGCGCGACGGGGATGGTCGGACAGGGCGTGCTGCGCGAGTGCCTGCTCGACCCCGAGGTGGAGCGGGTCCTCGTGGTCGGGCGCGGCGAGACGGGGCAGCGGCACGAGAAGCTCACCGAGCTGGTGCACCGCGACTTCACCGACTTCTCCACCGTGGAGGCGGAACTCTCGGGCTACGACGCGTGCTTCTTCTGCCTGGGTGTGTCCTCGGCGGGGATGAAGGAGCCGGACTATCGGCGCGTGACGTATGACTTCACGCTCGCGGCGGCGCGCACGTTGGCGCGGCTCAACCCGGGCATGACGTTCATCTACGTGTCGGGTGCCGGCACCGACAGCTCCGCGAAGGGCCGCTCCATGTGGGCGCGCGTCAAGGGAGAGACCGAGAACGCGCTGTTCCAACTGCCCTTCAAGGCCGCATACATGTTCCGCCCGGGGTTCATCCAACCGATGCACGGCGTGACGTCGAAGACGCCGCTGTACCGGGCCATCTACCGGGTGGTGGGACCGCTCTCTCCCCTCTTGAAGACACTCCTTCCCAGGGCCATCACGACGACCGAGCGGGTCGGACGCGCGATGCTCCGGGTGGCGAAGCAGGGCGCACCCCAGCGCCTGCTCGAGAACCAAGACATCAACGCCCTCGCCGCCGCCTGAGCGACCGGACTGGTTGGTCATTACCCGCTCCAATGTCTCTCAAAACCCCGTCTGTCCTGGGCGTGACGCGACGTGTCATCCATCCACTTCGCGCATGAGTACATGCCCTCTTTGGTTTGGAGCGGCATCGGGTCGGTGCGTACCTTGGTTCTCGTCCAGGAGACGCCATGACCACACGCCGTCAGTTTCTTTCGACCCTCGCCAGCAGCGCTGGTGTTCTGGCGACCTCCCCCGCGTTCACGCACGCGGCGCAGGCCGCCGCACCCGCCGTGCGTGCGGGAACCCTGCCTCGGAATGCGTCGGAGACCACCGGCCGTCACTACCGCCCGCGCCACCGCTTCGGGCTGGGCGGCGTGCCGCTCGCCGGCGCGTTCAAGCCCACCCCGAACGCCGATGCGCAGGGCGCGCTGGCGGCGGCGTGGGCGGGCGGCGTGCGCTACTTCGATACCTCACCCTGGTACGGCATCGGCCGCAGCGAGCGGCGCATGGGGCAGTTCCTGTCCGAGCAGAAACGCGACGAGTACATCCTCTCGACCAAGGTCGGCCGGCTGCTCAAGGCGGGCAATCCCCCCGACAGCAAGGTCTGGCCCGAGCCGCCGCCGTTCCACCGGGTCTACGACTACACCGCGGACGGTGTGAGGCGATCGATCGAGGACAGCCTGCAGCGGCTGGGCGTGGAGCGGATCGACATGGTGTTCATCCACGATCTGTCGCCGGACAACCGCGACATGGGTGAGCGCTGGACCGAGTACTTCGACATCGCGCTCAAGGGTGCGATGCCGGAGCTGATCCGCATGCGTGAGGAGGGGCTGATCAAGGCCTGGGGCCTCGGCGTCAACGCGATCGAGCCGGCGCTGCGCATCTTGAAGGAAAGCGACCCGGACATCTTCCTGTCGGCCACCCAGTACACGCTGGTGCGCCACGAGGACTCGCTCAACCGCTTGCAGCCGGCCTGCGCCGAGCGTGGCGTGTCGATCGTCGTGGGTTCTCCGCTCAATGTCGGCTTCCTGGCCGGCGTGGAGCGCATCGACTACCTGGGCACGATCACCGACGATCTGCGCAACCGGCGCGCACGGCTGGACGCCATTGCCCGCCGCCACGGCATCGATCTGCGCACCGCCGCGTTGCAGTTCGCCTCGGCGCCACAAACCGTGTCGGCGGTGCTGGTGGGCGCGCGCACGGCGCGGCAGATCCAGGAGGACATCGCATCCATGCAGGTGAAGATTCCGGCCGATTTCTGGGCCGAGCTGAAGAAGGAGAAGCTGATCGCGGAGCACGCGCCGGTTCCCGCCTGAGTGGGGGTGGCCCGCTTGGGCCAGAAGTTCGAGACGTGGCGTTGGCAACGCCGCCTTGACTTCCGGTCGCTCACGCAACATATGAAGTGGCATGAGGCGTGACAGTCGGCTCTCCGTTGCATTGCACGTTCTCCTCCACATGGAGGAGATGGCTCCCGTGGTGACGTCGGAGGAACTCGGGCAGTTGATGCAGGCGAATCCCGTGGTGGTGCGGCGGACCATGGCCGGTCTGCGCGAGGCGGGAATCCTGCGCTCGGAGAAAGGGCACGGCGGGGGGTGGTCGCTCGCGCGCAAGCTGGATTCAGTGACGCTGGGAGACGTGTACGACGCGCTCGGAACACCCGCTCTGTTCAGCATCGGCCCTCGGAGCGAGAGCCCTGGATGCCTCGTCGAGCAGGCCGTCAATCACGCACTCGGCAAGGTGCTCGGCGAGGCCGAGGCACTCCTCATGACGCAGCTGCGGAGCACCTCGGTGGCGGACATCGCCAAGAGCGTTCACCGCGACCGCTCTCTCCCCGCGAAGAAGGGCCGCGATGTCCATGCATGACGGACGCATCACCCCACTTCACCCCGAAAGCGAGTTCCATGACTGACATCAAGCACCGCACCGTCAAGACGAACGGCATCAACCTCCACATCGCCGAGGCCGGCGAAGGCCCTCTCGTGCTGCTCATCCACGGCTGGCCGGAGTCCTGGTACTCCTGGCGCCACCAGCTCCCGGCGCTCGCGGCCGCCGGCTACCACGCGGTCGCGCCCGATGTCCGCGGCTACGGCCGCAGCGACAAGCCACGGGAGCTCGAGGCGTACAGCATGAAGAACATGCTCGCCGATTATGTTGGCCTGCTCGATGCCCTCGGGGAGAAGACCGCCGTCGTCGTCGGCCACGACTGGGGCGCGGCGATGGCGTGGACCAGCGCCGCGCTCTACCCCGACCGCTACCGCGCCGTCGTCGGCATGAGCGTGCCGTACCTCGGTCGCTCGCCCATGCCGCCAACGAAGCTCTTCAAGAGCATGTTCGGAGAGAACTGGTTCTACATCCTCTACTTCCAGGAGCCTGGCGTCGCGGAGGCGGAGTTCGAAGCGGACATCCCGAGGACGATGCGCACGATCCTCGCCGGCATCCCCGGGTTCGATGCGAAGGCCGAGGCCGTGCGGGCCAAGAAGAAGGGCGACAAGTTCCTCACGGGTCTCGACACCCCCGGCACTCTCCCGGCCTGGCTCACTGAAGACGATGTGGCGTATTTCGCGAAGGAGTTCGCGGGCAGTGGCTTCCGTGGAGGGCTCAACCGCTATCGCAACATGGACCGCGACTGGGAAGAATTGCCGGAACTCGCGACGGTCAAGATCGAGCAGCCCGCGCTCTTCATCATCGGAGAGAAGGACCCCGTGCGCGCGATGTCCCCCATTGACCAGATGAAGCCGCTGGTGCCCAACCTCGAGGAGGTGCTCCTCATCCCCGAGGCCGGTCATTGGATCCAGCAAGAGCGCGCGGCCGAGGTCAATGCGGCGCTGCTGGCCTTCTTGAAGGCGTTGCCCACCTGACCGGGAGCGCGTCCGCGAGCACTCCAGATGGGGTGCTCGCCGCGCTCGACGCTGGGGAGCGATACACGGCCGACGTCGGCGAACGGAAAATTTCCCTGCCTTTGAAATGTCTGGCAGGCAATAGACTCGGAGATTGTTGTTTTTTCGGTTTTCGCCGAGAATCAGTTTTGTGACTGACTATTGCCACCGAGGAATGCTTCGTTCGGATGGAGACCAAACCCATGAGGAACAAGTCCGCGCTGAAAGTGCTTCAGACGTTCCTGGCGTCATCCTTGATTCTGCTGCTCTTCTCGCCGCCTGCCGCCCACGCGCAGAACAGCCTGCTTCTCCAGACTGATTTCGAGGATGGAACGGCGCAAGGCTGGAAGGGCCGCGGGGGGGTGGAGGCGTTGACGGTGGTGCCGGAAGCGGCCCGCGGCGGCGCATACGGCTTGAGGGTAGGGGAGCGCAATCAATCGTGGCATGGCCCGACGCTGGATGTCACGGCGCACATGGAGCCGGGCCAGACCTACGTGTTCACGGGGTGGATCAAGCTCGCTCAGGCGGCCCCGAACACCACCGTCTCCATGACGATGCAGCGCAGGACGCCGAGCACTACCCACTACGAGAGGATGTACTTCGATACGGCCACGTCCAGCGGCTGGGTGAGGTTTCAGGCCCAGTACAAGCTCCTCGAGGCGGCGGACAATCTGTCCGTCTACTTCGAAGCGCCGGACAATCTCGCCCTGGTGCTCTACATCGACGATTTCCGCCTGGAGAAGCTGCCTGATCTCGGGCCTGTCGTCATCGAGGAAGGCATCCCCTCGCTCAAGGACGTCTTCGCCGAGGACTTCCTGATCGGAACCGCGTTCTCCAACAGTGAACTCCTGACGGAAGCGGACAGGAAGTTGCTCGCCAAGCACTTCAACAGCACGACACCGGGCAACGTCCTGAAGTGGGACAGCACGGAGCCTCAGGAGGGCGTGTTCAACTTCAGCGGTGCGGATGCCGCCGTTCAGTTCGCGGTCGAGAACGGGCAGCGGATCCGGGGGCATACGCTGGTCTGGCATTCACAAACGCCGGACTGGGTGTTCCGTGATGCGAACGGAAATCTGGCGAGCAAGGAGCTCTTGTTCCAGCGGATGAAGACGCACATCAACGCGGTCATGGGCCGTTACAAGGGCCAGATCTACGCCTGGGACGTGGTCAACGAGGTCCTCGATGCCGCGCAGCCCGACGGCTTGCGCCGCAGCCCGTGGTACCAGATCGCGGGAGAGGAGTTCATCGAGAAGGCGTTCCTGTTCGCCCGCGAGGCGGACCCGGATGCGGTGTTGTTCATCAACGACTACAACACCCACGAATCAGGCAAGAGCCAGGCCATGTACAACCTGATCAAGCGGTTGAAGGCCAAGGGCATTCCGATTGACGGCGTCGGGCACCAGACGCACGTCAGTCTCTACTATCCGACGGTTCAGGAGATCGAAAGCTCCATCGTCAAGTTCGCCGACCTGGGGGTCGAAACGCACATCACCGAGCTGGACGTGAGCGTGTACTCCTCGTCTTCGCAGCGGTATGACACCTTCCCGGAAGAGCTGAAACAGAAGCAGGCTGCCCTCTACAAGCAACTGTTCGATGTTTTCAGGAGACACAAGAACCTGATCTCCAGCGTCACGGTGTGGGGCAAGGATGACGGCAACACCTGGCTGCGAACCTTCCCGGTGGCCCGTAATGACTGGCCCCTCCTGTTCGATGAGCGTCTGCAGTCCAAACCGGCGTACTGGGCCCTCGTGAACGTGCCCGTTCCTCCCACGAGCAACCTCGAGCTGCAATACCGCACGGCGGACACCCAGCCGGGCGATAACGGCTTGAGGCCGCACTTCAAGATCAAGAACAACGGCGGAGAGCCCGTGAAGCTGAGCGAGCTGACCATCCGCTACTGGTTCACGGTGGATGGAGAGAAGCCGCTTGCCTTCTACTGCGATTATGCGCGCATCGGTCAGGCGAACGTCATCGGCAGGCATGTGAAGATGAGCGCGGGGAAGGCGAGGGCGGACCATTATCTGGAGATCACCTTTGATTCCGCTGCAGGCGGTATTCCGGCGGGCGGCGATTCAGGGGTCATCGAAACCCGCAGCCACAAGGTCGATTGGTCGAACTTCGACGAGTCCAACGACTACTCCTTCGACCCATCCAAGACGTCGTACACTCCCTGGGAGGGCGTGACGCTCTACCGGAATGGCCAGCTCGTTTGGGGGGCCGAGCCGCGGTGAGGGCTCCTGGCCCGGCGGGGATCCCTCACCCTCGCCTGGGCGTGAGCCACTGAACTCCGCTCCGCTGGAGGTTCCGTTCACCCGCCAGCACCCCACGGAAGCCGCACCCGGGTCGTCACTGAGCGGACAACCCGGAGACTTTCGACACACGCACTCGCGCGGTGTTCCCGGGGCCTGGGGTGATATGCCGGGCCTTGTGAGGGACACCATGCACCTGACGAGGCGAGAGCTCCTCCAGTATTTCGGCGCGACGGCGGCCACGGGACTCATCGGTCCCGGGTGCATCGGCTGGACGCGCGAGGAGGCCATCCCGGTCGACTCCTGGCACAAGAGCGTGTGCCGCTTCTGCGGCTCGGGCTGCGAGACGCGGGTGGGCCTGCGCGCCGGGAAGGTGGTGAAGGTCGAGGGACTCCAGGAAGGGTGGAACCGGGGCCGGCTGTGCATCAAGGGCCTGCTCAACCGGGAGATCCTCTACGTCTCGGATCGGGCGAGCTACCCCATGGTGCGCAAGAACGGGCAGCTCGAGCGCGTCTCCTGGGACGAGGCGCTCGACGCGGCGGCCGCTGGTTTCCGCGAGGCGATTGCCCAGGGAGGGCCGGACGCGGTGGCCTTCTACGGCTCGGGGCAGCTCTTCACCCAGGAGAGCTACACCGCCAACAAGCTCTTCAAGGGCGGCATCGGGACGAACAACGTCGATGGCAACCCGCGCCTGTGCATGGCCTCGGCGGCGTTCGGCTACAAGTCCGTGTTCGGCGCGGACGAGCCCTCGGGTTGCTATGACGACATCGAGCACGCCACGCTCTTCTTCGTCATCGGCGCCAACATGGCCGAGTGCCACCCGGTCGTCTGGGAGCGCGTGCGAGACCGCCTCCGCACCGCGCCCGAGACGCGCGTCATCGTGGTGGACCCGAGGCGCACTCCCACCGCCCGCGACGCCACGCTGCACCTGCAGATCCGTCCCGGCACGGACGTGGCCCTGCTCAACGCCATGGCGTACGAGCTGCTGCGCACCGGGCTCGTGGACGCGGCCTTCATCAACGACTTCGTCACCTTCCGCGAGGGCACGGCGGACTCGCCACCGCTCACCCTGGAGGACCTCCGCGCGTTCCTCGAGGACTACGCGCCGGAGAAGGTGGCCAACCTGTGCGGCCTGTCCTCGGCGGAGATCCGCGAGGCCGCGCGCCTCTTCGGCATCTCCCAGGCGGCGTTGAGCTTCTGGACCATGGGGCTCAACCAGCAGACGCACGGCGTGGCGGCCAACCGGATGATGATGGCGCTGCACCTGCTCACCGGGCAGATCGGACGCCCTGGGACCGGGCCCTTCTCGCTGACAGGCCAGACCAACGCGGGAGGTGGCGTGCGCGACACGGGCTCTCTGTCGCACGCGCTGCCCGCCGGGCGGGTCGTCACCAAGGCGCATGACCGCCAGGACATGGAACGGCTGTGGGGTCTGCCCGAGGGCCGTATCTCGCCCAACCCGGGCCTGTCCGCCGTGCCGCTCTTCGAGGCCATGCGCGAGGGCAGGGTGCGCGCGGCCCTGGTGATGGCCACCAACCCGGCGCGCTCGCTGCCCAACGCGGACCGCTACCGCGTGGGCATGGAGAAGGCCTTCCTCGTCGTCAGCGACTCCATCTTCCCCACCGATACCGCGCGCTACGCCGACGTCTTCCTCCCCGCGGCCATGTGGGCGGAGAAGGAGGGGGTCCTCTCGCAGTCCGAGCGCCGCTACCACCTGGTGGAGAAGCTGGTGGAGCCCCCGGGCGAGGCGCGCTCGGACCTGGACATCCTCGTGGCGCTGGGCGAGCGGCTCGGCCATGGCGCGCTGCTGAAGGCCCGCACGCCCGAGGCCGTCTGGGACGAGTGGCGGATGATCTCGGCGGGTACCACCTACGACTTCAGCGGCATGACCTACGCGCGGCTGAAGGCGCTGCCGGGTCTCACCTGGCCCTGTCCCACCGAGCAACACCCGGGCACCTGCCGCCGTTACGTGCCGGGGGAGGATCCGCTGGCGAAGAAGGAGGGGCGCATCGACTTCTATGCCCGGCCGGACGGGCGCGCCGTCGTCTTTCTCTCCGAGCAGGGCCCCTTCCGGGAGGCTCTCACGAGCGACTACCCGATGACGTTGACCACCGGGCGCCGGTTGGAGCACTGGCACACCGCCACCCTCACGGGACGGATCGCCCAGCTCCAGGGCATCGACATCGACTCCCTCGAAATCCACCCCGGCGACGCGGCGGTGATGGGCGTGAAGGAGGGGGAGCTGGTGCAGGTGACGAGCGCGCGCGGCACGGTGCGGCTCAAGGCGTTGCCCAGCATGAGGGTGCGGCCCGGCGTGGTGTTCGCGCTCATGCACTCGACGGAGCACCTGGTGAACGCGGCGACGAGCGACTACCTGGATCCCACCTCCGCCCAGCCCGAGTACAAGCTGGCCTCGGTGCGGGTGGAGCGCGTGAAGGAGGGCACGTGATGAACGCCTGGCCCTTGTGGGCGATGGCCGCTCCCGAGCCCCCTCACGGCGCCACCCTGGGCGGCGCGCTGGAGGTGGTCGCGCTGGGGTGCATTGGCGTGGCGGTGCTCGGCCTGGTGCTGGTGGAGTTCGTCTTCAAGTCGCGCATGGCGCGCTCCACGTACCGGTGGACGCTGCTGCTGGGACTCTTCGTGCTGCCGGGCGTGGCGCTGCTGGGCACCACGGGGCACATGTTCGAGTCGATGAAGACCGTGGAGGCCTGTCACTCCTGCCATGTGATGAACCCCTTCGTCGAGGACATGCACGATGCCCGGAGCGCCACGCTGGCGGCGCGGCACTACCGCTCGGGCGCCATCCCCGACAAGCAGTGCTATTCGTGCCACACGGGCTACGGCATCTTCGGCACCGTGGAGGCCAAGCGCGACGGCCTCCGGCACTGGCTGCTGTACGTGACGGACACGTGGAAGGAGCCCATCACGTACAAGGGCACCTATCCCAACGCCAACTGTCTGGCCTGTCACGCCACCGCGCCCACCTTCACCCGGGTGGACAGTCACAAGGCGCTGAGGACGCAGCTCGCGAATGACGAGATGGGCTGCTTCACGTGTCACGGGCTGCCTCACCCGGCCCGGCCGACTCGCGCCCCCACCCGTGTCACCACGAACCCGTGAGACGCTCCATGCCCTCGTCCGACACGCTCACCCGCGCCGCCGTCGTGCTCTGCGTGGTGGGCCTGCTGTTGATGCTGCCCATCCTCTCCGCCATCCGCGCCAGCTTCGTGGGCTTCTACATGCTGGGCAGCCTGCTGCTCCTGGTGTCCATCACGCTGTACGTGGTGGCCGTGGTGCGCGAGCTGCACCGCGGCGGCACGCTGTAGTCAGGACGATTCGTTCCGCGTTAGGGAACGCTGCCGACCTGCACCAACTGCCATTGTTGGTTGGTGCCGCCGTTCCACGGCCATTGAATGATGCTCGCGCCATCGGTCGTCGCGTTGTCCTCCACGTCGAGGACCATGCCGCTGTTCCGGCTCACGATCTGGACGTAACCGCCGCCCACATCGACGAGCTGCCACTGCTGATTGGCGCTCCCCCGGCTCGTGAACTGGATGAGGCGCGCTCCCGCCGTGGTCGAGGCGCCGCTGACGTCCAGTGTCCTGCCGCTGTTGCGATTGATCAAGCCGTGGTATCCGCCGCCAACGTCGACCAGGCGCCATTCATCGTTGGTGGTGCTGTCGACGTAAGCCCACTGAAGGACCGGCGCGGTGTCGGCCCTCGAGGCGCCCTGAACGGCGAGCGCCTTGCCGCTGTTCCGGTTGATGATCTTGTAGATGGCGCTCGGAACCACTGACACGCTCTGGGCCGTGATACGGATCGCCGCTCCGCCGTTCGCTCTCAGGGGAAGGTTGAGCACGCTGTTGCTCGTCACCGACTGAACCTGGTACGCGATGTCGTTGTCCGAGGTCCCATCCGTATAGATGTGCGCGGTATAGTTCGTGCCGGCGGTCAGGAACGACAGGGGAATGGCCGCCGTCCTGCCCGTCCCACTGACGATCGTTCCGACATACCAGTCATTTTCCCGCCGACGCGCGAGCGTGGCGTACTGGCTCGGATTTCCCTCCAGCAGGCGCGTATCGTCCCAGGCCGACGGAAGTGCGCGAATGAACTCCCGGGCAATGCTGTCGCGGTACATCGCCCCATGGTCGGAGTAATGCTGGACGTAGGACGCGAACATGACGAGCAGGGCGGTTTGATGCGCCCAGGTGGTCTGTCCGCCGGAGTTCGAGTAGGCGCCCGGCGTGTAGTCCATGGGCCCGATGGCATTGCGGGTGAAGAGCAGGGAGAGATTGTGCGCCGCGGACAGCTCTCCTTGTTCCGCGCCGAAGACGCCTTCCTGGGTGAGGACGTTGGGCCACTTGCGGCCGAGACCATTCGGCTTGGTGCATCCGTGGAAGTTGACGAGCAACCGGTACTCCGCCGCGATCTGGGCGAGCTTCTCGTAGAGCTGCATCGTGACCTGCGAATCGCCGTCGAAGAAGTCGACCTTGACGCCGCGCACGCCCCAGCCCGCCCAGCGGCTGAACAGCGTGCGCATCTGCGCCTCGGTCTTGACGTCCTCGTCGTTCACCCAGAGCCAGATGCCGACGTTCTTCGAGTTCGCGTAACTCACGAGCGACGGCACCCAGCTCTCCTGCCAGCCGTCGTCCACCAGGTAATACTCCCAGCCCATCATCGAGGCGGAGTCGACGAACGAGACGTGCGTGTTGTAATCCGATTGATTACCGCCGGCTCGCCATGACCAACCCGCCCGGCCCGGACGGATCCACGAGGTATCGGCGAGTCGAGACGGTGCGCTCAGATTCTCGATCAGGTTCGACTCGACGATGTTGGCGAGCGACCCGATGACCGCGGCCCTCCATGGGCTGTTGAACGGCCGTGCCGCGCTCACTCCCGTCGCGGTGGGCCAGACCCACCGCAGGTTGTTTCCACTGCCGCCGGTCAGCCGTGCCGTGTGGTAGTTCCCCCCGATGTCGCTTTCGGCCAGCAGGAGCCACCGGTTGCCCGCCGTTGCCAGGACCGGCATGCCGAAATCGCCGGTGATGAAGCTGCCGCGCGCCGTGTAGTAGCCCTCGTAATTCGACACGTAGGACTGCGCGTGGCCCGTTGCCGTGTCCAGCAGATTGAACGAGCTGCTCTCTCCGTGGATGGTGAGCGAGCCGCTTCCGGGAACGCGGTAGCGATAGGCGATGCCGTCGTCATACGCGCGCACGACCAGGTGCAGTTCCTGACCGCCCTTCGAGAAGCGCAGCACCGCCTCGTTGGCGTGGTTGACGTAGCTCGCCTTCTTCCGGCCGGGCAGGGAGTAGCTCTCGTTGATGACGGTGCTGGCTCGGCTGACGAAGCTCAAACCGTTCGAGAAATCGCCGACGCTGGTGCTGATCCCCAGCGCGGAACTCTCGAGCATCACGGCACCGCCCTGCGTGACGGAGTAGCTCAGGGCTCCGGTGGAAGGGTTGAGGCTAACGGAGATGCTGATCGATCCGTTGGGCGAGGACACGATCCACTGGGCCCACGCGTCGGCGGGAATCAACGCCAGCAGGCCAAGGCTCAACAGGACTGCACGGATGAATCGAATCACGACGCTTCTCGATGCCTTCACAGACATGGATCACCCCTCTTGGAACAATCAGAATAAACCGATTTTCAGAAAAAATCGGGTTCATTTCATCCCGAGAGGGGGGCGCGCGATTCTGGAACACCTGTAGAGGCGGGAGTGGGCCCCAGGCGCTTCGCGTTGGAGGTACTGGCCGGGCGGCAGGCTCGTGCACCTGCCGCCCGGTGGGACTCCTAGCGCGGCACCGCGGAGTACAGGGCGCTCACCTCGCCGTCGCTGAGCGCGCGGCCGAAGGCCTGTACCTCGTCGATCGATCCGGCCCAGAAGTCGGTGTTGCTGCCCGCGAACTTCGCGCGCCCGATCGCCAGCGGTCCGGTGCTCACGTCCGCCGGGCCAGCCGTTACGATCGCCTGCCGGACGCCGTCGACGTACAGCCGCTGCTCGCTGCCGGCCCGGACGCCGACGAGGTGGTACCAGCGGTTGAGTTGCGGCGTCACGACGTACCTGGCGCGTTTCCCTCCAGGCGTGCTGAAGGCGAACGCACCCTGCCCGTACTGCAGGTAGAACGGGTTCTCCGTGCGGCGTCCGTCCTGGCTGACCGCGGTGGCGAAGTTGCCCGGCAGCTTGTCGAGCGTCACCCACGCGGAGATCGTGTAGTCGCCGCGCGTGTCCAGCACCGGGGCGACGGTTTCGGCGAAGTTGCCGTTCCCGTCGAAGCGCAGCGCCTGTCCGCGAACCCCGGCCGCCCAGGCGGCGTTGCCGCGCAGTGCCACGTCGCTTTTCCCGCTGGTGGTATCATGGCCCACCGTGCCACTGCCCTCGTCGAGCGGCCAGCTCCCGAGGCCGGGGAACGTCGCGTCCTCGCCCGCCTTGGCGCCCGCGGCGATCACCCGCAGGTTGATCTCACGAACCGGCCCCGGGTCGACCTTCAGCACCCGCCGGTCGTAGGTGTAGAAGCCGTTGAGCTCGTTCTCCAGGTCGGTGACCTGGGTGTAGATCGAGCCGGACAGCTCCGCCCCGGCGGCGGCCAGGTAGTAGGTCTGGGTGTTCTCGACGTACTTCTGGGTCAGTGCCGCCTTGTCCGCCACTCCGCTGTAGATGACCGTTGGCGCACCCGGCCACATGTGGCCCGGCGTGCGCAGGGTGAATCCGCCGTGCTCGCCGTCCATGGCCGCGCGCGCGGTGTCCGGGTAGGGCGGGCTGTTGTTGCCGTAGTCGTGGTGGTCGATGACGTCACCCCTGCCGGAGTCGCCCTTGGAGTCGCAGCAGTTCACTCCGCTGTGCGCGTTGATCACCCGCGACGGGTCGGCGGTCTTGACCTGATCGGCGATCCGGCCGGTCTCCTCCCGGTTCCACTCGCCCCAGCCCTCGTTGAAGATCACCCAGATCGCGATGGACGGCGCGTTGTGCAACTGCTCCATCATGCGGCGGCCCTCGGAGAGGAACGCCTCCTGTCCCTGTGTGTTCGTGATGGTCCCGGAGACGAAGTCCTGCCACACCAGCAGGCCGATCTGGTCCGCGTGGTAGTACCAGCGCGCCGGCTCCACCTTGATGTGCTTGCGGACGGAGTTGAACCCGAGGTCCTTCTGCACCTGGAGGTCCCAGCGCAGGGCCTCGTCGGTGGGCGCGGTGTTGATCCCGTCGGGCCAGAAGCCCTGGTCCAGCATGGCGAGGGAGAAGATCGGCTTGCCGTTGAGCACCAGCTTCGGGAAGCCGCCCACGTTCTGGATCCCCACCGAGCGCATTCCGAAGTAGCTGCCGACGGTGTCGGTGCTCTGTCCCTCGGTGAGGGTGACGTCGAGCTTGTAGAGGTACGGGGTGTCCGGCGTCCACAGTTTCGGTTGCGGCACCGGCAGCGTGAGCCGGGTGTTGGCCTTGCCGGTGATGGTGCCGACCACGTTGCCGTCGGCGTCGCGGGCCACGGCGGTGACACTGGCGTTGGTCGAGGCCGACGCGGAACGGGCCTCCACGGAGAGCGTGCTCGTCTGGATGTCCGGCGTGGTCACGATGTTGTCGATCGCCACGGTGGGCACCGGCTCCAGCCACACGGTCTGCCAGATGCCCGAGGACGGCGTGTAGAAGATGCCGCTCGGCCTGGAGGACTGCTTCCCGCGAGGCTGGTTGGGCCCCGTGGTGTCGGTGACCGCGACGAAGATCTCCTGCTCACCCGAACCACTCAGGGCGCTGGTGATGTCGGCGGTGAACGCGGTGTAGCCGCCCCGGTGCTCGGCGACCAGCTTGCCGTTGACCCACACCCGCGCGTGGTAGTCCACCGCGCCGAAGTTCAGCAGGAGCCGCTGCCCAGCGCCGATCCGCCAGGACTCGGGCACGGTGACGAGCTTGCGGTAGAACATGTGGTCCTCGTGGCGCTCCAGCCCGGAGAGCTGGGACTCCACCGGGAACGGCACGATGATGCTTTCCGGCAGCTTCTGGCCGAACACCGGCTGCTGGCCCGCGGCCGCTCCGGCGAACTCCCACGGGCCGTTGAGGTTGAGCCACTGCTCGCGGACCTGCTGCGGCCGCGGGTACTCGGGCAGCGGGTGGGCGGGGTCGACCTGGTCGGCCCACTCGGTGCGCAGCCGCTGGGTCGAGCCGTTGGTGGCGTAGCGGATGATCTGTGGCACCTGCTCCCCGTCCACGCTCAGGCCACTGGTGCCGTCGTAGGAGCCGCGGACGCGCTGGCCGCGCAGGACCGGTGCGGAGAGGGTGACCTCGACGAGGGACGGGTCGTTGGCGGCGACGGCGGCCGAGGCCAGCGGCATCGGGACGGTGTCGGCCTCCACCTTCAGGTGGGGCACCAGGTCGCCGAGCGCGGTGACCGGCTTGGCGAAGTCGAGCGTCAGCCGGCGGCCGTCCTCGCCGACGGTGAGCGCGATCGGATAGACCTCGAAGTCGGCCGGAGGGGTGAACGCCGTGGTCGGCACGAGCTGCTTGCCGATGGTGGCGCTCGACCACCGCAGGAACATGTTCGCGCCGCCGACGTCCTGGAACATCTCCAGCCGGAAGTCATGAGCCTCGCCCGCGACGAGGTGCACCGGCTCGCTGTTCTGCTCGACGTCCCAATCGCCGACCCAGTGGTCGATCACCGGTTTTCCGTCGAGGAACAGCCGGAAGCCATTGTCGCCGATCGCGGAGAACGTGTAGTCGCCGGTCTCCGGCGCGGTGAGCCGGCCGGTCCACCGCGCCGTGGTGTGCTCGGTGCGGCCGGTCAGCGTCTGGAACATGGCGTCCAGACCAGGGAAGTTGATGTCCGGCTCCAGCGCGACCGCGCCGAGTTGGGCGAAGTCACGGACACCGGCCGCCGACATCCGGAAGTACTCGCCCTTGAGTCCGTGCACCTCTATCGGGGTCGATGCGTCCGGGGTCGATGCATCCGGAGCATCCGGAGTCGATGCATCCGGGGTCGACGCGTCCGGGGTCGATGGACCGGGGGGCGGGGGCGTGCAGCCGATCAGCGGGAGCTGTACGGAGGCGAGCAACAGCAGGAACAGGCTCAGTGACCTGAACTTGGGGCGTAACATGGCGTCCCTTCTTGAATTTGCTTGAACTGTCGTTGGGGTCAGGGGGGCGGAGCTTGGACAGGAAATGACCAGAATGTCCATCATGAAGGCCACACGGCCCCGGGCTGTCTTTCACCGATGACGCTGCTCGCCAAACCGTCAAAGGTTTCAAGGAATTCGAGCGGGACAGCCCGGTGACACGTTGCGGCAGACACGTGAGTTCTGGCCGATTCCAGAGGAGCCCCCGCTGCTGCTGAAACCGGTCAGCATGGAGGTTCGGAGGAGAGGCGGTTTCACTCCTTGTCCACGTCGACCGGCCGATTGGGAATCAGGTGGTTCTTGAACCCCTGCCCGAGCAGGTACCGCCAAGACTCGAGAATGTCTGGAGGGAGGACATGCTCGCCCTGAAAACCCAATTTCGGATACTCGATGATCCGATGGAGGTCTCCGACCATCTCATCGATCACTCCCAAGACCCCCACGATGTTCGACACCTCCTCGGGAAAGTCGATCGCGGGGCAGTCCACCTGGACCTTGGTGTCCGGCCAGCGGACGGCGGCCGTCAGGAGCACCCGCAGGACGGAGTTGGGCTTGGTGACGAACGTCACCGTCCTGGCGTGTGGTACCAACTGCCTCGAGAACGAGATGTTCTCCCCGAAGTGGGTCGCGCGCTCCTCGAGGATGACCGAGGACTCGGCCACCCCCGCCGCCCGGGCCCGTGCCAGGAAGACCTGGGCCTCCGGCTTGCTCCACAGATGACGCGTCCAATTGCCGGTGTTGCCGCTGAGCACCAATTGCCTGGCCAACCCACTCTCGAGGAGTTCACAGGCGTAGTCGCACACGCGAAGATCGTACGAGCAACAGACCACCGCGACATCACAGGGCGCCCTCGTCTTGAACGAGGACATGTACTCCCAGAGCCGCCGTGCGTGTTGCATCGTCAGTGTCGACATGTGACTTCCCAGAGGGTGAAGGTGTCTTATGACACCCCGCGGCAAGACGGTGGGGATACACGCGGCGTGCGAGAACGCGCTCCCTGCAAGTGTTACATGCATTACGCTCCCGCGGATGAATTCGTGCATCCCGACCATTCCCCGCTCCAGCCGGGAGCCACCTCCGCCCTCGCGCGGGCCCACGCGCCCGTTGCGCTCTCTCCGCTGGGTGCTGCCCCTCATCGCCTGGCGTGTTGCGGCGGGCGGCGCTCGCGCCGCGAGGCACCCCACCGACCGATGAAGACTACGCCGCGCTCGAAGCCGCGGGTGACGCGCGCGCCGCGCTCACAGGACATCGCGGCGACGGTCATCCGCGCCTTCGGGCTCGAGCCCGGCGAGGACTTCTTCATCCCTGGCGGCTACGGGAGCTTCGACGGCGTGGTGAAGGGCTGACCCGCCGGGGAGAAGGTTCCCCGGTTTCGTCATGGTGAGGAGACAGGGCTACAACCCCACTGTGTCATGTCCTCGGTGACGGTCGTGCAGCTCAGGCCTTCACCGCACGCATCAGGCGCCCTGGGATCACAGCGGCTGTAGCAGGTGCTGAGGGTCGTGCTGCCCATGCCACAGATCTGCCCGGCAGGGCAGCTGTCCGCGCGGAGCGGATTGCAGAGCGCGGCGCACCAGAAGACGCCACGCCCCTGAGACAGACGCATGTTGCAGCGCTCACCCGCGCCACATGCCTTCTCCGGGCAGTCCCCCTTCACCTCGGAGAGGCATTGGTAGTCCGAATCATCGAGTTGCTTGCATTGCTGGCCCGAGGGGCAGCCGTTCGCGCGGCAATCCGGAAAGCAGACCGGGCCGTCGAGCCCGTCCTCACAGACCTGACCCTCGGGACAACTGAGCGCGTCATCCAGCCGGCAAGGGCGGCCGCAGAGGCCACGGTGGCATGACAATCCTTCCTGGCATGCCCCCGCCTGGGAGATGAACAGACCATCACAGGGCTCTCCCTGGCGGCGTCCTCCGGAGGGAACGCATCGGCGGATGACAGGACCGGCGGCCCCCGTGGTGACAGGGCGGCAGACGAGGCCAGGAAAGCAATGCGTGTCTTCCTCGCATTCGGAGGCGAGGCACTCGAAGCGGCGTGTCTCCCGGTTGGCGACACAGCCCATTCCCGCCTGGCAATCACTGTCGCTCCGGCAGGCACCGCACGTCATGGCGCCATCGCCCTCGAAGGAGCATCGCATCCCGGCGGCTGGAAGTTCGTCCGCCGGTAATCGCTCGGAGGGGGAGGGCACCAGCTCCATCTCTCCTCCAGGGGGTTGAAACCGGGTGGTCAGGGTCTCGCGAGTGGTGGTCTCACGAGCAACGGACCCCATGCTGGCGCTCACCCCGCGCTCCCGAGAAGATGCCGCATCGAGGATGTGTCGGCCGGGGCGTGACTCAGCCCAGGTCACCCGGGAGTTCTCCGCGTCCCGGGTGGGAGGGACCTCGACCGGAGGTACTGGCTCCTGGGTTCGCGGTATGTACCCCAGCAGATGTCTGGCGAGGGTCGTGGCCGCTATCGACAGACAGACGACGGACACAACCAGGACGAAGAGAGTGAGTCGCACGGAAGTCCTCGGCGTTTCCCGCTACCGGTTAGCAACTTCTCGTGGAGCAACAGATGATGGACCCTCCGTCAGGCGAACAACCGCATGCGAAACATTGCCAGCAGTCGCGTCTCCCCGCATCAGCCACCGCACCATTCAGGGCGGCGCCGCCCACGATCGCGGCCAATAGCCAACGTAAAATCCCTTTCCTCGCGCTTTTCATGTAATCCCCCCGTTATTCGACTACACGCGATATCCTGAGCATACGCGCCAAGAGCGTCAATGGAAGTTCACGACATTGTCGGAATCTTCCGTACGAAGTCGCCGCTCGTGTCGTCCTTCATGATGTTCAGTGCGGTTGCAGGGATAGGTCCACCGTACAACCCGTATCGCCGGCGAAGGCTTCCTTCGCATGATCAACCTCGAACTTGAGATTGCCGCGGAGGCGCACCTCGACGAGCCCCGGTTCAGTCAAGGGGAAGCGCTTGCCGACCTCGAACGGGATCTGACGGCCCAGGAACATTGCCTCGAGGTGAACTTTCTCGGGGCCCATACTGGGTTTGTCCGTGCAGTCGAATGAGTCGACTTGAAGGTCGTACCGCCCAGCAGCGTCCTGGGGAATCCGCACCGCGGCTCCGCCCTCATCAATGCGGAAGGCAAGATAGGTCAAACAATTCTCCCGCCTGGAGCAGTCCTTCCGGTCGCTGTAGCCACCTTTGCCCTCGACCCGGTTCACCAACTTGAGCCGTACCGCGCCATCCTTCGCTTCGCATGAGCTCCGCGTCTTGATGGAGCCCTCGCTGGGCGTGGTGTGCTTGCACGACGTGGAGTAGACCTGCTCCTTCTTCTGCCACCCGTGAACGACTCCCTCGTTCTCGGAAACATTGTTGGCCCCGGTGCTGCCATCGAGCCCTCCCTTGTCGCAGCGTGCGGACAGAAAGACGGCCGGCTCGTGGCAGGTCCAGTCGGGTGGAGGGGATGAACCCGGCGGGGAGAAGGAGACCTTCTTGGGCTTGCGCGAAGTGGGCTTGGAGTCCGGAGCAGGCGAGAGGTGGAGGGAATCGCCGCCCGAGGCCATGCGGTAACATGCTTCGATCTTCGCGGCGGCGACGGTATCACTTGCAAGAGGTGAGAACTCCGCTTGCATTTGCTTTTTGAACTCGGAGCCACCCGCCAAGGAAGCCTGGCCACTGATCAGCTTCTTGAAGACACCATCTGCTTGAATGTCCGAGCTGACGTTGACGGAGGCCTCGATGTTTTCACTCCTCTTCGTCTCCCAGCATTTGTGCATCGTCTCCAGCAGACGGATTCGATCATCGACAGGTATACGCTGCTGGGTGGAGCCGGTTGTCGGCAGAACCATCAGGGCGACAGCCGCTGCTCTTCGAACGACGCGCTCACGACGACATAACGGCAAGCGAGAGCCCATGCTCCACCTCGACGTGTAAACAGCGAGTCAGAACCGTAAAGCATGGGATCTCGCCATTCGCACTCGGCCATCAGGGAAGTTCGTCAACATCGAGACATGACTGGAGACGTCATCCTCTCGCAACATGTCCGATGAGAGGGAGGCATCGATCAGTATTCAACCTGCCCGGGCCTCGTCCAGCGGGCGCACATCCGTCGTCCGAAGTGCTGACCGCCGACGGTCCCAGCCTCCCTGCTCCTCGAAGTCCTCCGTGTCGCCCATGGCCGCTCCCCCCACGTGTACTCGAGAGGTCATTCTCCTGGAGATGACTCCAGAAGTCAACTCCCCGGAGTTGGCTCGGTTCAGCCAAACCCCGCTCAGGCTTCCACGGAGGCCCCGAGCACTTCCGGCCGCTTGCGGCGGATTCCCAGGCTGAGCGGCACGGCCACCAGTGCGACGAGCGTGGCCACCAGGTAGACGTCGTTGATGCCCTCCACGAACGAGAACAACTCGATGTGACGGCGTTCCGTCACCCCCTGCCTCACGAGTACCTCGGCCTCCCGGGCCGTGAAGGTGGACAGGAGCGACGTGAAGATGGCGATCGAGAACGCCCCGAAGACGTTTCGCAACCAGTTGCTGATGGAGGAGGCGTGGCCGCTCAGTTCGCGGGGAATCTGTTCCATGCCCGCGTTGCTGGCCGGCATCATGGAGAGAGAGATACCCACGTTCCGCACCACCATCCACACCAACATGTAGGATTGTGAAACCTCCGGCGTCAAACGGCTCAAGGCATACGTGCCTCCCGCGATCAGCAGGACGCCGGTCGTCATGAGCGCGCTCGGCCCGAGCGGACCATACATGCGCCCGACGAAGGGCATCAGGAGCGCCATGGCCAGGGAGGCCGGAAGGAGGATCAATCCGGTCTGAAGCGGCGTCACGCCCTGGATCTTCTGCAGGAACACCGGCACGAGGAACGCGCCCGAGTACAGGCTGATCGTGATGATGCTCGAGATGAGCAGCGTCACCAGATAGCGGCCATTCGCGAGCACGCGCAGATCGAGCAGCGGAGCGCTCGTCCTCAACTCCCTGACGACGAAGACGATCAGTGACACCGTCCCGAGCACGAACAGGGACACGGTCTTCGGATGCGTCCAGCCCCAGCCCCGCCCCTGGCTCAGGGCGATCAGCAACGACAGGGTGCCGGTGATGACGGTGAGCAGTCCGGGGAGATCGAAGGACTTCGGGGCCTGCAAGCGATAGAAGGGAACGGTCCGCATGGCCAGGCTCACGGCGACGAGGCCGAGCGGAACGTTGATGAAGAACAACCACCGCCAGTTGCCCAGGGTGATCAACCAACCCGCGAAGGTCGGCCCGAACGCGGGAGCGAGGCTCGCCGACAGGCTCCAGAGACTGGCGGCCAGCGCCTGCCGTTCCCGGGGAAGGACCTGGTAGATGAGCGTCATGGTCACGGGCATGATGGCGCCGCAGAACGCGCCCTGCAGGAACCGGAAGGCCACGAGCGAGCCCGCATCCCAGGCCAACCCGCACAGCACGGACGCCAGGGTGAAGCCCACCAGGTTGGCCACGTACACCCATTTGAAACTGAAACGTCCGCCGAGGTAGCCGGTGAGCGGCGCGCTCGTGCCCATGGCGAGCATGAAGCCCGTCAGGGTCCATTGCAGCAGGGAGAGGTCGGCTCCGAAATACCGCTGCAACTCGGGAATGGCGATCGTGATCGTACTGGAGCTCAGCACGGACATGAACGACCCGGCGAACAGGGCGAACATGAACGGCCAGAATCGGATGGCTCGTGGCTCTTCGGGTGGGTGCATGGGGCGGGCTACTTCCAGACCAGCGGCAGGCTCGCGATCGCCAGGTTGAAGCCACCCACGAACCGCGGCTTCTTCTCGGGGTCCAGCTGGAACGGCGGCACGCGCTTCAACCACTCCTGGTAGAACACCTTCATCTCCAGGCGGGCCAGATTCAGACCCACGCACCGGTGGGGACCCGTGTTGAACGTCATGTGCTGCTCCGTCCGGCCGAGGACGAACTGCTCGGGGTTGGGGAACGCCGCGTCGTCGTAGTTGGCCGCGGGCAGGAGCAACGACACCGTGTCACCCTCCTTGAACTGGACGCCGTGGCAGACCTCGTCGCGCATCACCCGCCGGACCGTGGACGCGATGCCATAGAGCCGCAGCAGCTCCTCGATGGCTCCGGGCAGGAGGCTGGGGTCGGCGCGGAGCTTCGCCTGCAACTCCTGGTCACGCGCCAGGTGCCGGACGCCAAAGCTCAAGGCATTCACCACGGTCTCCAGTCCCCCGATGAACAGCGCGAGGCTGTAGCCCAACATCTCGTGGAACGTGGGGTTGCGACCGTTGATGTTCGCGTCGAGCAGATGGCTGAGCAGGTCATCCTCGCGCTTCTCCTGCCGGGCCTTGATGCTCTCCGCCAGGATGCCCGCGATTTGTTTGAAGACCCCTTCGCGTGTCGCGTGATCCACCGTGGCGGACGTCGCCTGCAAGGCCAGGTGACGGAACTCCGCCAGACGGTCGGTCGGCATGCCGGCCAGCTTCATGAACAACGTGACGGGCAGCGGCTCGGCGATGTCCGAGAGGAAGTCGCAGCGTCCCGCGCCGAGCACCTTGTCGATGAGCTCGTTCGTCATGTCCCGGATCGCCGTCTCGAGTCCGGCAACGGATTTGGCCGACAGCGGCTGGTTGAGCGGCGCCCGGTACGCGGTGTGCCGCGGCGGATCCGCCGCGATGGGCAGCATCGTCAGGCCCGGCTGCGAGTCCTTGTGTTCCCCCGAGTGATTCCCCTTGTCTTCCTTCGCGCCCCCCATGATGAAGGCGTTGCTGTAGACCGCCGGGTTCATCGTGATGTCCACGATCGCCTTCTTGCGGGTGACCACCCAGTTGCCACCGTTGTACGGGGTGAAGAAGATGGGCGGGGCCTCGAGGATGAGGGAGCGCATCCGGGCGTGCGGATCCTCGAGCAGCCGCGGATCCCCACTGTTGTCGTATTCGTAGACCAGCTCCGGTGGGACGTGCGCGGGAATCTTGTCCAACTTCTGTCCGCTAAAAGCGCTCATGTTCGAACCCTCTGGGTGTTGGAGGAAGAAGCGTGGGGACCTGTCCGGTCCTCACTCGTTGGTCTGCGAGACGGGAAGACGGACCACCATCCCATCCAGCGCGGGCGTCACCTTGATCTGACAGGTCAGCCGGCTGTTGGGTTGCACGTGGAAGGCGCACTCGATCATCGCCTCTTCGGCCGCATCGGGCGGGGGGATCTTCGTTCGCCAGGCCTCATCGACGTAGCCGTGGCAGGTCGCGCAGCTGGCGAAGCCTCCACACTCGGCGACGATTCCTGGCACGAGGTTGTTCAGCGCCGCCTGCATGACGGACTGTCCCTCCTGCGCCTCGACCTCGTGCTCCTTGCCATCCGCCTCGATGAATTTGATCTTCGTCATGGTTCCTCGTGGATTCCTTCGGGGTGTGGACTGTCTTCAAGCGGCGATGCTGTTGAGCGGGACGGCCACGTCGCCCAGGCGGGTGGCGTCCACCTCCGCCCGGCTCGAGACCAGCCGCTTCGCGGCCATGAACTCCGCGGGGCGGCCGATGACATCCGCGGCGATGACCCGTCTGTCCTTGAGATAGAAGGCCGAGAACTCCTTGTGCTCGACAGAGCCTCGGGTGACGCACTGCTCGTAGCCGGTGGAGAGCCCCACCATCTGCAGCTTCAAGCCGTACTGGTCCGACCAGAACCAGGGAATGGCGGCGGAGGGCTCCCGCTTGCCCATCAGGGTGGCCGCCGCGACGCGCGCATGCTCGATGGCATTGGGGACGGATTCGAGGCGGATGCGTCCGCCCGTGTAGGCGCTGGGCTGATTCGCGCAGTCCCCGATGGCGAGGATGTCCGGATCGGCAGTACAGGCGTACTCGTCCACGACGATGCCATTCTGGACGGCCAGGCCCGCCGCGGAGGCCAGCTCCGTGTTGGGGATGAGGCCGATTCCCACCAGCACCAGGTCGGCCTCGAGCCGCTCCGGCACGCCGTGACACGCGAGGCTCACCCCGCGCACCTGGCGCCGCGCCTCGTCGAGTTCCAGGCCTCGCACCTCGCAGGAGAGCCGGAACTCCACGCCCCGCTCACGGTGGATGCGCTCGATGAACGAGGACACCTCCGGACCCGTCACCCGGGAGAGCAGGCGAGGCGCCGCCTCCAGCAGCGTCACCCTCAGCCCGGACTGCACGGCCACGGCCGCGACCTCGAGACCCACGTAGCCGCCACCGATGATGACCAGGTGGTTGCCAGGGATGAAGCCGCCGCGCATCGCCTCGACGTCGGAGAGCGAGCGGATGGAGAACAGGTTCTCCAGCCGGGTACCCTCCAGCCCGGGAAGACTCAAGGGACGTGCCCGGCCTCCCGTGGCCAGGACGAGCTTGTCGTAGGCCAGCCGACTCCCATCCCGCGGGGAGACCTCCCGCGAGGAGCGATCGATGGCCTCGACGCGGGTGCCGGGCTTGAACTCGATGTCGAAGCGCGCATAGGTCTCCAGCGGCTTGAGGTAGAGGTCGCTCAGCGCCACCTTTCCCAGCAGGAAGCCCTTCGAGAGCGGAGGCCGCTGGTAGGGCGGATGCGCCTCGTCTCCCAGCAGGAGGATATGCCCCTTGTAGCCCTGCTTTCGCAAGCCGGCGGCCAGCTCGCCGCCGGCCTGACCTGCTCCCACGATGACGATGCGCTCTGCCATGGGTCAGTTCATCCGCTCATTGGGGGCGCACAGCCGTGCGCTCACCTTGGACACGGGAGACTCCCAGTGGTGCTCGAACCAGAAGTCGAGGAACAGCGGGGACGCCCGGCCACGGCGGTACGCGGCCCAGATCCGTTTCATGTATTCGGAGTGAACGACGCCGGACTGCCGGTCCTTGATTTGTTGGAACGTGCCGTACAGCACGATGAGCATCGCGGTCCGGATCCCCAGGTTGCCCAGGGCGTAGGCCTGCAGCTCGATCTCGCCGATCACATCCGTGCCGTAGCCCGTCACCAGGTGCAACAGGTCATGCGTCTCGCGGTAGCGCTTGGCGATGTAGTCGAGGTCGTTCTTGAGCTCGAGCGTCGTCTCGAAGGGCGAGATCTTGTTGTCGCGGAAGTAGCGCGCGAACCCATGGCCGAGCGTTCCCTCCGGCAGGCGCTCGAGCGCGGCCAGATCCAGATCCCTGGCCTCCAGCGAAGGGCGCTTGGACAGCAGGTGGCGCCCATCCTCGCTGCGCTGGATCCGCTGGATGAGCGAGGCGTAGACGTTGTAGTCCAGGCAGGCGTTGATCGTCTGGCCATAGACGGGGTTGCCCTCGTTGCCCTTGATCACCATCAGGATCCTGGTCGCGATGCGCAGGCGGGTGAACAGGGAGGCGTTTTCGGGGAGGATCAGGGTCTTGGGGTCAATCGCGGGATTGGCTTGCATGATGGGGGTCCGGGGTAGGGGGTCCTACTTCCGCGACAATCGGCTCATCTGGTTGGAGATGAGCCGCGTCGCGCATCAGGGATTGGGAGCTGTCTGTGACCGCTTGACTTCCAGGCCCGGAAGATCATCGCCCTTGCGCCAGTCGCGCAGGATGTCGATGAACGCGAGCGTGCCGCCTCCGAAACCGGCGTTGCGTATCGCGTTCGGGCCGGCCTGGACTCCCTCGTTGTTGTAGTAGCCGGGCGTGCATTCGGGGCCACCGAAGGAGACGCCCTGCTGCCTGAGGCTGCCGAGGATCACTTCCCACCACTGCTGCTGGGCCTGCTCCGTGGGTTCGATCGTCTCGATGCCACGCTTCAGGCACCGCTCGATGATGTAGGCGGCGTGTTGCGACTGCTCGTCGAGGACGTGAACGAAGTTGATCGCCCAACCGCTCTGGGGGCCGCTGAGCATCAGGAAGTTGGGATAGCCGCGGCTCTGCATGCCGTGCAGCGTTGCCGTGCCCTCGGCCCAGCTGTCGTGCAGGGACTTGCCGCCGCGTCCGTGGATGTCGAAGCCCAGCCGACGGGTATAATCGCCCGTGACTTCGAAGCCCGAGGCGTAGATGAGGCAGTCGACCTCGTATTCCTTGCCGTTCACCACCACGCCGGTGGGGGTGATCCGCTCCACGCCCTTGCCCTCGGTATCCACGAGTTTGACGTTGGGGCGGTTGAACGTGTCCAGGTACTCGTCGTGGAAGCAGGGGCGCTTGCACAGCTGGTAGTAGTAGGGCTTGAGCGCCTCGGCCGTCACCGGATCCTTGACGATGGCGTCCACCCGCGCGCGGATCTCCTCCATCTTGCGGAAGTCCGCCAGCTGGCGGATTTCGGCGGCCTCCTCGGGGGTCTTCGCGTGGCAGGCCTCGTTGTCCTGGAAGATGTAGGTCCAACCGTCCCGCACCAGGTCGACATCCTGCTGTTGACCGGAGACGATCGCGGTGAAGTTGCGGATGCGCTCCTGCTGCCAGCCGGGCTTGAGCGTCTTCACCCATTCGGGATCCGTCGGCTGGTTGTTGCGCAAGCCGATGCCCGAGGGCGTGCGCTGGAAGACGTACAACTGTTTGGCCGCGGCCCCGAGGTGGGGGATCGCCTGGACCGAGGTCGCGCCCGTGCCGATGATGCCCACGCGCTTGTCGGCCAGCTTGCTCAGGCCGCCATAGGGGCCGCCGCCGGTATAGGCATAGTCCCACCGGCTGGTGTGGAAGCTGTGTCCCTTGAAGGTCTCGATGCCCGGGATGCCGGGCAGCTTCGCCTTGTGGAGGATGCCACCGGCGGTGATGACGAACCGCGCCGCGAGCTTGTCGCCCCGGTCGGTCGTGATGTTCCAGCGCCGGGTGTCCTCATTCCAGTCCATCGTCTGGATCAGGGTCTGGAACAGCGCCGCCTTGTAGAGGTCGAACTGGCGGCCGATGCGCTGGCTGTGAGCGAAGATCTCCGGCGCCTTGGCGTACTTCTCCTTCGGAATGTAACCGGTTTCCTCGAGCAGCGGCAGGTAGATATAGGACTCCACGTCGCAGGCGGCGCCCGGATAGCGGTTCCAGTACCAGGTGCCGCCGAAGTCGCCTCCCTTCTCGATGATGCGGATGGACTCGACCCCCGCCTGGCGCAGCCGCACCCCCGCCAGCATGCCGCCAAAGCCGCCCCCGACAATCAAGACGTCGATCTTCTCGGTCACCGCCGGACGGGTGAAGCCGGGCTCGACGTAGGGGTCCTTGTCGAAGTCCTTGTAGACGCCGCTGAGGTCGACATACTGGGTGTTGCCGTCAGCACGCAGCCGCTTCTCGCGCTCGATCCGGTACTTCTCCTTCAATGCCTCGGGGGAAAAGGAAGCCTCACCCTTCTTCGTCGTATTCATTCGCACATATCCTTTCGACTCGATAGGCGCTCGTTCAGCGTCCCCGTTCCACGGGCACGCTCCCGAGCATTCCTCAATCACTATTCACTTCGATGCTTCAGACGTCTGGACGGAGGTGTCTGGCTTTCCTGGGGGCCGTTTCCGTCCCGTGAGGTCACCGCCGGGCGGTGACGGGGGCCAGCCACAAGCCAACGAGCGCGTCGACCAGTCCGGCCGCGGTGGACTCCCACGTCGAGTGGGGGAGCACGGTGCCCTCTTGCAGCGCGCGTTCCCGCTCGGCGCACAGGTGCACGACCATCAACCGGCCCATGTCGTTGCGCTCCTGCTTCACGTCCTCGGGCAGGCGAGGAATCAGGCGGAACATGCCTTCGAGGCCCTGTTGCAGGGACCGCGAGGCATACGCCTCATCGACCAGGAGCTTTCGATAGGAGGGGTGGGTCGTCACCTGGGTGATGAACCGCGCGTACCAGGAGGGGCTGCCCAGCGAGGCGAGATGCTCGGTGGTTGGCCGCACGAGGCAGGACACCCAGTCGCGCAGGTCGGGCGAGCCGGTGACCTGTGCGAGCATGTCGATACGTCGCCGCTCGATCGACTCGGAGTGCCGGCGCACGATCGCCACCACGAGCTCCTCCTTGGAGCCAAAGTGGTAGCCGACCGCGAAGTTGTTCGATTGGCCCGCCGCCTCGCTCACCTGGCGGTTGGAGACCACCTCCACGCCGTGCTCGGCGAACAGTCGCTCCGCGGTGACGAGGAGCAACTCGCGGGTCTCGCTGCCCCGATCGGACTTGCCCGAACTCACCCGCGCACCCGGACCTGGTTGCTGCCGTCGGTACTCATCATGACCTCCGGAAGGAGAAAGGCCCGTCCTCGAACTCATGGGAGAATTTTTAAGTCACTCGACTGATGAAGTCAACCGACTTAAATCGGCGCCCGTCGAAGAGAAGGGGGCCGGGCCTCCTGGCTTGGGGTCGAGTGGGGGAGGGCGGACGTCAGGCTCCTCGGGAACCAGGCGTCCCGGCGCCCAGGAGAACCGAACGCATCTTCATCCCCACCGACTCCTGGCCCACGGCCCCGACGCGTATTGCCGTCTGGAACTCGAGGACGCCGAGACCGGCGAGCGGCTCACCCGTCGGGACGGCGAATCACCTGACATCTTCCACTCCCGGCTCCAGTTCAGCCGCGATGGACGTTTCCTGCTCAGCGCGGGGTGGCTCTGGCATCCCGTGGACACGGCGCATGTCTTCGACGTGGCCCGCGCGCTCGAGCAGCCCCGGTCGTTGGACGAGTCCAAGGACATGGAGCTGGGTGACTCGTTCGTGGAGATCCACTCGGCGGCTTTCGGCGAGCGGGGCACGTTGGTTCTCGAGTGCTCGGGCCTGGAAGGTGAAGAAATTTCCTTACCGGATGGACAGTCGAAGGGCTCGGTGGGCCTCGCGGTGTAGACCGGACGCATCCTGGAGCAATGGCCTGAACTCCATACGGGCCGTCAGGGCAGCATCATCCACCACCTCCCGCCCTCGCCGCCGTACGCGCTGGACCCCGCCGGCCGCCGCTTCGCCGTGGCGACGGACAAGGGCATCGAGGCAGTCCGCATCCTCTCGGAGTGACTCTTCTCCCGGACTTCGGGTGGATGGGGTTGGTGCAACAGCCACGCCACCCGGGGGCTGAAAACATTCCGGTGGACCGTGAGCCCTTCAACGACGCTCCGAGCGGCGTGAAGCGCGGACTCCTGTCTAACGATGTCTTGTGCGCCACAACACACCAACGGCAGCAGGGACGGTCTCCAGGCCAATTGCGGCCGTGACACTCCGTCCATATTTCCTGCTGCGTTCGTTCATGTGTCCAAAAAGCTCCTCTCTTTACAGACTTACAAATCAGCTTTTCTAGAAGCGCCCCATCCCTGGTCTGGCGGAGCCTGCTTGCCTGCCCTGACCATATGGAAACACCGCGTCAGGCATGGGCAATCCTGACTTCCTGGATTGAGCCGTCTTTAAAGACAAACACGGATATCTCTGTCTTTCTTTGCTCGCTCTCGTGAATGCCTGAGCCGGGATTTCTCATTCCCTGGTCTCGGGGCCTCAGCGTACCAGGAGAACATCGTATGATACGTCACACTGCCCTGGCTCTTGCACTGTGTGTGTTTGGTCATGCACAGGCGCAGGGGCTCTCCAGAGAAAACGCCGCTCAGGCCCAGCAGGGGGAGCGAGCCGCCCGTTCGTTCGCGGCCACGACCGCGACCGAGCCCGACGCCATCCGTTTCCTCGAGCAGGCAACCTTCGGCCCGCGGCGCGCCCAAGGGGTGAGCCCGCTGCCCATCGACAGCGTGGAGCGGGTGATGAGTGTTGGCGTCTCCCAGGCCATCACCGAGCAGCTCGCCGCTCCCCGCTCCGTGTTCGACGGGACGACCGCGACCGTGGACCTCGGCTCTCAATTCTTTTACAACGCCGTCATGGGCGAGGATCAGCTCCGGCAGCGCGTGACCTTCGCGCTCAGCCAGATTCTCGTCGTCTCGGAAAGTGTCATTCGCGACAACACGACCACTCCCGAGCTGGAGCCCAAGCTGGCGCTGGCGGATTACCTCAACCTGCTCTCCGCGAACGCCTTTGGTAACTACCGCACCTTGCTCGACGCCGTCTCCCGCAACCCCGCCATGGGCACCTATCTCAACATGGCGAACAACCTGGCGTTCGACTGGGCTGGCCGGCCCATGCCGCTGAACGAGAACTACGCCCGGGAGTTGCTCCAACTCTTCACGCTCGGTCTGGACAAGTTGAACGAGGACGGCACTCCCGTGCTCGACGCCAATGGCGTGCCCATCCCCGCGTACACCGAGACCCAGGTCCAGGCGTTCGCGCGAACCTTCTCCGGGTGGACCTACGCCAGCGCCGCGGGCTGCCCGACCAAGGGCCATAACAACACCATCAGCTACGCCCAGCCGCTGATGGCCTGCGATGTGAATCACGACTCCTCCGCGCAGACCCTCCTTCGGGGCGCGGTGACGACCGCGGGAGCCAGCGCCACGGTGCACCTCCAGCAGGCGCTCGACAACATCTTCGCCGACCCGAACCTGCCTCCGTTCATCAGCAAGCAGCTCATCCAGCACCTCGTCACCAGCAATCCCAGCCCCGCGTACGTCAGCCGGGTGGTGGCTGTTTTCAAGGACAATGGCGGTGGCGTGCGCGGCGACCTGGGCGCGGTGGTCCGCGCGATCCTCGAGGACCCCGAGGCCCGCGGTGACCAGGCTCCGGCGGAGTTCAAGGCCACCTACGGCCGGCTCCGTTCGCCCGCGCTGTTCATCACCTCACTGGTCCGGGGGTTGAATGGCACGCTCGATGCCACGGGGTCCAAGAACCCGGGAGGCAGGCTCAATACCTATAGCCGCACGCTCGGGCAGGACGTGCCCAGACCGCCCTCGGTCTTCAGCTACTACTCGCCTAAGACGCCGCTGCCTGGCGGCAACGGGCTCGTCGGTCCCGAGTTCGGAGTCCTGGATACCGCGACGGCCGCCGCTCGCGCCAACTTCGTGTACGACCTCGTCTACAGCAACTTGTCGAGCGCGGGGATCGTGATTGATTTCACCACGCTGCCCGTGAATCCCAACGATCTGGTGGCCTGGCTCGGCCGGTATTGGATTCATGGCGAGATGTCCTCGGAGCTGAGCGCCGCGCTCCTGAAGGCCATGAACGATCCCCGCGCTGGCAGCAGCACCCGCAAGCAGCAATTGGCCATCTATCTCACGTCGCTCTCTCCCGAGTTCCAGATCCAGAGATAATTCCATGAACACCTCGCGCCGCCAATTCCTCCGGGCCACGGGCCTGCTCACCGCCGCCGCCACTCTTCCCCGCTGGTTGGGTGAGGCGAACGCCGCCTCGGCCACCGGCTACTCCGGCTACCGCGCCGCCATCTGTGTCAGCCTCCTGGGCGGCAATGACTCCAACAACCTCCTCGTGCCCAAGCTGGAGACTCCCTACGCCCAGTACCTGGCGGCACGGCCCAACATCGGTCTCAAGCAGAAGGACCTGTTGACCATCAATCCGCTGGACCTCGCCGCTGGAGCCTATGGGATGCATCCCTCGCTCCCGAAGATCCAGGCGCTCTTCGAGCAGGGGCGGGCCGCCATGGTGTGCAACGTGGGACCGCTCGTGCTGCCGATGCGCAAGTCGGACTACGCCGCGGGCACGGTGGTGCGGCCGGACAACCTGTTCTCCCACGAGGACCAGCAGGAGGCCTGGGCGAGCGGTATCGCCAACCCCTCCAACGTCATCCTCCCCCTGGAGCTCATCGGCAAGTCGACCGGATGGGGCGGCCGGACCGCGGACAAGATCCACGGTCTGAATACCGGGGAGTATCCGGAGGTGACTTCGTTCATCGGTGGCCGGGTGCTCTTCGCCGAGGGCGCCACCCGGCGTCCGCTGATGGTGCCCGCCAACGGCGTCCTCGGTGTCAGGGAGACGACCGACGCCACCTTCAACGCCCTCCAGAAGGAGTCGCTCGCCCAGGTGCTGGCCATCAACAACGGCGTCACCCTGGAAGCGTCTTACGGTGGGGCGTTCGCCCTGGCGCAGTCCTTCGCCAGCTCGCGCACCGCCGCGCGGGAGGCCGCCTGGAACCGGCTCCCCCAAGCGACGCGCCAGGCGATCGACGCCCTGTTCGTCGCCCCCGGCGACAGTGGGGGTTGGACGTTGCACACCCAGCTCTACCAGGTCCTCCGGGATCTCGTGGCGGGGTCGACCCCGGTGGCCAATGGCGGTCTGGGCCTCAAGCGCCAGCTCTTCACGGTGGCGATCGGCGGCTTCGACACCCACATCGGGCAGGACACGGCCCAGGCCTCGCTGTTCCGGCAGCTCGACTTCTCGCTCGACGCCTTCTACCGGGCGCTCATGCTGGTCCAGGGGGCGTTCGGCGCCAATCCGCCGCAGGCCACGCTCTTCACGATGAGCGACTTCAGCCGCACCCTCGTGGAGAACTCCAACCGGGGAACGGACCATGGCTGGGGCAGCCACGCCATCGTCCTCGGGGATCGCGTCGCCGGACGCCGGCTCTACGGCACCTTCCCCAACCTGGACCTGTCGAACAACGCGGCGAACAACCTCGACACCGTCGACGACAAGGGCCGCTGGATTCCCACGTTGTCCGTGGACCAGTACGCCCACTCCATCGCGCAGTGGATGGGCCTGTCGACCACCGCGGAGCGCGACTACGTGTTCCCCAACATCAAGGACTACCTCACCTCGGCGGCCGAGCGGGGATTCCCCGCCGCCGCGCAGAGCGCCTCGGTCGGGTTCATGATGGCGGACGGATAGAAAAGTCGCTGCCCGAGTGGAGAAGCCGCTTTTGGGCGGGCCCATCCGGGCCCAGGGTGGAGTCGAACCACTCGCCTTTCGGCGATACCAGAGCGTGTGGGGCCTCTCCGGCCGGGCAGCTTCCCCAAGGACGCGGGGCACGATTCTTCCTGACCGACGATTTTCGTTCCTCGGGCGTCAGCGCTCCGAAGGGGAGGAGACCAGGGCGGTGACGTCGCGGAAGGCGCCCTGGCACGGGGCCACGTCGGACGCGAGGTAGTGGGCCACCCGGCCGGGTGTCAGCGCGAGGATGGCCGAGGAGCGGGTGCCATAGCCCGGCGTGTGGATGCACAGCGCCTGGCATTGGCGGAAGAACTCCTTCAGCTCCGGATGGCCGTCCTCCTCCGGCAGCGGGTCCGGCCCGTGCTCCGGGAGCACGTGGTCCGCCAGCAGCGTCTGGAGAGACTTCGCCAGCTCCGGCCAGGGCTGGTGGGAGAGGCGCTCGGCCAGGGCCCGGGCGTGCGGCACCTTGGGGAGCGCTGGGGAGTCGAGCACGTCGTTGGACAGCACGTGGACGCCCGGGGGCACGTCTTCCAGGCGGACCTGCTCCGCGTCGGGACGGGCATAGGCCACCCGGAGCCGCCGCGCGTCCCCATAGAGGAGGTTGAAGGGGCGGAACCGCCGGGCATCCAGGCTCGCCAGGTAGTCCTCGACGCCCTCCTGGCTCCCGGCCCGCAGGGCGTTCAGGACGACCTCTCCCCGGGTGTAGGGCGAGCTCATGAGGTTGGCCGAGCCCCGCTGGTTCGTCAGACCCACGAAAAAGCCGTGTTCCGTCACTCCCATCCACGTCCCCAGCCGCTCCAGGTCCCGGCCTCCGATGACGCGGGGGGAGGGGACGAGCACCTGGGGCCCCTCGGCGGGGCGGTCATAGCGCTCGTCCCGGTTGGCGGCCAGCAGGAGCGGCCACTCGGGGTGGACATGGCGGAAGGCGAGGAGGGTACACATCGTGGAACCGATAACAGCTCGCGGGCTCCCATGCACTCCGGGCGCCCGCCTGCTTCTTCCCGATGACCCGGACCCTGCGAGCGGCTAATGTCCGCCGCCCTTCAGGAGAACTCATGGCGCAGAGAATCCTCGTCACCAGCGCGCTGCCGTACGCCAATGGCCCCATCCACATCGGCCACCTCGTCGAGTACGTCCAGACCGACATCTATGTCCGCTTCCTGCGCTCCTGCGGCAAGGACGTCGTCTACTTCTGCGCGGACGACACCCACGGCACCCCCATCGAGATCAACGCCGCCAAGCAGGGGCTCAAGCCCGAGGAGTTCATCGGCCGGTGGTATGACGCGCACCAGGCGGACTTCCGCGACTTCGGCGTGAGCGTCGACTACTTCCACTCGACGAACTCGCCGGAGAACAAGCACTACGCCGAGCTCATCTACGGCAGGCTCAAGGATCACGGCGACATCGAGAAGCGCGACATCGAGCAGGCCTACTGCGAGACCGACAAGCGCTTCCTGCCCGACCGCTTCATCAAGGGCACCTGCCCCAACTGCAAGGCCACGGAGCAGTACGGTGACGCCTGCGAGAAGTGCGGCAAGGCCTACGCGCCCACGGACCTCATCGATCCGAAGTGCGCGCTGTGTGGCACGCCGCCCGTGCGCCGCAACTCCTCGCACCTGTTCTTCAAGCTGTCGCGCCACGCGGACTTCCTCCAGCAGACGCTGCGCCGCGAGGGCTTCATCAACCCCGGTCTCGCCACCCAGCTCCAGGGCTTCTTCGAGAAGGGCCTGGCCGACTGGGACATCAGCCGCGACGGGCCCTACTTCGGCTTCAACATCCCGGGCGAGACGGACAAGTACTTCTACGTGTGGCTGGACGCGCCCATCGGGTACATCGCCACCACGGAGAAGTGGGCCAAGAGCACGGGCAAGGCCCAGAGCGCCCTGGACTTCTGGTCCGAGGACAGTGACACGCGCATCATCCACTTCATCGGCAAGGACATCGTCTACTTCCACGCGCTCTTCTGGCCCGCGGTGCTCAAGGTGGCCGGGCTCAAGCGGCCCGATGCCATCAAGGCCCACGGCCACCTCACGGTGAACGGCGAGAAGATGTCCAAGAGCCGCGGCACGCTCATCCCCGCGCGCTCCTACCTGGAGCACCTGGATCCGAGCTACCTGCGCTACTTCTACGCGGCCAACCTCGGCCCGGGCGTCGAGGACCTCGACCTGAGCCTCAAGGACTTCCGCCTCCGGGTGAACGGAGAGCTGGTCAACAACATCGGCAACCTCGCCAACCGCAGCCTGTCCATGCTCGCGGGCGCCGCGCTGGACAAGCGGCTGGCTCCCGCGACGAAGGAGGGCCCCGGCCGCGCCCTGGTCGAGGCCGCGCTCGCCCGCGTCCCCGAGGTGCGCGAGGCCTACGAGAAGCTCGAGTACCGCAACGCCATCCGCGTCATCACCGAGATCTCCCAGTCCGCCAACGGCTTCCTCCAGACCGCGGCCCCCTGGGTCAAGGTGAAGACGGACCCCGAGGCCGCTCGCGCCGACCTGAGCGACGCCGCCGAGGTGGCCTACCTGCTGGGCGCGCTGCTCACGCCGGTGATTCCGCGCGTGGCCGAGAAGCTCTTCGCCCAGCTCAACGCGCCGCCGCTCACCTTCGAGGTGCTCGCCACCGCGCGCTACCCGCTGCTCGACCGCGCCCGCCCCGTGGGCACCCCCGAGCCGCTCATGCCGCGGCTGGAGGAGGAGCGCGTCAACGCCATCCTCGGTGGCGCGCCGGCCCCGGCCGAGCCCGCCCCGGAGACGAAGAAGGGCGGCAAGGCCGAGAAGAAGGCCGCCGAGCCCAAGCCGGCCGAGGTCAAGGCTCCCGAGGCGAAGCCCGCCGAGGTCGCGCCCGGGGAGATTGACATCACCGACTTCGCCAAGGTGGTGCTCAAGGTGGGCCACATCCTGGCCGCCGAGCGCGTGCCCAAGGCGGACAAGCTGCTCAAGCTGACGGTGGACCTCGGGGAAGGGCAGCCGCGCACCATTTGTTCCGGCATCGCCGAGGCCTTCCAACCCGAGCAGGTCCAGGGCCGCAAGGTGGTGGTGGTGGCCAACCTCAAGCCGCGCATGCTGCGGGGCATCGAGTCGCGCGGGATGATTCTCACCGCGGGCTCCGGGGGCAAGGACCTGTCGTTGCTGGACCCGGGCGACATGCCGCCGGGCTCCGAGGTGAAGTGAGCGTGATGGACTGGCGGGCCGAACGGGACCGGGCCCTCTTCTCCCTCGAGCACGACAGGGATCCGCGCCTGCGTGCCGAGGCGGCGGAGCTGCTCTTCCACCTCGCGGCGGAGGAGCCCTCGCGCGCGCCCGAGCTGGCCTCCGTCCTTCCCGGCCTGCTCGCGGACAAGCAGGTGGCGGTGCGCCGCACCGGCGTGGGCATGGCCACCGCGGTGCTCCCCGCCGACGAGCTGCCGGGCTTCCTCGCCGCCCAGGCCTCCGACGAGGAGAGCCTCGTGCGCCTGGAGGCCGCCGGGCGGATGGCCGACCTCGTCCGGGCGGACTGCCGCGGCTCCCTGGCCCGCTTCCTGGAGGATTCCTCCTTCGAGGTCCGCTTCGAGGCCGCGCGCGGCATGGCCTCGCTCCAGCACCCCGCGGGGCTCGAGGTGCTGCTCCAGGCCCTGGACAAGGACCTGCTGCGCTTTCGTGCGCTCGGGGCACTCGCCGAGCTGGGCGACGCGCGCGCCCTGCCCGCGGTGCGCGACGTGTTCCATCGCCTGCTGTTGCCCGCGTTCGATCGCACCCAGGCGGCGGGGGTGCTCGCGCGGCTGGGCGACGCCGAGGGCGCGGCGTGGCTGCTCAAGCGCAGCGAGCGGCGGCGGTGGAACTGGGCCCAGGACCGGGCCCTCGCCGTGGAGTTGTGCGGCGAGGTGAAGATCCCGGGCGCCCTGGAGCGGCTGCACGCCATCGTCGTGGATCCCCGCGACAAGTGCCGGGGCGCGGCGGCGCGGGGCCTCGGCCGGCTGGGGGACGCATGCGCCCTGCCGTGGCTGCTCTCGCTGCTCGATGAACCTGGAGTACCCGAGGACTTCCGGCTCGATGCCGCCGAGGGATTGTGGTTGCTCGCCGTTCCCGAGGGCCGGGCACGGGTTCGCGCGGCACTGCCCGCGTTCTCCGCCGAGGCCCGTACCGAGCTCACCGAGCTCATCCAGGAGATGCCATGAAGCTCGTGGACTCGCACTGTCACTTCGATCGTTCCGACGCCGAGCGGGTGTACGTCGCGCTGGAGCGCGCCCGGGCCGCGGGCCTGGTGCATGCCATCATCGTCGGCCAGTTCCAGGAGCCGGGAGACTGGGGCGCGGCGCTGGAGATCGCCGCCGCCCACCCGGACTTCTTCACGCCCACGCTCGGCATCCACCCGCACGACGCGGCGAAGGCCACCGAGGCGGACTTCGAGCATCTGGCGCGCACCTGCGCCCGGCCGGAGCTCAAGGCGGTGGGGGAAGCGGGGCTGGACTACTACTACGACCACTCGCCCCGGGAGGTGCAGGCCCAGGTGTTCCGCCGGCAGTGCGCCCTGGCGCGTGAGCTGGGCAAGCCGCTCGTGGTGCATGTGCGCGACGCGCACGAGGACTGCGAGGCCATCCTCAAGGAGGAGGGCGTGCGGCACGGTGTCATCCACTGCTTCACCGGGGACACGGACGCGGCGCGGCGCTACCTGGAGCTGGGCTTCCTGCTGTCGCTGTCGGGCGTCGTCACCTACAAGAAGACCGAGGCACTCCAGGACGCCGTGCGCTTCGCGCCGTTGGATCGGCTGATGGTGGAGACGGACAGCCCGTACCTGGCGCCAGTGCCCTACCGGGGTTAGAAGAACGAGCCCTCGTACGTGGTCGAGACGGCGAAGAAGGTGGCCGAGCTCAAGGGGGTCTCCGTCGAGCAGGTGGCCGAGGTGACGACGGCCAACGCGGCGGCGCTGTTCGGCTTCCGCGTGTAGGCGGCCCTCGCCAGGCCAGAGGGGTCCGGGTCGAGCCGCTTGGGGGACGTGCGCGCATGTGCTGTTTGCAATGCAATCAGGAGAGTCCCGAGGGCGCGAAGTTCTGCATGGGGTGCGGCACCCCGCTGGCCGCTCTGTGTGGGGACTGTGGCGCCCCCAATCAGCTGGACGCCAGGTTCTGTGGCCAGTGTGGCGCTCCGCTCGGCGCGAAGTCGTCCCCCTTCGTGGCTTCCGCTCCCGAGGCGGAGCGCCGGCAACTCACCGTACTGTTCTGTGATCTGGTGGGCTCCACGGCGCTCTCCGAACGGCTGGATCCCGAGGATCTGCGCGAGGTGGTGCGCGCCTACCAGGAGTGCGCCGCCCGGGTGATTGCCCGCCACGACGGCCACATCGCCCAGTACCTGGGGGATGGACTGCTCGTCTACTTTGGCTATCCGGTGGCCCACGAGGACGATGGGCTGCGCGCTGTCCGCGCCGGCCTGGAGATCCTCCAGGAGGTGGCCGCGCTGGACGCCCGGGGCCAACGGCTTCAGGTGCGCATTGGCATCCACACCGGCCTGGTGGTGGTGGGAGAGGTGGGCGGAGGGAAGTTCCGCGAACAGTTGGCGCTCGGGGATACCCCCAATCTGGCGGCGCGTGTACAGGCCAAGGCCGAGCCGGACACCCTGGTCATCAGCGCCGCCACCAGCCGGCTGGTGCGTGGCTTCTTCGCCCTGGAGGATCTGGGCGAGCACGGTCTCAAGGGCCTGTCTCGCGCGACCCGGCTCTACCGGGTGTTGCACGAGACGGGCGCGAGGAGCCGCATGGACGCGGCCACCGCGGATGGGTTCACCCCCTTCGTCGGCCGCGAGCACGAACTGGAGGTGCTCGTCGGGCACTGGTCTCGCGCCGCCGCTGGAAGCGGTCAGGTGGTCTGCATCCGAGGCGAGCCGGGTATCGGCAAGTCGCGCCTGCTCAAGATGCTGGGCAGCAGGCTTCCGGAGGGTGAGCACTTCCTGCTCGAGTGCCGCTGCCTGCCCTACTACCAGAACAGCGCCCTGTACCCGGTGATGGAGCTGTTCGAGCGGCAGCTCGAGCTGCGCAGACTGCCCTCGCCCGCGGAGAAGCTGACCCGGCTGCGGGAGTTCCTCGCCGGGTATGGACTCGGCTCCCCGGAAGCCCTGGGGTTGATGGCCTCGCTCCTCTCCATTCCTCTCGCGGCGAATCCGGTGCTGGAGATTCCGGCCCAGAAGAAGCGCCATCGCACCCTGGAACTCCTGGGCGCGCTGCTCTGCGGAGTCGCCGAGCAGCGCCCGTTGGTCTTCGTGCTGGAGGACCTGCACTGGGCGGATCCCTCGACGCTGGAGCTGACGCAACTCCTGGTCGACCGGACGCACTCGGAACGCCTGCTGTGCCTGTTCACCACCCGCCCCGGGTTCCATGTGGACTGGGCCGCGGTGCCGTACCTGCATGCGTTGGAGATGCTCCCGCTGAAGCCAGGTGAGGTGGCCGTGATGGTGGCCCACGTCACCGGCAACAAGTCCCTGCCCGCCGAGCTGGAGCGTCAGGTGCTGGCGCGCAGCGGGGGCACCCCGTTGTTCGTGGAGGAGCTGACCAAGGCCATCCTGGAGGCGGGGGTGCTGCGTGAGCGGGAGAACCGTTATGAGCTGGTCGGGCGTGTTCCCGATGGCCTCATCCCCGTCTCCGTGCACGACTCGCTGATGGCGAGGATCGACCGCTTGGGTCCGAGCAAGCCGGTGGCCCAGCTCGCGGCCACCCTGGGGCGCGAGTTCCCCTACGAGGTGCTCAAGGCGGTGGCTGGCAAGGAAGACGAGGTGCTCCAGGGGCATCTGTCCAAGCTGCTGGAGAGCGAGCTGGTGTACCAGCAGGGGGCGTTGCCCGAGGCTGTCTTCATCTTCAAGCACGCGCTCATCCGGGACGCCGCCTACGAGTCGCTGTTGCGCAAGACCCGGAAGCAGTACCACCAGCAGATCGCCCAGACGCTTCAGCACGAGTTCCCGGAGGTGGCCGATACCCAGCCGGAACTCATGGCGAGCCACTATGAGGGCGCGGAGCTGCCGCGGGACGCCATCCGCGAATGGGAGAATGCGGGCCAGCGTGCCATGGTGCGTGGGGCCAACCGAGAGGCCATGGCCCACCTCCGGTGTGCGCTCGCGCTGCTGGTGCAGATTCCGGACGAGACAGAGCGGCTCAAACTGGAGCTGCCCATCCAACTGGAGCTCGCGGCGGCGCTGATGGCGATCGATGGTTGGGCCTCGCCCGTGGTGGAAGCGGCGTCCTGCCGCGCTCGTGACCTCTGCTATGTCCTGGGCGATCAGGAGCGCTTGCTGCCCGCGTTGTGGTGCCTGTGGACGTTCCATTTCATCGGGGGCCAGCTGGAGCCCGCGTTGGAAACGGCACGGCATGTCATGGATCTCGCATGGGGCTCGAAGCAGGGATTGCCAAGGCTCCTCGCGCACTACGCCATGGGCCAGACGCATCTGTTCCGTGGCGAGTTCCTCGATGCCCGCTGGCATGGTGAACAGGGCCTGTTGCTCTTCGATCTCGAGCAGGAGCGCCTCATCACCGGACGATTCCAGCTCTCCCCGACGATGAACTGCCAGTACACCCTGGCGGCGAGCCTGTGGATGCTTGGCTACCGGGACCAGGGAGAGCGGGTGCTGGAGGAGATGTTCACCCTGGCTCGGACCCTGGGGCACGTGCCCAGCATCGCCAGCGCCATGGGGCCCAGCCTCATGCTGCGCCACTACCAGCAAGACGTCGAAAGCACCTGGCGCACAGCGCAGGAGTTGTTCGTCCTCTCGAATGAACAGGGCTTCCGGCTCTGGGAGGCGGTCTCATTCACGTACCGCGCCTGGGCTCACTCCAGACGGGGGGACTCGAGGACCGGCATCACCGAGTTGCGGCAGGGCATCCAGCTCTTCCGAGACATTGGTGGGGGACTCGCCCTTACGGGGATGTTCGTCATGCTGGGCGAGGTGTTGATGCTGGCGGGCCAGTACGAGGAAGCGCTCGCGGCGCTGGCCGAGGGGATGCGGAACGCCACCACTCGAGGTGAGCATCTGTGCGAACCCGAGCTTCACCGCCTGCGGGGCGAGGTCCTGAGAAGGATGGACCAGACATCGCGGGACGCGGCGCGAGGGAGCTTCCAGCAGGCCATCCGGCTCGCGCGGCATCAGCGTGCCTGGTCACTCGAGCTGCGCGCGGTGTTGGGCCTGTGCAGGATGCTCGACGAAGACGGTCAGCAGGTCGAGGCAGGCGAATTGCTGCGGGACATCTACAGCGGGTTCACCGAGGGCTTGAACACCCCGGACTTGTGCGAGGCACGGGCCCTCCTCGAGAAACTCCGCCTCCAGACGGGCTGAGCCTCCTGGCTCGGGCCGTGTTCGCGAGCCACCAGGAAGATTGTCCGCTCACACCGTGGGCACGAACACCGAGGTCCTGCGAGGGACGATGCGCTGGGCCAGGGACTCGAGTTCCTGATCCAACTGGGGCACGTCCAACAGCAGCGAGTCGGCTTCCGGGTGTGGTCCGGCTCAATCCAGGAAGCGGCGCTCCCAGCGGCGAAGCTCTTCGGGGACCTCTTCGTTCGGCAGATAGCGTCGTTGATAGAGGAAGGGCTCCAGGACGCGCGCCAGTTCCCGGTAGGCGGGGAGCGTGCGTCCCTCCTCAAGGTCTCCGGCGTCAGGATGAGCGCCGAGGGTGACGACGGCCCGCCCCTCCTCCATTTCCTGAACGGTGATGTCTGGCGAGTGCAAGCGAACTCGGAGGCCCGTGATGCCCCCCAATGCGTCCAGCACGGGAGGGCCCAGGAAGTTCAGCCAATGCACACCGTTGACCCTCGTTCCAATGTCCAGGGTGGGAAGGGCAGAAAGCGCGATGTCCATGCCTGGATACCGGTTCGCTCTCGCGCGGGACACCTTCTCCAAAGACAGGAGGTCGTTCTGGGCATGAAGGGAGAGGCCTGCATGGCCAGAGCAGAAAGGAAAGCACGACGCCATTCCCATCACGAGTTCACGCACTTGCGCGAAACCGCGCTCTTTCAGGTACTCCGTGGGCAGCCAGCAAGACATCGCCGAGACCCATGTCGAAGTGTCTCTGATGAAGGGGAGGGGAGTAAACGAGCTGCCATGGTAGGTGAAGCGATAGCGCGCTTGGACGGCCGATGCATCTGCCAGCTCAATATGGGCTTGGGTGGGGTGTCGAAGCTCATCTCGGATGAGCTTCCAGGCGGTGGAATCGAGATTTTGCCAGTACCCGTCCAGGTCTGCGTACAAGCCAAGCGCACCGGGCTCCACCGCGTTCAGATAAAGTTCGAGCGAGCGCAGGGCCCCTTCCGCTATCTGCGCGTGAGGGTGCCGTGTATAGAGTGTAATGCTGAATCCGTCTCGAAGGACCAGAAGTCCCTTCTCTGAATAGATGCGAATATGGGGCCAGGGCTCACTATTCATGAATGACTCCCAAGCGCGGCATGACACGTGTGGGCTTGATGGAGAAAGCCCATTCGTACACGGTCCCCTGGTCCAGTCCCGAGTACGGGTGGGTTGGTGGGTAACGAGGCCACTTGGGTATCTCATCGATATTCATACATGGGAATTTGAAGTCATAGACGGCCTGCGCACGGAGCGGATCCCCCTGATGAATCACGACATCGGGTTTGACTGAGCCCTTCAGCTCACCCGAATTGCCCGACTCTTCCAGGGCCTGCTCCTCCTCGCGGCTCACCTGTTTCCAGCGATCCTGACGCGAGTCGTAGCGGTAGCGTGGTTCCAGACTGAATCCTCCCGGACGCAGTTTGCTCAGTCGCTCCTCCACGCACTCGAGCGCCTCTTCATGCATCTCCGTTCCCAACTGCATGGCCCACGTCATCCCCTTGCTTCTCGCGTTCTTCGCCCATTGCTTGCACTCGTCAGCAGTGGGGGTCAAACCGGCGAAGTCCCCCTCGTGCCGGAGAAGGACTTCCGAACGGGCGATGTCCGCGCATTCTGACAACGTGCGCTCGATGTCGTTTCTCGTCGGAACATCGAGCGCTACTTTCAGGACGGCCGTCGCCGAAGCGATTTCCTTGCCGTAGAGGGCGACGCACCCCGAGAGGCTATGCCGACAGGCCGCCGAGGGCGAGTCGAAGCTGTAGCGGAAGGAACCGCTCCTGCCCGGTGACATCGCACACGCCGGGAGGAGAACGACGAGAGCCCACGCGGCGGCCCTGTTGGGCTTCCACGTCTGACGCGGCTTCAATCGAGAAAGCGGTGCTTCCATCGGCGGATGTTTTTGGGCACTTTGAATTGTTTGTGTTTCGCGATTCGCGTTTATTGTTCACACCGTGGGCACGTACACCGAGGTCCTGCGGGGGACGATGCGCTGGGCCAGGGACTCGAGCTCCTGATCCAACTGGGGCACGTCCAACAGCAGCGAGTCCGGATCGTAGCGGAAGTCGGCCTGGGTGAAGCCCAGCAGCGTCTGCAGGGCCGGCTCACCAGTCTGTCCCGCCGCGGAGGCGAAGACGACCCGGCCCTTCTCCAGGTGCAGGAAGCCCTCATGCACGTGGTACTTGAGGTGCAGCCGCCCTGACTTCTTGCCCCCGCCCAGGCACTTGAACAGCTCCGGTCCGGGCAGCTCGTCCATGCCTCCGCGCACCACCCGCGCGGGCCCGTTGTGCCGGATGCGATCCTCGTACAGCGTCTTCAGCGTCCGGGCCGCCTCGGCCAGCGCCGTGGGGGGGAGCACCGCCGTCGCCCCGCACATCATCAACCGCTCGCGTAGGCCCGGGTCCGGATCTCCGAGCACCACCACGGGCAGGCCCGCGTGCTCCGCCGAGGCGCGCACCGCCTGCAACAGGGCCACCACCTCGTCGATGCCGAACTTCAGCCCCACCACCAGCACGTCGCACTCCTGATGCACCAGCGCGTCGTACGCCCCGTCCAGCAGCGACAGCGCATACGCCACCAGCCCCTGCTTCTGCACGGCCTCCAGCAGCCCCGTCCGCGTGCCCTGCTCGGGCTCCACGATGAAGATCTGCCGGCCGTCGTTGACGAGCCTCTGCCGCAGCAACTCGCCGCTCTGCACCTGCGTGACGATGTTCGCCACCAAGGGGTCGTACAGCTTCCCGGCGTTCTCCTTCAGGTGCTCGATCGCCTTGGCCTTGCTGTGCAGCTTGCCGAGCGCATTGGCCGGGTTCTTCGTCAGCTCCAGGTAGCTGTCCACCGTCGCGAGGATGCGCGCGCCCAGGGTGATGTCGTCGCCCTTGACGCCCTGGGGCGTGCCCGAGCCGTCATAGGCCTCGTAGAGCTGCGCGAGCATGGTGTTCACCTGCACCGGCAGGTTCACCGTCTCGAAGAGCTTGGTGGGGACGCGGCAGTAGCGCTTCGCCTCGGCCATCCACTCGGGATTGACCGCGTTGCTCGCCAGGCAGAAATGGCGCTCGGCGGGCTTGCCCAGGTCGTGCAGCAGGCCGGCGATGCTCACCGCCGTCACGTCCTTGGGCGCCATGCCCAGGCGCCGCGCCACCACCGCCGCCTGGCGCGCGAGCTGCGCCGAGTGCCCCCGGTGGTGCTTGTGTTCGCGCTCCATCATCGACACCAGGATGTTCAACGTCTCGATGTAGTCGCCGTCCGACACGGTGCCGCGCGAGGCCAGGAGCGCATCCCCCCGCGTACCCGCGCGCGTCTGCGTGCCCGGACGCTGCAGCCGATGGCGGGTCTCCGAGTCGAGCCGCAGCTGGAGGCTCGCCTTGGGCGCCGTCCCGGTGGTGCTCTCGAAGGCGGAGGCCATGGCGTTGACGTCCGCGCGCATGTGGCCGCCCAGCTCCAGCGACGCGAAGGCCGTGGGGTCTCCGTAGTAGTGCTTGCGGATGGCCGCGGCGATGGAGCTGCGCAGGCCCACGTACGCGTAGACCTCGGACATGCCCGTCACCAGGGCGATCTCGTCCATCAACTTCTTGTTCTGCGGCTCGGCCGCCACCACCGACAGGAGCTTGCGCTCCGGATCGATGGCCAGCGGGAGCACGTTCTGCGCCTCCGCCAGCCGCACCGGCACCTTGTCCAACACCTCGGTGGCGATGCGCGCCTTGGCCAGCTTCTCCGCGGAGACGAAGCGGGTCTGGAACTCGGCCGCCAGGAATCGCAGCAACCCCGATTCCTGGAGCAGGCCGATCTCCACCAGACAGTCCCCCAGCCGGTGGCCGGTGATCTTCTGGTGCTCCAGCGCCTTCTGGATGGACTCGCTCGTGACAAGGCCCGCTTCGACGAGCCGTTCACCCAGTCGCTTCGCCATGGGTCAACCTTCCGTGTCCGTGCCGTCCTCGGACTTGGGCTCCGCCTTCGGCGCCGTCAGCACGCTGAAGGGCTTGAAGGTCAGCTCCTTGGGCACGTTCACCGGCTCGCGCGGCGGCTTGGGCTCGCGCGCCTCCCGAGGCTCCCGGGGCTCCTTGGCCTCCCGAGGCTCGCGCGGCGGACGGGGCTCGCGCGGGGGCTTGGGCGGGCGCTCGGCGCGCTCGGGACGCTCGGCACGGGCCTCCACCGGGGCGCCGTCGCCCGAGGGTGCGCCCGCGGACTTCTCCGGCCGCTCCCGGTTCTTCTTCTCCTTGTTCTTGCGGCGGCCACCGCCCTCCACGGGCGCCCGGCCCCGCGAGGTAGGCGCCGGACCCTTCCAGAGCGAGCGGTTGTAGGGCCGGAGGTTCTCGGTCCACCGATCGTGGGGGTCGCGCTGCATGGCGTCCGTCCAGGCGGCGATGCGCGCGTCGAGCGCGGTGAGCGAGTGGATGATCTGCGCCTCGAGCGTCACGGGGGCCCGGGGCGAGCCGCTCTCCACCTGGCCGAACTGGGCGATGACGAGGTGGGTGAGGTGCTGCTCGAGCAGGGGCGGGAAGTGGGGGATGCCGAGCGCCTTCTCGCGGATCTTCTGCGCCGTGAGCACCAGGTGGCCCACGAGCCGGCCCTCGTCGGTGGGCTCTCCGCCCGCGGAGGTCTCCGCCACCCGCATCACGTCATGGAGCAGGGCGCCGGCGAGCAGCAGGTCGCGATCCGCCATGGGGTAGTGGTCGGCCACGCGCAGCACGAGCCGCAGCACCGACAGGAGGTGATCGGCCAGGCCCCCGCGGTAGGAGTGGTGGACGCCCTTGGCGGCGGGCGCGTGCGGCAGGGCCGCGGCGACCTGTGCGTCATCCAGGAAGGCCAGCAGCAGTGCCTTCACGTTGGCGTCGTTCACGCGCTCGGCGACGAGCTCGCGGATCTGCCCCACGGCGCGAGCGCCTCCGGGGCCCTCGCCACCCTTGGCGGGAGCGGACTCCTCGCGCCGGGCGGCCGGCTCGTCCTTGCGGGCCTCGTCGCGCTTGGGCGCGGCGGACTCCTCGGGGGCGGCGGCGGCCGGGGCGAGGGGCGCCGGCGGGGGCTCGAACTCCTTGGGATCGAGCGGCTCGGGATCCAGCTTCTCGAGCGCCTCGATGACGACCTGCGTCTTGCCATGGAAGGCGATGACGTGGCCGTGCACGAGCGCGTAGTCGCCCGCGGAGAAGGTGGGCTCGAGGGCGTCGACCTTGTCGAAGACGCGCGCGTCGATCTCACCGCTCTTGTCGGTGAGCACGAGCGAGAGGAACACCTTGCCACTGCGCGCGGTGACGCGGGTCTTCTGCGCCACGCGGAAGACGGTGTGGACGGGGTCCTTCTCGCGGAGATCCTTCGCGTACACCTTGCGCACCGTTTCCACGGAGGCCTCGGGGGCGGAGGAGGAGGAGGGGTCTGTCTGATGATTGTCGGTCGTCATGATCTCGGCGCGGCACACTACCACCACCGGGGCGGAGTGGATGTGCTCCGTGTCCTTTCTTCCCGGGGTGTCGCGTTGCCCTGGCCGACCCGACCGCGCCGGACGTGCCGCGCGCCGTGGGCGGGGACGCCACGGCGCCTCGGTGCGTCAGCTCGCCTCGAGCGCGATGCCCGAGAGGTAGTCGGTGGCCGAGAAGCCCACCAGCGTGGGGTGATCCGGCGGCAGGCCGAACCGGGCGATGCGGAAGCTGCGGCGCTCTTCCTGCTCGCACGCCTCGGCCACCAGGTTGTCGAAGCCGCCCATGGGCAGGGGTGGGTGGTAGCCGACGATGAGGACGACGCCGCCGTGGCGCGTGGCGCGCAGGCCCAGGCGCACCTGCTCGACGAAGGTCTCCGCGGAGGTCGCATCGGGGGTATCCAGCAGTACCAGATCGAAGGTGTCCTGCACGCCGTGGAGCACGTCGAGCGCGTCGCCGCGCTCCACCTGGAGCCGACCCAGCAGGCCATTGGCCTCGCCGTTCTCGCGCGCCAGGTCCGCGGTGTCCGCGTCGCTGTCGAAGGCGAGGATGGAGCGGGCGCCATGGCGTCCCGCGTGCACGAAGAGCCCGCCCACGTGGCAGCTTGGATCCAACACCCGCGCGCCCTGGGACAGCCGGGCCAGGAAGCGGCGCAGCTCGCGCTGGTCATACGGATAGCCCACGCCCGAGCCGTACTGGAGATCCACCGTGAAGCGAGCGCCCAGCTCCAGCACGCGCGTCCACCGGGGAGGGGTGCCGTGCAGCACGTGGGGGCGCTGCGCGGGCAGGCCCAGTTGCCGGCGCCGCGGCGTGTCGTTGCGCAAGAGCACGGACTCCGCGCCGCTCACCTCGACGAGGGCGCGGGTGATTTCCTGCAGCCGGGCGTCCATGGCGCGCGTGAGCGTCTGGACGACGAGGTGCCGGTCGTACCTGTCCACGATGAGCCCGGGCAGCGCGTCCCCATCGTCGTTGATGGCGCGGCAGAAGCGCGGGTCGTCCACCGTGAGCGCGCGGCGCTCGAAGGCGTGGCGCACGTGACGGGGAATGAGGCCCTCGGCGGTCTCGTCGGCATAGCCCAGGCGGCGCACCGCGTAGGAGGCCTCGAGGTCCACGTCCGCCAGGCCGAGCAATCGTCCCTGCTCGTCCCGGAGCTGGACGGCTTCTCCCAGCGCGGGCGTCCCCTCGATGGAGACGATGTCCTCCCGGCGAACCCAGGGGGCTCCATGCTTCAGCCTTTGTGCCGCTTCTCGGGACAGATAGGTATTGACCAAGTTCGTCCTCCCCTCGGCGTCGGCCGAATGACGCGCTCCGAATGTTCCGTACTGAAAGGAACAGTCGTTGGCGGGAGGACGATTTCGGTCTCGGGCTCCAAACGCCGCGCTGGAGGGACGGGAAGCGGGCGGGGCGGAACGCTCGTCTGGATGGCCGCTCAGCTCCGGGGAGCGCCCGGCCGCTTGAAGGCCTTGTAGGTGACGCGGGTGAGCAGCGCGCTCGTGGTCAGGGCGAGCACGATGCCCAGGCCACGCCGGGTCCAGGAGTCGCTGGCGATGAGCATGAGCGCCCAGATGGCCAGCAGCACCGAGCCCACCACGGTCATTGCCTGGCTCCGGGCCTTCCACCCCCGGGCGGGAGGCTTCGCGCGGGCGAGCACGGGGATGGTCGAGGCCTTGCGCCAGAGGGTCTGCCCCTCCTCGCGCACCTCGTCATCGGGGCCCACGAGGCCCTGCATGTACGCCAACTCCACCTCCCTGAAAGAGAGGTAGTCCAGCTCTCCGTCCGGCGTACGTACGTGGTAGCGCATCGTGCCCTCCCGGGTCGAGTCAGGCCAGTTCGGCCGCAATCTGCTCAGCCACGCGCAGTCCATCAATGGCCGAGGAAACGATGCCACCAGCGTAGCCGCAGCCCTCGCCCGCGGGGTAGAGGCCGCGCATGGACACCGACTGCATGTCCTCGCCGCGGGTGATGCGCACGGGCGAGCTCGTGCGGCTCTCGATGCCGATGAGCTTGCCCTCGTCGCTCACGAAGCCGCGCATCTTGCGGTCGAACGCCTTGAGCGCCTGCTTGAGCGATTGCGTGAGGCGCTCGGGGAAGAGGCGGTTGAGGTCCGTGTGCGCCAGGCCCGGCCGGTAGCTGGTGCCGCCCGGATCCTTCTTCACGCGGCCCGCGAGGTAGTCGGGGATGGTCTGCGCGGGGGCGAAGAACTTGCCCTCGCCCAGCTCGTACGCCTTGGACTCCCAGTGCCGCTGGAACTCCAGGCCCGCGAGCGGACCGCGGAAGCCCTCGCGCTCGAAGTCCTCCACGGACACCGTGACGACGATGCCCGCGTTGGCGTACTTCGCGTTGCGGCGCGAGTTGCTCATGCCGTTGGTGCACTGCAGCCCATCCTGGGTGGGCGTGGGCACCACGATGCCGCCCGGGCACATGCAGAAGGAGTAGATGCCGCGCACCTCTCCGTTCACGTCCAGGTTCTCCGCGAGCTTGTAGTCGGCCGGAGGCAGCTTCGGGTTCTTCGCCGCGCTGCCGTACTGGATGGAGTTGATGAGCCCCTGCGGATGCTCCGCCCGGAAGCCGAGCGCGAAGGGCTTGGGCTCGATGACCACGCGCCCGTCGGCGGCGAAGCGCTCGTAGAGCTCGCGCGCCGAGTTGCCCGGGGCGAGCACCACCCGGTCGCTCTCCAGCACGCGTCCGTCCGCCAGCCGCACGCCCGTCACCCGCCCGTCGCGGTCGAGCACCGCCTCCACCTTGTGCTCGAAGAGCACCTGGCTGCCGCCGGCGATGAGCTCCTCGCGGATGCGCGCCACGGCGCCGGGCAACAGGTCCGAGCCGATGTGCGGCTTGCCCTCGATGAGGATGTGGTCCGGCGCGCCGCAGCGGGCGAACGTCTCGATGACCTTGCGCACGTGGGGGTGGTTGATGCGCGTGGACAGCTTGCCGTCCGTGTACGCGCCCGCGCCGCCCTCGCCGAAGTTCATGTTGCTCTCCGGGTCCAACGTCCCGTCGCGCATGAGCTTCGCCACGTCCTTGCGCCGCGTCACCACCTCCCGGCCCCGCTCGACGAGGATGGTGCGCACGCCGCGCTCCAGCAGCGCCAGGGCACAGAAGAGACCCGCGGGGCCGGTGCCGATGATGAGCGGCAGGCGCTCGGGCTCCTTCACGCGCGCGGGCGGCTCGGGCGGCGGTGGCGTCTCCCCCACGTCCGGCGGCAGCCGCGGTGGCACCCGGCCCGGAGACAGTTCCACCTCCAGCGTATAGATATAGCGAGGGCTGCCTTTCTTGCGTGCATCGAGCACCGCGCGCACCACGCGCACGGACTGGAGATCGCCTCGCGTCACCCCGAGCTTCTCGGCCGCGCGCTGGCCCAGCAGCTCCTCCGGCTCGTCCAACCACAACCCAATGTTGTTCACCCGATAAGCCATGCGACGCTCTTCTCCTCAGCCGACGACGGCGCGTATGTGCGCCACCCCATGCCTGGAATGCAAGCCAGCGAACAGCGGAGTTTGCCAAAGGTGCGAACCGGGTGACGCACTCCGCCGTGGTCCATCCCCGTGCGCGCCGCGAAAGTGCGAAGGCCCGTTCGCAGGCGAGGAGCCTCGTGCCACCCCCGGGCTCTTCATAACTCCTTGGAGTGCATGGGAAATCCGTCCACGAGTCGACGGCTGGCACGAGGGTTGAAGAATGATTCTCCAGTGACTACGCGGTCCCACTGTTTCTGGAGGAAACGACCTTGAACGCGAACAAGCAGAAGACCCGTCTCCTCGCCCAGAATTTCTTCAACCAGCTCCGTGCGGACGGCTACACCCCCATGCAGATCATCGGCATGGCCACCGAGTTGTTGGACCTCGTGTCGGAGGACCTCAAGGGGGTGCACGCCAACGTCGCACCGGTGAGCCCCGAGAGCCGGCCGGACTTCCGCCAGGAAGCCTGACCGCTTAGAATGCGGACTGTCCCTGGCGGGTGAGCCGGGTTCCGGGCGGGTCCCGGGGCTCGAGCGCCCCCAGGCGGCACAGCCCACGCGGTACACGAAACCGGCCTCGAGCCGGTTTTTTCGTTTCCGGGGGGCTCGTCACCCGGGCGGACGGGCGGCGGCCTGCTCCCGGCGCCGCTGGCGCGCGGCGGACGCGGCGAGGATGAACAGGCCGGCGTTCACGGCGGTGAAGACGGAGCTGACCGAGTACGCGGCGAGGGCGCCGAGCAGCAGGGCGCCCACCACGACGGCGGACACATCCATCCAGCGGGCGCGCCGGTGGGGGAGCACCAGCAGGGTGACGCACCCGGTGAGCGGCAGGCCGAGCGCCACCTGCCGGGCGATTTGAGGGCCGCTCTCGGCGACCGTCTCCCAGTTGTTCACGAGGATGGAGACGAAGATGACGACCGTGCCGATGGCGAGCACGAGCACGCCCGCGGCGGCGGCGTCCTTGGTGAGCCGGGCCTTCTCGTCGAAGTGCCGGGTGGCCAGGTCCACCAGGTGCTCGAGCGCGCTGTTGAGGATCTCCGCGAAGAAGATGAGCAGCACGCAGAAGATGAGGATGACCTTCTCGGCGACGCCCAGGGGGATGCCACTGCCCACGAGCCCCACGAGCACGGCGGAGACCAGGTGCACGCGCATGTTGCGCTGGTGCACGGCGGTGTGGATGAGCCCGTCCCAGGCATGGCGGAAGGAGGCGAGCACGCCCGTGCCGCCTCGCGAGGCGTAGGCGGGAGGCCGGGGCGTCTCCGGGGGAGGTGGTGGGGAGTAGGGAGCGGGGGAACTCATTGAGGACAGGTTAGCGGGAGAGTGGGTGGGCACCCACGAGTTCGATTGGCAGGCCTCGCGCCGGGACCTAACGTCCGGCGCCTCATGGCACTTCCTGCATCCCTCCGTACCACTGTCTGGGTGTTGCTCACGATCTTCTGTTGGCCTGGAACCAGCCAGGCCCAGGAAGAGGACGCTGCTCACGCCTGTGGGCTGGAACCCCCGGACGCGGAGTACGTGCCCTTGCCCGGCCCCCGGCCCCATGAGACCCGCTGGTCGCCCACCGAGCCCGCCCTGGTGCGCCGCGAGCAGCGCGGCTCCGGCATCTCCGCGTTGTCGGGGGTGCCCCAGACGCGCCTGCGCACCGGGGCGCTGTCGGGGAAGACCATCTACCTGAGCCCCGGGCATGGCTTCTACCGCAGCTCGCCCCTGGGCCGGTGGGCCACCCAGCGCGGCAACACGAACGACGTCGTCGAGGACATGGTGTCCCTCGAGACGATGGACCAGTACCTGCTGCCGATGCTGATGGGGGCGGGCGCCACGGTGGTGCCGGTGCGCGAGCCGGACCTGAATCCCCAGGGCGTGGCGCTCGACAACGGCGGGGTGGGGTACTCGGAGCAGGGGCCGGCGGAGCTCTTCTCCAGCACGGGCCCTGCTTCTGGATGGGGCGTGCCGCCGGTGCCCATGGGCAACGCGGTGCTGCCCTTCCAATTGGGAGACACCCGGCTCATGACGGCCGCGGCCACGGCCACGGCGCGGGCCACCTGGGCGCCCCGGGTGCCCGCGGACGGCGCCTACCACGTGTACGTCTCCTATGGCTCGGACCCGAGCCGCGTCACCGACGCGCACTACGTGGTGCGGCACGCGGGCGGCGAGAGCCACTTCCGCGTGAACCAGCGCCGCCACGGGGGCACGTGGGTGCTGCTCGGCCGCTTCTACTTCCGGGCGGGCGCTCCGGCGGAGTCGGCGTCGGTGGTGGCGCTCAACGACTCGGCCGAGGCGGGCACCGTGTCGCTGGACGCCGTGCGCCTGGGCGGCGGCACGGGCGATATTGGAGATGCGCAGATGGGTCCACTCGCGCGTCCGCGCTCCGAGGAGTGCGCGCGCTACCACGTCCAGTATAGCGGCGCACCGTTCTCGGTGTTCGCGCCCACGGGGACCAACGCGCTCTCCAACGAGCGCAACGCCGACGTCACCGCCCGCCCGCGCTTCGCGGCCTGGCTGCACGAGGAGGGCGAGGACGCTGTGTACGTCGCCTGGCACACCAATGCCTCGGCGAATGGATCCGCTCGGGGCACGGAGGCCTACGTCTATGGACTCAATCCCGTGGACGGCAAATACGAGCCAGCGAAGAACATCGTCCCCGGCAGTCCGGAGCTCGCGCAGAGCCTGCTGGACGAACTCAAGGTGGACCTGCAGCGGGAGATCGAGCCGAACTGGCGGGTGCGCAACCTGCGCTCGGCCAACCTGGGCGAGGTGAACGCGACCCACAATCCGGAGATCCCCTCCGTGCTGGTGGAGGTGGCCTACCATGACAACGCCCAGGACGCCGCGTGGCTCAAGGAGCCGCACTTCCGGCGCGTCGCCGCGCGGGCCTTCCTCCATGGCCTCATCAAGTACTTCGCCGTCCGGGATACCCCGGAGGGCCAGGCTCCCGTCATCCACCTGCCCCCCGAACCGCCCTCGGCGGTGGCGGCCCGCAACGCGGGAGGCGGCCAGGTCGAGGTGAAGTGGGCGCCGCCCGCGGATCCGGATGGCGCCGTGCCCCCGCAACATCCGGCCACGGGCTACCGCGTCTACCAGAGCACGGATGGGCTGGCCTGGGACGAGGGTACGGACACCTCCGCCACGTCCTTCTCCCTGCCGCTCGCGGCGGGCACGACGCGCTACTTCCGGGTGGCGGCCGTCAACGAGGGCGGCGAGTCCTTCCCCTCGGACGTGGTGGGCGTGAGCGTGGGCGCGACGGACGGGGCGCCGCGCGTGCTCGTGGTCAACGCCTTCCGGGCCCTGGACGCGACGATGGCGCGCGTCGAGGAGCTCTCGGCGTACGATCTGGGCTCGCCCCGGCGCCTCTTCGTGGAGGCGATGAACGACGGGACGGCCCTGCTCCGCCACGGGGACGCGCTGGCGCGCAACGCCGTGGCCTTCGACGGCGCGACGAGCGAGGCGATCGCCGCGGGCCTCCTCACCCCCGTGGGCTACCCGGTGCTGGATTGGTTCTCCGGGCGGGGACAGGCCCGGAGCGAGGGTCCCGACGCCACCGAACAGGCCCTGCTGCGCGCTTTCGTGCTCGGGGGCGGGCACCTGCTGCTGTCGGGCAGTCAGATCGCCTCCGCGCTCGCGGTGGGAAGCGCCGAGGACGTCGCCTTCCTGACGGACATCCTGCACGCCCGGCCAGTGTGTGGTCTGTCGGCGCCGCGGGTGGGGGGGCTCACGGAGGGCCTCTTCCCGGGCCTGGCGGGCTCCCTGTTGGATGACGGGCGGCGGGGCTCCTTCCCGGTGGGCGCGACGGACGTGCTCCGGCCGGGGGAGGGGGGCCAGCCGGTGCTGGGCTATTCCGGAGCGGACACGGCGGCGGGAATCCTCTCCGCGCCGGGGGGACAGGTGCTCTTCCTGGGCGTGCCCTTCGAGGGCGTCGTCACGCCCGAGCGCCGCGCGTACCTGATGGGGGCCTTCCTGGCCCGGGCGGGGGTGCTGACGTCGCCGCCCCCGGCGCCCGGGGCGGAGGAGGCCCTTCCCCTGGACCTGGACTCGGGCGGCTTGAGCTCCCCGGGGGGCGCATTCCCGTGCACCCTCGAGCAGGTCCCCGGCTCCTACGGCGAGGAGCGGGGCGGCTGCGGCTGCGGGGCGGGGGGGGGAACGGGTTCCCTGGCGGGACTGTTGCTGTTGCGTCTTGTGCAACGCCGGCGGACACGTCATTTGGCTCGCGGAGAGCGTTGACTCGCGTGCCGCCCATGCCTACGGTCGCCCGCCTTTTCGTCCCTGCCCCATTCCCCGCTCAAGGAGCTTGAACATGGCCACCAAGATTGCCATCAACGGATTCGGTCGTATCGGTCGCTGCGTGCTGCGCGCCGCGCTCGCCCGCAAGGAGAACCTCGAGTTCGTCGCCATCAACGACCTCGACTCTCCGGCCACCCTGGCCCACCTCTTCAAGTACGACTCCGTGCACGGCATCTTCCCGGGCACCGTGTCGGCCACCGAGAAGGCCATCGTCATCGACGGCAAGGAGATCGCCGTCACGGCCCAGAAGGATCCCTCCGCGCTGCCCTGGAAGTCGCTGGGCGCGGACATCGTCCTCGAGTGCACGGGCCACTTCACCGAGCGCGAGGGCGCGATCAAGCACGTGAACGCGGGCGCCAAGAAGGTCATCATCTCCGCTCCGGCCAAGGGCCAGGACTTCACGATCGCCTACGGCATCAACCACGACCAGTACGATCCGGCCAAGCACCAGATCCTCTCCAACGCCTCGTGCACCACCAACTGCCTGGCGCCCTTGGCCAAGGTCCTCACCGAGTCCTTCGGCATCGAGAAGGGCGTGATGACCACCATCCACAGCTACACCAACGACCAGCGCATCCTGGACCTGCCGCACAAGGACCTGCGCCGCGCTCGCGCCGCCGCCCTGTCGATGATCCCCTCGTCCACGGGTGCCGCCAAGGCCATCGGTGAGGTGCTCCCGAGCCTCAAGGGCAAGATGCACGGCATGGCGGTGCGCGTGCCCACCCCGAACGTGTCCCTGGTGGACCTGAGCGTGGTGCTCTCCAAGAACGCCACCGTCGACGCCATCAACGACGCCTTCAAGAAGGCCGCCGAGGGTCCGCTCAAGGGCGTGCTCCAGTACAACGACGAGCAGACCGTGTCCGTCGACTACAACGGCAACCCGCACTCCTCCATCTTCGACTCCACCAACACCATGGTCATGGGCGACAACCTCGCCAAGGTGATGGCCTGGTACGACAACGAGTGGGGCTTCTCCAACCGCATGGTGGACGTGGCCAAGTTCCTGTCCTCCAAGGGCCTGTAATCCCCCAAGGCCGTCAACACGGACCAACCAGAGGGAACGATGACGATCCGCTACATCGACGACATGCAGCTCACCGGCAAGCGCGTCTTCATCCGGGTGGACTTCAACGTTCCCCTGGAAGGCCGGCGCATCACCGACGACACCCGCATCCGCGAGGCCCTGCCCACCATCCAGAAGGCCCTGGACCTGGGCGGCAAGGTCATCCTCGCCTCGCACCTGGGACGGCCCAAGGGCGTGGAGCCCAAGCTGTCCCTGGAGCCGGCCGCCTCGCGCCTGTCCGAGCTGCTCGGCGGCAAGCACGAGGTCATCCTCGCCGATGACTGCGTGGGCGACGGCGTGCGCAAGCTGGTGAAGGATCAGAAGGAAGGCCAGGTGCTCATGCTCGAGAACCTGCGCTTCCACAAGGAGGAGGAGGCCAACGACGAGGCCTTCGCGCGCGAGCTGGCCTCCTTCGCCGACGTCTACATCAACGACGCCTTCGGCACCGCGCACCGCGCGCACGCCTCCACCGCCGGCATGGTGCCCCACGTGAAGGAGAAGGGCGCCGGCCTGCTCATGCGCAAGGAGCTGGAGTACCTGGGCGGCGCCATCAAGAACCCCGCCAAGCCCTTCGTGGCCATCCTGGGTGGCTCGAAGGTGAGCGACAAGATCAAGGTCATCGAGAGCCTGCTGCCCAAGGTGGACGCGCTGCTGGTCGGCGGCGCCATGGCCTACACCTTCCTCAAGGCGCAGGGCATCGAAGTGGGCAAGAGCCGCGTGGAGGAGGACAAGCTATCCATGGCCATGCGCCTGCTCGAGGCGGCGCAGCGGCTCAAGACGTCGCTCGTGCTGCCCATCGATCACATCTGCAGCACGGAGCTGGGCGACAAGGGCCCGCTGCGCGAGGTGCCCGACCGGGCCATCCCCGCGGACCTCATCGGCCTGGATATCGGCCCGAAGACGCGCGCCATGTACGCCGAGCACATCCGCAACGCCAAGACGGTGGTGTGGAACGGCCCCATGGGCATGTTCGAGGTGGAGCGCTACGCCGCGGGCACGCGCTCGGTGGCCGAGGCCATGGTGGCCAACAAGAACGCGGTGACGATCGTGGGCGGCGGCGACAGCGCCGCGGCCGTCAACGAGATGGGCCTGGGCGTCAAGCTCAGCCACGTGTCCACCGGCGGCGGCGCCTCGCTCGAGTTCCTCGAGGGCCGTGAGCTGCCGGGCGTCAAGGCGCTCGAGACGAAGTAGTCCACCCCCTCCGCTTCATCCACCGTCCTCCCCGAGGAGTCAGTCCCCATGGCCGCACCGTCGCGACGCAAGCTCATCGCTGGCAACTGGAAGATGAACAAGACGCTCTCCGAGGCGCTCGCGCTGGTGCGGGAGTTGAAGGGACTGGCCGCGGGGCTGCCGGCGGAGCGCGTGGAGGTGGCGGTGGCGCCGCCCTTCGTGTCGCTCTCCGCGGTGGCGAAGGAACTGGAGGGCTCGGCGCTGAAGCTGGCCGGCCAGAACTGCCACTGGGAGGCGAGCGGGGCGTTCACCGGCGAGGTGTCCGCGCCGATGCTCAAGGACGTGGGGTGCTCCTACGTCATCCTGGGCCACTCCGAGCGCCGGCAGTACTTCGGCGAGACGGACGAGACGGTGAACAAGCGCATCCGGGCGGTGCTGGCGGCGGGGATGACGCCCATCGTGTGCGTGGGCGAGACGCTGGCGGAGCGCGAGGCGGGCCGCACGAAGGACGTGGTGGAGCAGCAGGTGTTGGGCGCGCTGAAGGGCTACCAGGCGGCCGAGGTGGCGAACTTCGTGCTCGCCTACGAGCCGGTGTGGGCCATTGGCACGGGCCGCACGGCGACGAGCGCCCAGGCGCAGGAGGTGCACCGGGCGCTGCGCGAGCAGCTGGGGCGGCTGTACGACGTGGGGACGGCGGAGCGGGTGCGCATCCAGTACGGCGGGAGCGTGAAGCCGGACAACGCGGCGGAATTGCTGGGCCAGCCGGACGTGGATGGGGCGCTGGTGGGGGGCGCGAGTCTGAAGGCGGGAGACTTCGCGGGCATCCTCAAGGGCGCGCTGGGAGCATAGGAAGATTGTCACCGAGCGCGCCGTTCGGTTAGGCTGCGCGACCTTTTATTCAGGACTGGAAAGAAGAGCCAAGCATGCTGACCTTCGTGACGATCGTGCACGTCCTGCTGTGCGTGTTCATGATCTTCGTCATTCTGTTGCAGCCCGGTAAGGACGCGGGCATGGGCTCGGCGCTGGGCGGCGGAGCCGCGACGAGTGCCTTCGGCGGCCGGGGCGCGACGACGTTCCTGACGAAGGTGACGGGCGTCTGCGCGGCGCTGTTCTTCCTCACGTCGCTGGGCCTGTCCTTCGTGGGCATGCGCTCCTCGGTGGCGGCGGGCGCGGTGGCTCCCGCGGCGGCTCCGGCTCCGGCCGGCACCCCCGGGCCGGGCCCCTCGACGACGGGCGCGCCTCCGGCGGGCCAGATTCCGGCGGCCACTCCGCAGGACACGGCGGCCCCCACGGGCGCGGCGCCCGCGGAGCAGCAGGCCCCGGGCACGCCTGGCACGGTGGAGCAGCCGCGCCCGGCCGAGACGCCGGCCCCGGCTCCCGCTCCCGCTCAGTAGGCGGGCGGCCAGCGAGCCCCAGCAAAGTGCAGGTGGGGCTCGCTAAATAAAATTGTTGTCGGCGGCGCGGTTCATGGTACTAGAGGCCGCGTCGCAACGCGGTTCGCGGTTCGCAGCAAGCCCAGGTGGTGGAACTGGTAGACACACCATCTTGAGGGGGTGGCGCCGAAAGGTGTGCGGGTTCGAATCCCGCCCTGGGCACTCCGCAAGAGCCTCCGAGTCGAAAGACTCGGGGGCTTTTTTGTTTTCCGGGCTACGCCTCCTGTCCAGGTGCCGCCAATGTGCCGTTGGGGCGCTCGTCGAGGGCGCGGACCGCCTTGTGTCGCTCGGACTCCGGACGCTCCTTCCAGGCATGGTCGCCCGAGCGCGACACGCCCAACTGCTGGCACATGAAGTCCACGGGGACAGGGTCTGGCGCCTTGCTCTGGCCGCTGTCGGCCTCGAGTCCCCAGTGGCGTAGGGCTGACTCGGTCCCTTGGCCACCTGTGGCAGGTTCCTGCTGCCCTCGCGCACCAGCTTGACCGCCTCGGCCCTGAACTCCGGGGGGTGTGCCGTCGTCTACGCTCAGTCTTGCATGCGCTTGGCAGCTTCTTCCGCGGACATCGGCGGTTGCGACGCACCGAAAAAGAACGTCAAGTCATATGCTGTTCCAGCGAACTCTCCTTCAATGTGAACATGCTCCACATCGGCCATGCCATCGCGATAGGCACGCAAGAGCACGGTTTGTAGGTACTCCGCTTGGGTTCGAGACAGATCGAACCTCAGTTTGTTTGTCCCGCCGCGAGAGACGGCGCTCCGCTTCACACGCTTGTCTGCCAGCAACGACAGAAGCAGCGTCCCACCATTGGGAGAGCGCACCGTGAGGGATTCGGCAAGTCCCTGGAGGAGGAGCGAGATCTCGAGCGTCCAGACCCCGAAGCGCTCCTGCATGATTTCCACAACGGCTTCTCTCTGTCCGAAGATGATCTCGTCATCAGAAGCAAGAAATCGATTCATGTTCCATCCCGCTACCATCTCAAGTGCCAGTTCTCCAAAACCTCGCCCGTCTTGGGGTCCAGGCGTTCGAGATGGACGTGTGGTGTATCACCTGGCCTATGTCCCTTGAGATCTTCCGGCCTGGCTCGATACTGCCACTTTCCATCTCGGCTCCGGAGCTTTCCAGACTCGAACTCAACTGGATCCTTGCCGATCTTCTGTCTCGCCAAGGACCTCGCTTCCCGCTCTGATGAAAACCTGGCTGAGTGGTTCTGCGTTCGAGCTGACGCGTAGTCCTGCGGGTAGTCTCTAGCAGATGGTCGTGCTTCATTTGTCCCCGTGCTGGCCCGTTGGAGGATGATTGTTGCCCCCGGCCCGCCGCTCAGCACCGTAGCCGTCTTGCCTACCGGCACCACCACGCGTTCCACCATCAGCAGGCCCTCGGCCGAGAGGGACAGCACCGGCACGCTGGCCTCCAGCCCGCCCACCGCCCGTGTCAGCGTGCTCGTCGTGCCCCCAGCCGTGCCAAACGTGACGATGAGGTGGGTCAGCAGCGTGGAGGTGGCCTTCACCTGCTCGCCCCGAGTCATGTACCGGAAACGCTCGAGGTACTCGGGCGAGGAGGCGATGAGGGCCGCGACTCCCGCCGGAAGGTGTCGCAGCGCCGCGAGGCTGTCCAGCGGGCGCGTGAGCAGTTGGCCCATGGCATGGTACAGCCCGACGAAAGCATCCTCCGCGCCATCCAGCGAGCGGCCGATGTAGTCGGCGTCGTCGTACACCTCGGCCAGCCCGGGCCCTTGCATGAGGGGGCGCAGTTGCGCATCCGCCTGCCGGAAGACCCACCCGCTGACGGTGTAGAAGCGGCCCAGCTCGAAGGAGCCAGCGCGAAAGGCTTCCTCCTTCCACTCCACCGGGCCCACCTTCTGCTGCGTGCGTCCGTTGAGCGTCCAGGCCAGGTAGCCATCCGGCCGCAGCACGGCCACCGTCTTGAATCGCTCCACCCGGCGCAGCAACTCCTCGCGGGAGACTGCCCCTCCGTCCAGCACCTCTCGCAGCAGGTGGCAGACAGCCATGCGCGGCGGGAACGAACCCAGCGTCACGGGCTTGTTCAACAGCACCGCCAGCACCCGGGCCGCCTCCTCGGTCGTGAGGGGAGCGCCTCGCGGGGGCTCGTCGTTGACGTTGTCCAGGCCCGCCAGCAGCAGCAGGGACTCGAAGGCGTCCGCCTGCCTGGCCCCGCTGGCCACCGCGCGCACGGCCATTTCAGCCGGGCTCGCCATGGCCACCTTCGTGCCCTGTACGCGCTCTCCCCGTCGGGAGAGCAGCCTCGTTGGTGCATTCGCACCCGTAGCCGCGTGCTGGGCGTCACCATGTCCCTCGCCCACCAGCCCGGGCGCGGCACGCGGATTGAGGTCCAGGAGCGCACCGCGTTCCGAGGATGGAGTCACCGTGATGCAGCCGGTGGACAGCACGACGGCTCCAAGCACCAGGGCCACCCACTTCCGCGCCATCTCAGCGGCCATGCGCCACTCCCAGGCCCAGAGATGTGAAGGCGCCCGGGCGCTCCTTGGAGTCGGACTCGTCCGCAGGCCAGCGGCTGATCCGGTCGCGGTTGACGTAGCCCACGATGCCCAAGGTGGTTGCAGCCGCAGCGGCGAGTTTGCCGAGGTCGTTGGCGATGATGGGGAGGAAGACCATGAGGGACTCCGTGTGTGGCCGGGAGCAATTTCCGAGCTCAGGAGCTGATACCCACCGGCGCCCTCGGATTTCGGAAGATTGAAAGGGTAGGGCGGCTGGTGTCTGCTCCTTCTTCGGCTCCGCCCCACCGCTGCCACTGGTGGCAGGCTCGCCAACTACCCTAGAAGGGGATGACCACTGCGCGCGTACACCGAAGAAGTGGTCGTCAATCCCTCTTATGCACCCTATGCGCACGCCTTGCCGGCAGCACCGGCTACACCACCGTCGGCCCCTACTATGGGGGGGAATGGGTGGCGCGTTTCCTGGGAGGGTTCGAAAGTAAAACCCCTTTCCCTACGTCGCCAACGTCGCGTAGAAGAAGCTTGATCCCGGGAGGAAGTACCCGGAACACCCGCTACTAAACCGCCACCCTGACGGCGAGTGCGAGGGCGCGTAGCGCGTACCCGCAGAAGCCGATTGAGTCCCGCAGCTCCCGGAAGTTCAAGTTGGTTGACGTGGACGCCTGCGTGCAGAGCGGCGGTGCGGGAGATGAAGGCTCGACCCCGCGAGCCGAGGACGCCGAATGAGCAGGACGGCCGATAACCACCGCGAGCGCCTCGGCTTCCGCGACGGCGATAAGGGCACGCACTCCAGCCGCACGCTGATGCTGACCGAGCTGGAGCAAGTGCTCGCCGCCACGCCTCCCGAGGCCAGCGTCGCCGACTTCCGGCGCGTCGTCGTCGAGAACAACGTGCTCGGCAAGCGCACCGCGACCACCCGCGAGCACACCGTCCGCAAGCTGAAGGCGCTCTATGGGCTCGACCCGACGATCCCCGTCTACCGCGTGATGAGGCGGATCTGGACCGACGACGCAGAGGGCCGCCCGCTACTCGCGCTCCTGTGTGCGGTGGCCCGCGACCCCCTGCTGCGCGCGTCGGTCGATGTGGTCCTTGATGCCCCTCTCGGCTCGGAGGTCACCCTGGCTAAGCTCGCCGAGACAGTGCGCCCGTCCTTCTCGGCCTCCACGCGCGACGCCATCGTGAGCCACCTCGTCTCCACCTGGGTGATGGCGGGCTTCTTGATGGGCACCACGCGCAAGATCCGCACCAGTGCCCACGCAACGCCCGGCACTGCTGCCTACGCGCTTGCCCTGGGCTTCATGGAGGGCGGGCGCGGCAGCCTGTTGCTCTCGACCTCGTGGAGTCGCCTGCTCGATCGCTCACCCGATGAGGTGCTGGCACTCGTCCAGCAGGCGGCTCGGTACGGATGGATCGAGTACCGGCAGGCGGGGGATATCATGGACATTCGCGTGGATGGACTGTTCACCGAGACAGAGAGGGCGTGGTGCGATGGCCAGCCGGGTTGACGCGCTTGCCGACGCCTACGAGCGTCATGTCGGCTTGCCTTGGGATCGGGGGCTGGCTCCGCAGCAGCGTGTGTGGTTCGCCCTGTACCCGAAAGAGGAGGAGCGCCGCCTCCGCTACAAGGTCGAAGCCTTCCAGCTCTCCACCACCAAGGCCGACAAAAAGTGGGTGCTCGTCGATATCACCGACAGCTTCGCCCGCTGGATAGAGGGGGAACGCTACCGGGAGTCCTACTTCAAGAACCCCAAGATGATGGCGCCCAAGCTCTCGCAGTTCCTTGAGGCCGTGGCGCGGGATGTAGTGACCCAGGCCCGGGCCGCCGGGGCCGACGAGAACACCGTGGTCGCCGTGCTCGGTGTCGCCAGCCTCTTCGGCTTCGCTCAGGTGTCCGATCTGGTGCCGAAGGTCATCACCGAGCTTCCGGGCCGACTGCTCGTGTTCTTCCCCGGCTCGCGCGAGGGCAACGTCTACAAGTTGCTCGATGCCCGCGAGGGCTGGAACTACCTCGCCACGCCCATTACCGCCTACGACGATGGGAGTACCCCATGATGCTGAACCGTGAGGTCTTCGCGACCGACCCCGAGAGCCTGGAGTTGCTCAACCACGGCGTCGCCGAGGTCAAGGGCGGACGCTCCGAGGCCGAGCTGCGCACGCTCCGCTACGAGCTGTCCACCTTCGTTTGTGAGGGCCAGTACCGAGCCGGCTTGCGCAAGGTGCTGGAGACGTACTTGGCCAACCTCGGCAAGACCGAGCAGCAGGGCATCTGGGTCAGCGGCTTCTTCGGCAGCGGCAAGTCGCACTTCATCAAGGTGCTGCGCGCCCTGTGGACCGACGAGCCGTTCTCCGACGGTACCCGACCGCGCGGTCTCGCCCATCTCACCGACGAGATCAACGACCACCTGAAGGAGTTGTCCACGCGCGGCAAGCAGTCCGGGGGCCTGCACGCCGCCGCAGGCACCCTCGGCGCATCCGCCCGCAGCGTGCGTCTCGGCATCCTCGCCATCGTGTTCCGCTCCGTGAGCCTGCCCGAGCGGTACGACCTCGCCTCGTTCGTCATGTGGCTTCGCGACCACGGCTGCCTCGATGCCGTTCGCGCCTCCGTCGAGGCCGAGGGCGTCGCCTGGGACGAGGAGCTCCACGACTTCCTTGTCTCCCCGGTCATCCACGCGGCCATCGCCAAGCACTTCCCGAAGTGGACGACGCCCGTGGGAGACATCGGGAGCCTGCTCCACGCGAGCTTTCCCGACCGCGACGACGTGTCCAACGAGGACATGGTGGCCGCCATCCGCAAGGCGCTCACCCGCGATGGACACTTCCCCCGCACCCTGCTCGCCATCGATGAGGTGCAGCAGTACATCGGCGAGACCTCCGACCGCGCCCATATGGTGCAGGAAGCGGCAGAGGAGTGCTCCAAGCGGTTCGGCTCTTCACTGCTCATCATTGGCACCGGCCAGTCGGCGATGGCGAGCACGCCCCAGCTCCTCAAGCTCAAGGGTCGCTTCCCCATCGAGGTGCAGCTCTCCGACGCTGACGTGGACACGGTGGTCCGCCAGATCGTACTTCGCAAGCGCGCCGACCGCATGAACGCCGTGCGCGCCGTGCTCGACAAGCACAACGGCGAGATCAGCAAGCACCTGGCCGGCACCCACATCGGCCCGCGCCCTGCGGATGCCGACGTGCTGGTGTCCGACTACCCGTTGCTCCCGGTGCGCCGCCGCTTCTGGGAGCACGCCCTGCGCGCCGTGGACGTCGGCGGCACCACCGTTCAACTTCGCAACCAGCTCCGCGTCGTCTATGAGGCCGTGCGCTCCACCGCCGCCAACCCACTCGGTACGGTCATCCCCGGCGACTTCCTCTACTTCCAGTTGGCACCTACGCTGCTCCAGACCAGCGTGCTGCCGCGTGAAGTTCACGAGCTGGTCGGCAAGCTCCAGCAGGCTAAGGGTGGGGGCAACTTCCTCAAGGCCCGTCTCGTCGCGCTGGTGTTCCTGATCGGCAAGCTCCCCCGTGACAAGAGCCAGGGGGGCGATCTTGGCGTGCGCGCCGACACCGAGACGCTAGCCGACCTGCTCGTGCAGGACTTGGAGCACGGCGGGGCCGAGATCCGCAAGCAGCTCCCCGCAGCCTTGCAGGCCCTCGTTGAAGACGGCCAGCTCATGCAGGTCGAGACGGAGTACCGGGTCCAGACCCGTGAAAGCGCAGCCTGGGAGGCCGACTTCCAGAAGCACCGCAAGATGCTGAGCGACGACGACAGCAAGGTTGGCACCGCGCGGAGCGAGGCGCTGGCCGAGGCGGTGAAGAAGCGCATCGGTTTCGGCAGCGTACCCCACGGCGCGTCTAAGGTGTCTCGTAAAGTCCAGCTCTACTTCGGGCCGGTCGCGCCCACTGTCGATGGCGGCACCGTGCCCGTGTGGGTGCGCGACGCCTGGGCAGAGAGCGTGGCCACCATCCAGACCGACGCCGTGAAGGCAAGCAACGACTCGCCACTGGTGTTCGTGCTATTGCCAACCGGCAATGCCGAGGGCATCAAAAATGCACTTCTGACGCTGAAGGCCGCCGAGGTTACCCTCCAGACGCGTGGAGTGCCGAGCGGCGATGAGGGGAACCTAGCCCGCGCCGCTGTTGAGACGCGCCGCAACCGGGCGAAGGAGCAGTTGGAGACCCTACTCGACGAGGTGCTCGACAATGCCCAGGTCATTCAGGCCAATGGCACTGAGGTAGTTGCTGGCACTCTCGTGGACAGCGTGAAGGCCGCCGTCGCGAACGCGCTGGTTCGCCTGTTCCACAAGTTCAGCCTCGGCGACCACGGCAAGTGGGACGCAGCGTTGAAGAAGGCCCGTGCGGGCGACGGCACTGCACTCACCATGGTTGATTGGCACGGTGACATCGAGAAACACCCGGTCTGCCACGAAATCCTGAGTTTCACCGCCGCCGACCAGACGGGCGCGGAGATCCGCAAGTGGTTTGAGGGGCCGCCCTACGGCTGGTCTGGTGATGCTGTGGACGGAGCGCTCTATGTCCTCATGTTGACCGAGCACCTGAGGGCCTCAACAGGCGGGGGCGCATCGCTCACCGCTGCGGGCCTTGAGCGCGCCAAGATCGGCCTCTCCAAGTTCCGCGCCGAGACGGTTCCGCTGTCGCCTGTGGAGCGCATTAGCGTGCGCCAGCTCATGCAGAAGATTGGCATCGCCTGCAAGTCGGGCGAGGAGTCCACTAACGCGCCCGCGCTATTGGCCGAACTGAAGCGCCGGGCCGCTGCCGCCGGGGGCGAGCCCCCGTGCCCAGTGCCGCCAAGCACAACACACCTGCTCGCGCTCGACTCGCTGGCCGGCAACGCCCTGGTGAAGAAGCTCTACGAGGCCCGCGACACGCTCGCGGTGAACGTGGACGAGTGGGACAAGCGCGCCAAGGCCATCAAGGCCCGCCAACCCCGTTGGGAGGCTCTAGGGGCGCTCCTAAGCCACGCCGCTACCCTGCCGGTCGCCGCCGAGGTCGGTGCGCAGCGGGACGCCTTGCGCGACGGACGCGGCCTGCTCACCGAGCCCGACCCGCTGCCGCACCTGTGCGAGCAGGTCACCACCGCGCTGCGCGAGGCACTGGTGGCAGCCCGCGACAGCTGGAAGGCGGTCCACGACGCCGAGATGGCGGCGCTCACCGCCACCGAGGTGTGGGGCAAGCTCACCTCCGAGATGCGTGAGAAGTTCCTGATCAAGCACGGCGTCGCCACCGTGCCGACGGTGATGGTCGGCAACGACAAGGAGGTCATCTCGTCGGCGCAGGCCCGCCCGCTGGGCCAGTGGGCGCTCGACCAAGCTGGGCTGCCCGGTCGTTTCGCGGCAGCCCGTCTTGAGGCCATCCAACTCGTCGCCCCCAAGGCCCAGCCCGTGACCTTGCCCAAGGCCACGCTTCACAACGAGACCGAGGTGGACCGCTGGGTCGCCGAGGCCCGTGCCGCCATTCTCGCCCAACTCGCCGACGGCCCCGTCGTCGTCTGATCCCGCCCGGAGAACTGAAGATGCCCACTCTCGACCTACGTCTGCGCGATCAGCTCGCCACGGTCATCGGCAGGGAGAACCAAGACGGCGGCGCTCGCGTCATCGCCGAGACCGGCGCGCGGGCGGCTATTGAGGCCCTGGCTGTCCACTTGGTGGTTCCCTACGGCCACCTCGATACGGCAGGCAAGCAGCTCCGCAACCGTCTGAGGGCGCGGGCGCGGCAGCTCGGCGATGTGCGCAAGGTCGACGGCCGCCACGAGATCGACCACCTCGTGGAGCAGACAGCCTACGAGCACTGGCACCGGATGCTATTCGCGCGCTTCCTGTCCGAAAACGACCTGCTCATTCACCCTGAGATGAAGGTCGCCGTCACGCTGGAGGAGTGCGCCGAGCTGGCCCCCTCCGAGGGATCCGCCGACGCTTGGGAGCTGGCCGGTCGCTACGCCAGCCGGATGTTGCCGCAGATTTTCCGTCCCGACGACCCGGTGCTGGCGGTGCGCCTCGCGGCCGAGCACCAGCACGGGCTGGAGAACCTGCTGGCGAGCCTGCCCGCTGAGCTGTTCCACGCCAGCGATAGCCTCGGGTGGGTCTACCAGTTCTGGCAGGCCCGCCGGAAGAAGGAGGTCAATGCCTCGGAGGTGAAGATCGGCGCTGACGAACTGCCCGCCGTTACGCAGCTTTTCACCGAGCCCTACATGGTGCAGTTCCTCCTGCACAATACGCTGGGCGCGTGGTGGATCGGGGCTGGGCGCACGCTGCCGATGGAGATGCCCTACCTGCGCCTCCTCGATGATGGCACGCCCACCGCTGGCACCTTCGAGGACTGGCCTCGGCTGGCCCGCGAGCTGAAGGTGCTCGACCCCTGCTGCGGCTCCGGACACTTTCTCGTCGCCGCCTTCGAAATCCTCGTAGCCTTCCGCATGGCCGAGGAGGGGCTGAGCGCGCGGGATGCATGCGATGCCGTGTTCCGCGACAACCTGTTTGGGCTGGAGATCGATTACCGCTGCGTGCAGATCGCGGCCTTCGCCCTGGCGCTGGCGGCGTGGACGTATCCCGGTGCCGGGGGCTACCGGCCACTTGCCGCCATGAATGTGGCCTGCTCCGGGCTGGCGATTTCAGCGAAGAAGGAGGAATGGGAGAGGCTGGCGGGGGACAATCAACGGCTTCGGAACGGTATGGGGCGTATGTGGGAGTTGTTCAGGGAGGCGCCAATTTTGGGGAGTCTGATCGATCCCATGCGCGATCCTGCTGATGCGCTCTTCGTCGCTGGCTTCGATGAACTCCAGCCACTCCTCGACAGAGCTGTTGGAGGCGACCGCGCGACCGCCGAACCAGAACTACATGAGATACAAGTCGCAGCTGGCGGAGTCGCCGCAGCGGCAACGCAGCTTACGGGGCGTTTCACGCTCATAGCGACCAACGTTCCCTACCTTAAAAGCGAGAAGCATCACCCAACTCTTCGAGACTTCGCCTCAACACATTACGAAATTGGGAAGGCCGATATTGCGACAGTTTTCCTCCTTCGGATGCTGGACGCACTTGGTCTAGGTGGAACGATTGCTGTTGTCTCTCCGCAGAACTGGCTTTTCCTGCCGACTTACAAGAAACTGCGCAAGCATTTGCTTAGAAGCTTGTCATGGAAATCTGTAGCGCGGCTTGGGGCGGGCGCGTTCTCCACGATTACTGGCGAGATTGTGCAGGCTTCTCTGATCTGCGTGAGCAAGGTCCCGCCACCGCATGAGCATTGCATGGCCGCTATCGACCTTTCATCTGCGAGTTCGGCAACTGAAAAGGCTGAGCGCCTGCTGGTCGGGAATTTCCTACGTCTCTCTCAGGAGGAGCAGTTCAGAAACCCAGACCACCGCGTCGTTTTGGACGGTATTTCGAATACGACAGCCCGGCTGCTTGTTGATTTTGCTGATTCTTATTGGGGGCAAGGCACCGGTGATTTTATTCGCTTCGGTCGGTGTTTCTGGGAGGTGGCAGAGATCGGCAATAAGTGGACACGAATGCAGACTACCGTGAGCAATACTGTAAGTCACGGAGGCCGCCATTTCGTTGTTCTTTGGGAGAATGGCCAGGGCGCGTTGATGGAGTATGCGGAGAAGCTAAGGGCTCTCCCAGGACATCAGGGAATCCGGCCGACTCGAGGTGCGGAGGCTTGGGGCAAGCCAGGAGTCACCGTGTCTCTGATGGGATCACTCCCGGCAACGATCTATCACTACTGCGTCAGGGTCCCGAAAGGTGAACAGGGAAGCCTGCCGGGCGACGTGAGGGACGCTGGGGGTTGGAACGGTGGCAGCAGGGGCAGCGAGGCAGCCAGGTAGCAATCACTCGAGCCATGGCGAGCCGTGCGGTGATAAAGCTGTCGTGGAAGTGGCGCTCAGGCCTGGAGCGGCTGCGCGTGGGCTTCAACCGTCCCTCGGGCCGAGGGGGGAAAATGCCGCACGCGTTCAGCGATGATGAACGCGTAGCAGCAAAGGGCGACAGAGACGTGGTGGTGCCAACCCGAAAAGCGTCGGCCCTCGTAGTGGTCGAGCCCGAGTTCTCCCTTCAAATCCTCATAGACGCGCTCGGTTCTCCAGCGCTGCATGACGAGGCGAATGAGTTGCTTCTTGGTGATGCGGCCCGGCACGGAAACGAGGAAATAGTTGGACGGCTCTGGCTCGCCCTCTCGCCACTCGATGAGCAACCAGAGGGGCTCCTGTTGCCCCTTGGGCACTCCTGCGGCGACTACACGACGCAGAGCGAAGCGCGCCCAGAGGTCCTCACGGGTCCCACTGCGCCAGGTGCAGCGTCGAAATCCCCCGCGCTCGTGGATGCTCCACGCCATGTCCTTGACGCTCATCGCCTCGCCGTGAGGCAGTCCCTCGTTGTCGAGGAGGGAAATGGTCGTTTGCGACTCCACCCCTACCGCGTAGTGCAGCCCCAAGGAGCGCACCTGCGCGCGGAAGTCGCTGGAGGAGCCATACGCGGAGTCCGCCAGGACGACTCCTTTTGGAATACCCTCCGCCACGGCCCGGCCAATCATGTCCACGGCCAACTGGGGCTTGGTCTTGAAACCAATCTCTGGAGGAATTCGAGCTTCCTGACGGCGAGCCGAGTCATTGGCCCAGGACTCGGGCAGGTACAGCTCGAAGTCGACAGGGACATGCTCGGTCCGGGTGGCGATGCTGAGGCTGACGCCAATCTGGCAGTTGGTGATTTTGCCTGCCGAGCCGGTGTATTGCCGCTGCACACCCACTGAATGCTTGCCCTGCTTGAGAAAACCCGTGTCGTCGACAATCCAAGCTTCCACGGGCTCACGTTGAGTCATGGCGCCAAGGGCATAGCGGGCGGCCTCTCGGCGAACTTCCCGGTCGCTCCAGCAAGAGTTGACGGTGAAGTGGAGCAGTCGTTGGTGCATTGCATCGGTCTTGCTGGGGTCGGGGCAAGCACGAGCTGCAATGGGCTCGACGCTCTTGCGCTCTCCGTCGCCCAGCAGTCCCATGGCGTAGATGGCAAAAGAACCCCGGCGGCTGTCCTCTCCCAGGACATCGCCAATCCTTCGGAAATACTCCTCAAGTCGTTGAACCCCACTCGAGTCCATAAAGGTGCGCATCACTTGGCTCATTCAATCCGCTCCACCGTCCAAGCAATACGCACCGGTCGACCTTCGCGGTAGGGGGCCGGACGTGACTTCCAAGACCAAGCGAGTAAGCAAGCCTCCCCTTCACTGTCTGCTCACCCCTGACGCAGTAGTGCTATACGGGTGACATCTTCGATGGAAACTGCGCAGCTGTGATCCCAAAGAATCCTGCGCACCTTACGGCCGTATGGGCCTTCTGTTCGTCACCTGAGTTCGGCGAAGCGGTTCGCAGGATCGATCAAAGCCTCAAGGTGACGAACGCAACGCTTTTGAAGGTCCCCTTTGATCTGCCGAGATGGCAGGCTGCGGGCGCCTCTATGTATCCCAACGGCTTGCCCCAGCCGGAGACCGATGACCCCACCCAGCATGTCTTTCAGGGCAGTGTCACTCGATGCGCTCAGCCCCTTCAAGTCGCTGTCGCCCGTCTCCTCGGCTATCGCTGGCCCGACCAGCAAGCTGACGCGCTGGATGCCTATGCTGACACAGACGGCATTGTGTGCATCCCCGCCCTGCTCGGCGAGCGCCCTGCTGCCGACCGTCTTACCGACATGCTCGCAGCGGCCTGGGGCAGGGACTGGCACCCGCAGACTCTCACCGACCTGCTCACCGCCGTCGGTCACACCGACAGCCTGGAGGATTGGCTGCGGGACACCTTCTTCAAGCAGCACTGTGAGCTCTTCCACTATCGCCCGTTCATCTGGCACATCTGGGATGGCCATCGCGAGGGTTTCTCGGCGTTGGTGAACTACCACAAGCTCAACCACGAGACGTTGAAGTCGCTCACCTACACTTACCTGGGTGATTGGATTCGGACCCAAGAGCTAGAGGCCAAGGCCAACAAGAGCGGCGCGGGTGACAAGCTCGCTAAGGCGAAGGTCCTCCAGCAGCGCCTCGCCGACATTCTCGAAGGCGAGGCCCCGCTCGACATCTTCGTGCGCTGGAAGTCCATCGAGCAGCAGCCGATTGGCTGGCACCCCGACCTGGACGACGGTGTGCGCCTCAACATCCGGCCCTTCCTGACCGTGCCCGACGTGGGCGCGAAGGGAGCCGGCGTGTTGCGCTGGAAGCCCAACATCAAGTGGGGCAAGGACCGGGGCAAGAACCCGCCAGACTCGCCGTGGGGTGAGGACCGGGATAACGACAATCATCTGACGCTTGCCGAGAAGCTGGCAGCGCGGGAGGCGGCGTGAGCACAGTCCTGGACGCCCTCGTGGAGCGTCTCGCCGCCGCGACCGCCCACAATCATGTCACCGAGCGCCCGCCAGTCATCGTCCTGTGGACGGACGGCGACCGGAAGTGGTTGCCCGCCCTGTCTGCACTTCGAAAGCGCGTGCCAAACCTCTGGACCCTGGGTGACTACGATCCCTCCTCCGACCAGGGACCGGCGGCCTGGGTCAAGTGGCGGCTCGGCCAGCTCAAGGCTGGCGACTCGGTGCCGGTGCTCTATCTGCCCGGCGTGCGGCGGCTCCAGTTCCGGTCGCTGGAGGACTTTCCTGAGGAGCTGAAGCCCATCGCCGAGCTTCAGTTCAGGGGAACATGGTGGACCCAGGTGAACGGTAAGGACTGGACGCCGCTTGCCTTGCTCTCGTCGAAGAAGGGCGGACTCGGGCTCCCCGTGGCCGAAGACGCCGATACCATCGGAGCACTGGACGGCTTGGTCTCGCGAGTGTTCGATGCACCGGTCGCCGATCTGAAGAAGGGCAGGCTAGAAGCGGACCATTTCGTCGCGCTGCTCACTGACGACCTCGAAGGTGACGTGCTCGACTGGCTTGGCGACCCCGAGGGCACACGGGCGGGCTACACGGACTCCGAGTGGGCGGTGTTCCGTAGCTTCGTGAAGCGCCGCCTGGGTGTGGACCTTGACCGAGACGGCCCCATTGTCGTCGCCGAGGAGCTCGTGCAGTGCAACGGCGGCTGGGCGAAAGTCTGGAACCGCTACGCGACCGGTGTGCCCGGCAGCTACATCAAGGTCCACCATGTGCTGGAGAAGGCACAGCCATCGGCGCTGATGTTCGACAAGAGCACGCTGCCGCGACATAACGATGCGCAGGAGCAGGTTCTCCGCGCTGCCCTGGTCGAGTTGGGCGAGATTCCCGAGGCCAATGCCCGCCAGCGCGTTCGGGCGCTCGAGGCCGAGCACGGGCCGCGCCGGGGCTGGGTGTGGGCTAAGCTCGGTAGGGCTCGTATGGCGACGGTGCTTGGGCACCTTGTCGCCCTTGCCGACGCCACCGAGGCCCCGGTCGGCGGTAGCCATCTCGACGGCTTAGCAAACTGGTACGCCTCTGCGGGCTGGAAGGCTGATGGGGCCGCTCTCGCTGCGCTGGCGCTCGCCGACCACACCGATGGGGCCGCCATCCACGGCGCAGTCCGCGTGCTCTATCTGCCGTGGCTCCAGCGGACCGCTGAGCGGCTGCGCGAAGTTGTCCAGACCAGCGAGTACCCCAAGCCCCAGGGCGTGCCCGTCGAGGACGGCACCTGTCTGCTGTTCGCGGACGGGCTGCGGTGGGACGTGGGTGCAGTCCTGGCCGAGCGTTTGCTCGCCGCTGGCAATCGGGTGGCTCACGACGGGCGCTGGGTGGCCTTCCCGCCGGTTACCGGCACCTCGAAGCCCGACATCTCGGCGATTCGCGACCAGCTCACGGGAGGGGCGGGAGCGGCCGATTTCACGCCATCGGTGGAGGCCACCGGCAAGACGCTGGACAGCGTTACCTTTCGCAAGCTGATGGCCGCAGCAAGCGTGCAGGTGCTCGAGGGGAACGAGGTGGGCAACCCGTCTGGGCGAGGCTGGACCGAGTTCGGCGATATCGACAAGTACGGGCACAAGCACGGGTGCAAAACCGCGCGCCACGTCGATGACCAACTCCGTGAGTTGGAGAAGCGCGTAGCCGAACTGCTGGCCGCCGGCTGGAAGAGAGTGCGCATCGCGACCGATCACGGCTGGTTGCTGGTGCCCGGCGGAATGCCCCCCGCCAAGGTGCCGACGGGCCTCGCCGAAAGCCGGTGGGGTCGTTGCGCAGTACTCAAGGTCACCTCCAAGGCCGACCTGCCTGCGCTGCCCTGGGCTTGGGACGAGACGGTGGAGGTCACCTACGCCCCCGGCGTGTGCGCCTTCTACGCCAACATCGAGTACGCCCACGGCGGGCTCACGGTGCAGGAGTGCTATACGCCCGTCCTGACCGTTACCCTCGACAAGCCCGACGTGGACGGCTCCATCAATGATTTGAAGTGGGTCGGGATGCGCTGCAAGGCCGAGGTGTCCAGCACCGCGTCCGGGCTGGTGGTGGACCTGCGTCGCAAGGTCGCGGATGCAGGATCGAGCCTGACCGTCACCCCCAAGACCGTCGGGGCAGACGGTACCTGCTCCGTCCTAGTGGCTGACCCCGACCTTGCCGGCACCGCCGCCTTCGCAGTGCTCCTGGCCCCGGATGGCACCGTCCTCGACAAGAAACCCACGACCATCGGAGGCGACGCATGATCGCCCACCTTGATGACCTCGACCGCCTGACCGCGAGTGCCTTCGAGGGCTACGTCGTTCGCAAGGATCTGGTGCGGTCCTTCGCACGCCAGTATCCGGTGCCTACCTACGTCGCCGAATTCCTGCTGGGCCGATATTGCGCCACGACCGACGAGCAGGAGATCCAGGAGGGGCTTCAAATTGTCGCCCGGCAGCTCCAGAGTCGCAGCGTGCGTGCGGGCGAGGAGGAGCTGTTCAAAGCCCGGGCGCGCGAGGAGGGTTCCGTCCGCATCATCGATCTCGTTTCCGCGCGGCTCGATGCCAAGACCGATTCCTACATCGCCGAGCTGCCGAGTCTGCGCCTTCGCGATGTGCGCATCACGCCCGAGCTGGTCCGCCAGCACGAGCGGATGCTGACCGGCGGTTTCTACGCCGAGGTCGAGCTGGAGTACGACGCCGCCATCGCCCAGGAGGCCAGCGGGCGGCCCTTCGGCGTGGCCTCGCTGCGGGAAATCCAGCTCTCCAAGCGTGACGTGCTCGGGGCGCTCGCCAAAGGCCGGCGGCAGATCAGCACGGCAGACTGGAAGCGGCTGCTCCTGCGCAGCATCGGCCTGGAGGGTGACCGCTTCACCGAGCGCCAGAAGGACGCGATCTTCCTGCGCATGGTCCCCTTCGTGGAGCGCAACTACAACCTCGTCGAGCTGGGGCCGCGCGGCACGGGCAAGAGCCACCTGTACCAGCAGGTGTCGCCCTATGCTCATCTGATCTCGGGCGGCAAAGCCACCGTCGCCCGCATGTTCGTGAACAACAGCACCGGCCAGCGCGGCCTGGTCTGCCAGTACGACGTGATCTGCTTCGACGAGGTGTCGGGCGTGTCCTTCGACCAGAAGGACGGCGTGAACATCATGAAGGGCTACATGGAGTCCGGCGAGTTCAGCCGGGGCAAGGAGAACATTCGCGCGGACGGCAGCATCGTGCTTGTCGGCAACTTCGACGTGGACGTGCAGCACCAGCAGCGCGTGGGCCACCTGTTTGGCCCGCTCCCTGCGGAGATGCGCAACGACACCGCCTTCATGGACCGCATCCATTGCTACCTGCCCGGCTGGGACGTGCCGAAGGTGAGCAAGGAGCTGTTTACCGACCACTTCGGGCTCGTGAGCGATTTCCTCTCCGAGTGCATGAGCCAGCTCCGCAACCAGAGCCGGGCCACGGCGATGCAGGGGCGGACCATCCTGGGCAGCGCCCTGTCGGGCCGCGACACCAACGCGGTGAGCAAGACCGTCAGCGGGCTGCTCAAGCTTCTTTACCCGGACCCCGAGATGCCCATCTCCGATGAGGATTTGGAGTGGGCGTTGCGTCTCGCCCTGGAGTGCCGCCGCCGGGTGAAGGAGCAACAGAAGCGCATCGGGGCCGCCGAGTTCCGTAACACCCACTTCAGTTACCAACTCGGCCTGGACGGCGTGGAGAAGTTCGTGTCCACGCCCGAGTTGGTCAGCGAGAGCAGCATCGGGGCTGACCCGCTGGAGCCTGGCCAGGTCTGGGCGATAAGCCCTGGCGGCCAGGACGATGCCGCCGGCCTGTATCGCATCGAGAGCACCGACGGGCCGGGCTCGGGCGTGAAGATCCTCAACCGCCCAGCTCCCGCCGCCTTCGTCGAGACCGTGAAGTACGCCGAGCAGAACCTCTACTCGCGGGCGCGCGAGTTGGTCGGCGACCGCGACCCGCGCGCGCACGAGTTCTCTGTCCAGCTCCGCGCCTTCGACGCCTCGAAGGCCGGCAGCCAGCTCGGAGTGGGCGTGGTCATCGCCCTGTGCAGCTCGTTGCTCAAGAAGTCAGTGCGCGGCGGGCTGGTCGTGGTCGGCGGGGTGAACCTGGGCGGCTCCATCGAGCCCATTTACAACGCGGTCAGCGTGGCCGAGCTGGCCATCGAGAAGGGGGCGGCAACGCTGCTGATGCCCGTATCGAGCCGTCGGCAGCTCTACGAGCTCTCCGATGACATGGCGACCAAGGTGGACGTGCAGTTCTACTCGGACGTGCGGGATGCATTGCTGAAAGCATTGGTGGAGTAGCGCGTAGGATTCATATTGCTCCTGTTGCGGCCGATGGGCAGACCGCAAGGGGTGGGAGGAGTGCGCGAGGGGGGCGGGAGGGGCTGCTCACTCAATCCTCCTCACAGGTGTGTTTTCAGCTTTGCCGCCACGTTGTGGAGTCGGGTGGCGAACGTGGCGGTCACTTCGCAACGATCTGCATAATCGCAGCTTGGAGGATTTTGCTCTTCACTTTGTGGCCAGCCTCGAAGCATTCGCAGTCTACCGCTTGGCTGAAATGATCCGCAACGATGTCGAGCTTCAGATTTCTGAGCTTACCTATGCGATTCTCAAGCACTCTTCTCAAGCACTCCATGTACGCCCTGCTTTCGGTGGTGCGCAGGTGTTCCGCGCTCGGGGATGGCCAGGTCCCCTCCTCATCGCGGGTGCTATCAAAGAGGCGCTGGGGCGCGCGGGCATCACGGGGGTGATGTTCGAGGGGGGTTGATAGGCTCCGCGCCGCGCCCGAGGAACGCCTTCCAGAACAGCAGCAGTAGAGTGATAGTTCGAGTAGGCCAGACAGAGGCAGCTGTGCGCCTGTCTCCACACCAGGGGCAGGCTCAATTCGTGGTTCGGGGGTCCAATGGTCGAGAGCACATCTTCGAGCAAGACGGTACGCTGGTCACCACTGTGGCTGGACGCAGCGCAGCCGCGCACAGGCATCGAGTCCAGAGTGGTATTCTGAGGCTGATCACCGAGGACGAGTTCCATGCGTTCAAGTCCCTCGTCGGGAGATGATGTGGAGCCCATGATCTTGGAGGTACTGTTGGAACTCATCTCTGGCGACATCGTTGGCACGAAGGATCACAGAGACGCTCTGCGAACACTCCTTTCCAATCCATCTGGTGCGTGGCGGACGCTCCGGGAGTGTAATCCGATACAAGACCTCGCTGCTGAGTGCCGAGGCTACTCTGCGGACCTGGGCCCCAAGGTCCTGGATGGCCTTCGATTGGCTTGGACGCCCCATCCAGATGAGCCGCCAGGCAGTCCCTTCTGTCTTGTCCTGTTTTTCTATGGTCGAGACGGCCTGATGTGGCACTCCGTGGCTCTCTTCAATCGTGACACGCTGTAATCGCGGAGCGCATGAGGACAGCGTTCATCGTGTGACACATTCCCTCCCGTTTCCTGGGGTGGAGTTTCCAGAGCTGAACGTCTTTCCTGGGCACTCTCCGACAGTCGGGTGTTGAGCGGACTTCCGCGTACCTTGGCACCTCCACACACCGTGAGCACCCTCTCGCGCGTGGCGTGCGTGTTGGGGGAGGAAGACACCTTGAACGGATGGGGATGGCGGGTGGTGTGGCTGGGTCTGTGTCTGGGCGCCGTGGCATGTGGAGACAGCGCTTCCTCTCCACAAGCCGGAGATTGCGAGGCCACCGCCTCCTGTGAAAACGCCCGAGAGGGAACTCCAGACGCTGGCCCGCCTGTCACACTCGGCAACGGCGACGCGGGCTCCCCTGGCAACGGTGGTGGCACGCCCCCCGGCAACGGTGGCGGCACGTCTCCCAGCGGTGATGCCGGAACTCCCTCTCGCCCTGATGGCAGCGGTTCCGCGCCCAACCCAGTCGCGGTGGGCGAGACGATCTGGCTGCGCCACGAGGCCCTGCCGGGAGAGGACTTCGCGGCGAGCGTGGCGGCCTCGAGCGATGGGCAGGCCATCTATACCGCCTCGATGAATGGCTCGATGGGCGGGCCGCACCTCGCGGCGGGCAGTGGCGCTCGCTTCGTGCTCAAACGCTTCTCGGCCTCGGGACAGGTGCAATGGACGCGGGAGTATCCCCTGGTCGCCTCCGCGGGAACTCCTCCCGACGACGTCTGGGGCAGGCTCTTCATGAGCGTGGGGCCGACGGGAGACCTCTATCTTCTCACCGAGGTCCATCAAGGCTCGGTGGACCTGGGCTCGGGCCCGTTGTCGGGTCTGTACGTGTCCAGGATGTCCTCGAGTGGAGAGCTCCAGTGGTCCGGCTCATTCTCGTCCATCACCGAGCGGGTCCTAGCGGTGGTGGCCAGCCGGGAGGATGGCGTCTTCGTGAGTGTCCGAGCCACCTATCCGTATGCGCCCGAGCGGCAGTGCTCCCTGACGGAAGGAGCGATCTACCGGATCGCTTCTTCTGGCGCGGTCGTCTGGCGGACGCGGGTGGGAGAGCCGCAATGTGACGGTTATGGGGCGGATGTCGTGAGCCTGGCGGCGCAGCCCGGCGGGGCGGTGGCCCTGGGCGGTTCCTTCTCCGGCGTGCTTCAGACGCCCATTGGCAGCTTCAGCACGTCGGTGACCTCTCCCTTCTTCGGAACCCTGTACCCCGACGGGCGGTGGAACTGGCTCAAGGCCTTTTCCCAGAGCCATGGCCAGGTGACGAGCATCGGCTCGAGTGCCAAGGGGACCGTGGTGGGGGCGGGGGTGCTTTTCGGAGGCTCGTTCACCTGGGGCAACGACTCCCTCGGCACGGTGCCTTCCTTCCTGTTCGTGGCGGAATCGACGGGCGCTCCGCGCTGGGCGAAGAGCCTGGGCCGCACCGAGCGGCCGGTGGTCGCCGTGGAGCCCGCGGGGCGCGTGGTCGTGGCGGGGCTCTCCCGCGACTTCCCGACGCCCGCGCCGGGCTCAACGGATCCCGTCCAGAATCCCCAGCTCTTCGCCCGCCGCTTCAACCTCGAGGGCAAGCTGCTGTGGAACCGCTTCTTCGTTCGATCCGGTGGACCGCCCAATCTATTCAGCGAGGAGGTGGTGAGCGCGGCGCACTCGGGTGAGGGCAATGGCAACACCTTGCTCTTCGGTCACTTCTCTCACACGGAAGACCTCGGGAAGGGACCCCTCACGCCCACGGGAACGGACACCTTCCTGCTCAAGCTGGGACCCGGGCCCGAATTCTAGGAGGGCACCAGTCGGCGCGTGGTCTCGGTGGAGGAGCCGCACTGCCTGAGGGCCGCGCTCGATTGCGCCGCCCGGAGGCTCGGCTCGCGCATGAAACACCTCGGCCCCGGCCCGCGCGCGCGTCCCCGCCTGGACGCCAAGATGATCGAGTGGGCCTCGAAGGGCGCGAGTGCGCATCCTGCTCCTATTGGGCACGGCGGCAGTGGGGGAGACGGCGGCGCTCGTGTCCGGGGCCCCGAAGCTGCCGGGCTTCGCGAAAGCTGCTGGTTCGCTCAAGACCCATGCTGGCATCCGAGACGTGCTCACGGCCGTGCAGGAGGCGGACAAGGTGAAGGTCGTGGTGGCCGAGGGCACCTTCAGTGTCGTCTTGCCCGCGAATGCCTTAGCCATGACAGTGAATGGGCCACCGAAGTCCGAGCATGCCCGGCAGCGACAGATGGAGGGCCGCCCTGTCGGGATGGCGTTCAATGACGCGAGGACCGCACGCCCTGTCGATGTCTTCATTCAGTCGGAGAACGACAGATTCGTCGTTCGGGGTCCGAACGGACGAGAACACATCAAGGACGCGTCTACAGCTATCGGGCTCGGGAGCGTGTGGCCGTGGAGGTGTACCTCGAGAATCCTGGCTCGGCGCCGTGGACGGCTGCCGGCGCGGTGCTCCGGGGGCTGAAGGGCGAAGTGTTCAAGCCGGTGCTGCTCTGGCAGCCGAGCCCTATTCTCCCCGCTGCGCCGGGCGAAGCGAGCAACCGAGGGCGTGTCGTGGTGGAGGTGCTGGCCATAGAGAGGGCATCCCTGGGGTCGTACACCCTCATCCTGTGGGATGCCGAGCGCCAGCGCACCGTCACCTTCAGTAGCGTGACGTTCCCGTAGGGGAGCAGAACCACACCTCTCCTGGTCCTCGTTCACGCAGGCCGTTCGCGGAATAGAGTTGAGATACGGCTCTCGCGAATCGCCCTCATCGAAAGGCGCGAGCGAACGCCTCTAGGGCAGAGGTGAGATCTTCCAGAGCTGGATCACTTTGAGGGAGCTTGTTCTCCGGCTGCTGAAAGAACGTTTCAGCGCCGGAGAGAACAGCCTGGCACAGGGTCGTGGCATCCACTTCGCCGAGAGGGCTCGCTCCGCATTGGATGGCGATACGTTCCCCCTTCGCCTTCCGGAAGCGCACGGAGAACGACGAGTCGGCTCCAACGAAGGTGTATTCGCTTCGCCTCTCCAGCAGGAACCGACGCAGTCCATCGAGAAGCTCCACGATGGCGATGGCGAGCATCATGGCTTGATCCGGTGTCCTGCCCCGCGAGCTAAAGATGCCTTTTTCGCTCACGAACGTCATGTGCCCCAGGTCAAAGCCCGAGCGTGTGGAGGTCATCTGCTCTTCAACCCATTCGCATTGGAACAAGATCATTTCATCCTTGACCTCGAGTTCACCACAATGTTTCGTCAAGAGCTTGAGATCGGCGCTCCCCGCCGCAGGAGGTCATTCAGCCAGCCCGCCGCATCTCCCGCAGCAGACAAGTAATCGTGGTGGTTGAACGTGATCAGGAAGCTGATTGCATCATCTGTCAGATAGAATTCGAAGCCAGTTGACTCCGCGAGTGCACTCACCACATCAGTTCCTGAATTGAATGCGAAACCGGCGGGCTCCTCATGTTCTTCAAAAAAGAGGATGGCACGGCCTGAGAGCGGCACTGATGAAGTCCACTGCCATGCATCCGGGTTCCTGATCGACACGTCTTCCCGGATTCGCTCCCAGAGCGGCCCCTTGCCGGTCGGGTCTATAAATCGGTCTCCAACCCTGTCACGGATGGAACGAAGCTGGGTAGGGCTTGGTTCTTCGGCGTGAATGCCGAGCCGTGCAATGGTACTTCTGAGTTCGTCGGCTATGTGTCCCATGGTCGCTAGCGATTGTAAGGAACGTCGTCTAGAAGAATATGCCCGCGGATAGCGCCTCCGCTCCCTCTCTTGCCAGGGGTTTGAAAGCCTACGTGAGGTACAGATGGCCCATTTTTTATATGACCCATGTCGATGTTGACTTCGGCGCCATTGGGAGCGCGCCATTCTACGGGGGCGCTTTTGCCAAGTTTGTCTCTGCCCCACTTGGTCACGGCAAACTCCTCGCGCGAAACTCCTGTTCGCTTGAAGGCTTCATCGAGTGCCTCAGGCACCCCCTTACCCACTCCGCGCCAGTCGAGATCGTTTGGACCTGGCTTCCAGTTCGTACCTCCAGTTCTCTCTTCGCCGCCTCCTTCGCCGCCTCCGCCTGAGCCTACTTGATAGAGGATGATGGCCGAACCGGGCCCGCCGCTCAGCACTGTGGCCGCCCTTCCCACCGGCACCACCACGCGTTCTACCACCAGCAGGCCCTCGGCCGAGAGGGACAGCACCGGCACGGTCGCCTCCAGCCCGCCCACTGCCCGCGTCAGCGTGCTCGTCGTGCCCCCAGCCGTGCCAAATGTGACGAGGAGGTAGGTCAATAGCTTGGAGGTGGCCTTCACCTGCTCGCCCCGAGTCATGTACCGGAAACGCTCGAGGTACTCAGGCGAGGAGGCGATGAGGGCCGCGACTCCCGCGGGCAGGTGTCGCAGCGCCGCGATGCTGTCCAGCGGGCGCGTGAGCAGCTGGCCCATGGCGTGGTACATCTCGACGAAAGCTTCCTCCGCGCCATCCAGCGAGCGGCCAATGTAGTCGGCGTCGTCGTACACCTCGGCCAGTGGGGGCCCTTCCATGAGGGGGCGCAGTTGCGCATCCGCCTGCCGGAAGACCCACCCGCTGACGGTGTAGAAGCGGCCCAGCTCGAAGGATCCAGCGCGAAAGGCTTCCTCCTTCCACTCCACCGGGCCCACCTTTTGCTGCGTGCGTCCGTTGAGCGTCCAGGCCAGGTAGCCATCCGGCCGCAGCACGGCCACGCTCTTGAAACGCTCCACGCGGCGCAGCAACTCCTCGCGGGAGACATCCCCTCCCTCCAGCACCTCCCGCAGCAGGTGGCAGACGGCCATTCGTGGCGGGAACGAACCCAGCGTCACGGGCTTGTTCATCAGCACCGTCAGAACCCGGGCCGCCTCCTGGGGCGTGAGGGGAGCGCCTCGCGGGGGCTCGTCGTTGACGTTGTCCAGACCCGCGAGTGCCAGGAGGTACTCGAAGGCGTCAACCTGCACGGCGCCACTGGCCACCGCGTGCACGGCCATCTCGGCCGGGCTCACCATGGCCACCTCCGTGCCCTGCACGCGCTCACCCCGTCGGCGGAGCAGCCTCGCTGGTGCATTCGAGCCCGTGGCCATGTGCTGGGCGTCACCACGTATCTCGACCACCAGCCCGGGCGCGGCACGCGGGTTGCGGTCCAGGAGCGCACCGCGTCCCGAGGATGGAGTCACCGTGATGCAGCCGGTGGACAGCACGACGGCTCCAAGCACCAGGGCCACCCACTTCCGCGCCAGCTCAGCGGGCATGGTCCACCCCCAGGCCCAGGGATGCGAAGGCGCCCGGGCGCAGCGTCCCGTCCGGTGCCGGGAACAGCAACGTGCCGCCCTGGCCCCAGTCCTCGCGGCGCACCCACCCGGCGCCCGGAACTCCGCCACCCAGCCGCAGCCGCACCGGAGCGCCCAGGTTGACGCCGAACTCCTCGCCGCCGTCCAGCACCAACATGGGGGTCAGTTGGACGTAGCGCTCCACGCCGCCCGTCCCGCCACCCGGCAGCAGCGCAAACCCGGTGGCCTCCAGGCGTGCCAGGTGGTGCAGGCGTCTAGCCGAGGATGGTGGGAGCAGTGGCTCCATTGCCCCATCGGGCGGGTTATCGGGCCCTTCCGCCTGAGAGAGGAGCAGTAGCACCAGCAGCGTGGACGTCATCAGCGCCTCCGATGGAGGACGCCCACTCTATCGGGCGGTCCTGACAAATCCGGACAGACTGGACAGCGCGGGCAAAAGGCGCCTCGTGTCGTAGGGTCCGTAACCCAACCGCAAGGGTCAGCTGGAGCAGCTCGATGCACCCCGGTGCCGAAGGCGAGCGCATGCTACTCGCACGAGTCCGATCCCACTTCGCAGGAGTCGTCGCGACTGCGCCGCCTACTGAGCACACTCTGCACCGGCAGGACGACGAGCAGCTCACCACCGTCGACTTCACGGCGCGCAGCCCATCCTCCATGTCGTCAATTCCGCAGTGCTATTCTACGGCTGGTCACCGAGGACGAGTTCAATGCGCTCAAGTCCCTTTTCGGGAGATGATGTGGAGCCCATGAGTTTGGAGGTGTTGCTGGAACTCGTTTCTGGCGACATCGTTGGCATGAAGCGCCATCAGGAAGTTCTAAGGACACTTCTCTCCAGTCCAGCCGGTGAATGGCGGGATCTCCGGCGACTCGACCCGACAGACGCGCTCGCAGCGGAGTGCCAAAACTACTCTCCGGATGTGGGTCCAAGGGTTCTGGATGGTCTCCGGCTAGCGTGGACGCCCCATCCGGATGAGTCGTCAGACAGTCCTTACTGCCTCATCCTGTTCTTCTACGGCCGAGACGGGCTGATATGGCACTCCCTGGCCATCTTCAACCGCGACACGCTGTAATGGGTCATCTTGTAGGGCGAGGCGTGGAGTCGCGCTCGTTGCTGCGGCACCTCACCATGCTGTCGGAGAGGTGAGCCTGCCCCGTTTTAGTTGCTCTCCCGCACTTCATGTGTTTCGTGAGTCGGGAAGTTTGCTGCTCCGCCGCATGCTGCTCGCCGCCCGAGTGACGAGCACTCAAAGTGCGGGAGAGCCACGTAACCGGCTCAAGCACGGAGTACTGGGGTAGTTCTCCCTCTCCTTGCGCTGGCCTTGGCTGCCAGGGTTTCCATCCTCTTCGGTGACCGGATTGAACCCGGGAGTCCCCAAGAGAGTGCTCTTCCTATCTCGCGCCTCGCTCAGGCGGGACTTCTCCTACTCTTCAAGGTTTTGCACGAGATCTGCCTCCCATTGGGTCATCGATTCCTGCGCACTCCACGGCAAGGGAGCAAGCGGAGCGCATGAGGACATCGTTCATCATGTGACGTCCTCCCACCCGTTTTCCGGGCCGAAGTTTCTGTCACTGAACCTCTTCCCTGGGTACTCGCCGACAGTCAGGCATTGAGTGGACTCCCGTGTGCCTTGGCTCCTCCACTCACCGTGAGCACCGTTTCGCGCGTGGCGTGCGTGGTGGGGGAGGAAGACACCTTGAGCGGATGGCGATGGCGGGTGGTGTGGCTGGGGCTGTGTCTGGGCGCCGTGGCATGTGGAGACAGTGAGCCCTCTCCGCAACCCGGAGATTGCGAGGCCACCGCTTCCTGTGAAAACGCTCGAGAGGGAACTCCGGACGCGGGCTTTCCTGGCTCACCTGGCAACGGCGACGCGGGTTCCCCTGGCAACGATGGAGGCACGTCTCCCGGTCACGGCGGTACGCCCCCTCGCGGTGATGCCGGTACTCCCCCTCGTCCCGATGGCGGCGGGTCCACACCCAACCCAGCCGCGGTGGGCGAGACGATCTGGCTGCGCCACGAGGCCCAGCCGGGAGAGGCCTTCGCGTCGAGCGTGGCGGCCTCGAGCGATGGGCAGGCCCTCTATACCGCCTCGGCGCGGGGCTCGACGGGGGGGCCGCACACCGCGTCGGGCAGCGACGCGCGCTTCGTCATCAGCCGCTTCTCGGTCGCGGGACAGGTGCAGTGGACCCGGGAGTTTCCCCTGGTCGCCTCGGTGGGGACTCCGCCCGAAGACGTCTGGGGCAGGCTCTTCTTGAGCGTGGGGCCGACGGGAGATCTCTATCTCCTCACCGAGGTCCACGAAGGCAGCGTGAACCTCGGGTCGGGCCCGCTGTCGGGTCTGCACGTGTCCAGGATGACCCCGAGTGGAGAGCTCCAGTGGTCCAGCTCCTTCTCGTCCATCCCCGAGGCGGCCCTGGCACTCGTGGCCAGCCGGGAGGATGGCGTTTTCGTGAGTGTCCGGGCCACCTACCCCTATTCGCCCGAGCGTCAGTGCTCCCTGATGGAAGGGGCGATCTACCGGCTCGCTCCTTCTGGCGAGGTCCTCTGGCGGACGCGGGTAGGGGAGCCGCAATGTAATGGCTATCGGGCGGATGCAGTGAGCCTGGCGGCGCAGCCCGGCGGCGGGGTGGCCCTGGGCGGTTCCTTCTTCGGTGTGCTTCAGACTCCCATCGGCACCTTCAGCTCGTCGGTGGGGTCTCCCTTCCTCGCCACCCTGTACCCCGACGGGCGGTGGAGCTGGCTCAAGGCCTTCCCCCAGAGCCATGGCGAGGTGACGAGCATTGGCTTGAGCGCCAAGGGCACCGTGGTGGGGGCGGGGGTGCTTCGGGGCGGAGAGTTCAGTTGGGGCAACGACTCGCTGGGCGAGGCGCGTTCCTTCCTGTTCGTGGCGGAATCGACGGGCGCTCCTCGCTGGGCGAAGAGCCTGGGCCGCACCGAGCAGCCGGTGGTCGCCGTCGAGCCCGCGGGCCGCGTGGTCGTGGCGGGGCTCTCCCGCGACTTCCCAACGCCCGCGCCAGGCTCGACGGATCCCATCCAGAATCCCCACCTCTTCGCCCGCCGCTTCAACCTCGAGGGCAAGCTGCTGTGGAATCGCTTCTTCATCCGCTCCGGCGGGCCGGGAGAGCTCTTCAAAGAGCAGGTGGTGAGCGCGGCACCCTCGGGAGAGGGCAACGGCAACACCTTGCTCTTCGGCCAGTTCTCGCACACGGAAGACTTTGGAAAGGGGCCGCTCACCCCCGTGGGAACGGACACCTTCCTGCTCAAGCTGGGACCCGGGCCCGAGTTCTAGGGATTTGTCGACCCTGTCGAAGAGGCCGACGGGAGGGCTCGCACGTTTCGTGTGTGCCCTCCCGCCTCGCTTCTCCTGGGCGTCAGCGATTGGCCGGAAAGTACAGGTCGACCGAGGACTGGTCCTCGTTGCTGACTCCGCCGGCGATCAGCACCCGCTCGGGTCCAGACAGCAGCGTGGCGGTGGTCCCCCACCGGCTCACGCTCGAGCAACCGGCGGACTTCCAGACTCCCGAGTGGGCATCGAACAGCTCCGCGAGGGACAGGATTCCCTCCCTGTCGTTGTACCCCCCCACGACGAACACCTGACCGCCAGGCAGCAGCAACGCGGTGTGATGGCGACGCGCCCTCAACATGTCCCCCGTGGCCGTCCAGGTTCCGAGCGAGGGATCATACAACTCGGACGTCTGGCTGTTTTCATGGGACTCGGCCCCACCCGTGATGAGCACCCGGCCGTCCGGCAGCACCGTCGCGGTGTGATCGCCGCGTGCGACCGCCATGTCCCTGGTCCTCGTCCAGGTTCCGAGCGTGGGCTCATACAACTCGGCGGAGGCGAGCCGCTTGCCGCTGGCATCGCGGCCACCCGTGACGAGCACCCGGCCGTCGTGCAGCAGGGTGGACGTATGGGTCTGCCGCGCCGTGGTCATGGGGTGGGTGGGTGACCACTGATGGGTGGTGGATTCATACAGCTCGGCCGAGTCGCGAACGGCGCCAGAGTCGGTGTCACCGCCGCCCGTGACGAGCACCCGGCCATCGGGAAGCAGCGTGGCGGAGTGATCCTGCCGCGCTGAATTCATGGGCGCGCCAGGCATCCACCACCGGGTGGTGGGGTCGTACAACTGTGTGAAGCTTCCCGGTTGGCTTCCATCGCCGCCAGCCATGAGCACCTGTCCGTCGGGAAGCCGCGTGGTGGTGTGGTGGCGTTGATCGGCCCGGGCCTTCGCTCCAGGAGACCAGGTCCCCAGCAGCGGATCATACAATTCAGTGGATTTGTTGAATCCCCCGGACACGAGCACCTGGCCATCCTCGAGGAGGGTGGCGGTATGTCCGATTCGGGGTCCACTCAGGCTTCCCGTGGAGACCCATCGGCCCGCGTACTCCATGCACGCTCCGTCGTTGACGACCACGAGGGAGACCGTCGCGGTGTTCCCATGGGTCGTGGAGTCGAGGGCCCGGAAGGTGAAGGAGTCCGCTCCCGTGAAGCCGGTCTCGGGAGTGTAGAGCACCCTGGCTCCGGTCTGTCGCAGGGTCCCATGGCCAGGGCTCTTGACGAGCGCGTAGGTCAGCTCCTCTCCATCCGCATCCGTGGCCGACAGCGTGATGGCTTTGGATCCGTTCTTCTCAACCCAGGCCAGATGATAGTGGGCAACGGGGGGGACGTTGATGACCTGGAGGTGAACCGTCGCGACAGAATCCTGGGAGACGCCATCACTCGCCCGGTAGGTAAAGGAATCGCTGCCCGCGAAACCGGGATGGGGGAGGTAGATCACCGATGCGCCGTTCTGCTCCAGTCCGCCGGAGGCTGGTCCCGTGACGATGGCGTAGTCGAGGGGGCCTCCCTCCGTGCCACTCGCGGAGAGGGTGACCGTCGCCGGAGTGTTCTTCCGGGTGGAAATCCACTGCTCTTCGGCGACGAGCGCGGATGCTCGCATGGGCGCATGCTTCGCGGAGGTGTGGACCGCCAGGGATGCGGGAGGGCGCTTCCTGGGCTCGCCTTCACACGCGGTGACGAAGACCGCGAGCGAAAGAAGCGTGATGCGATACATGAAGACTCCTGCCGTGATGTTTGAAGAGCGTTTCCGCTCCGCGCGTGGACGAATCCCCAGGTGCCCGGGAACCTTGCCGCACAGGCGCTGACGTGGATTCCCACCGGGCAGGAGGGTGCCCCCCCTTGAGCAACACCCTCCTGCCCGTAGGAAACAAAATGCCTGGCCCGTCCGCTCGTGATGTGGCCTTGCGTGGTGTGGCGTACGTCCAGCTCCCGAGGGAGCCGTGTGGGATGGTTAGCAATTCGCGCGCCAACACCCCCGCCAAGGCCCTTTCAGCGGAACACCTGCTTGGAAATCACTCCCACCCTGGACGATTCCGACCAGGAGGTGGAGGGTGATGGACGAAATCGTCCACGGCCTTCGCGAAGCAGGTGCGCCCGAGGTGCTACGAATCCTCCTCGTCCTCTTCCTCCGAGGGCGAGTCCTTGCCTCCCTTGGCGAGCTTCTTGAGGTAGCGCTCCACGAACTTGCGGCTGCGGCCGAGCACCTTGCCGGCCTCCGTGTTGTTGCCCCGGGCCTGCTCCACGGCCGCGAGGACGATGGCCTTGGTGATGGCGTCGAGCCTGTCCTTCACCGGAAGTGCCAGGAGCTTGCGCACCATCTGCCCCAGTTCATCGGAGAGCGCGCCTCCCAGCGAGAACTCGGACTCCAGCGGCAGGTAGAGTTCGAGGGTGTCCACGTCGATGCTCTCGGATTCCGCGAGGATGGCCAGCCGGGTGATGGCGTTGCGCAGCTCACGCACGTTGCCCGGCCAGGGCCGCCGGCTGAGCTGCTCGATGGCCCGCTGGGTGAACTGCATGGGCCGGTGCTGCCGGGCGGCGAAGTGCTGGACGAGCGCCGGGATGTCCTCGCGATGATCCGACAGCGGCGGCACGAGGATGCGCAGCACGTTGAGCCGGTGGAAGAGATCCTCCCGGAAGCGCTTCTCCCGGACCCGCTCCTTGAGGTCGACATGCGTCGCGGCGACGATCCTCCCCTGGAAGAGCTGCTCGCGCGCCGTGGGGCCCACGGGCCGGAAGCGCCGGGTCTCCAGCACGCGCAGCAGCTTCGCCTGGAGCGACAGGCTCAACTCCGCCACCTCGTCCAGGAAGAGCGTGCCCCGCCGCACCAGCGTGAAGTACCCCTCCTTGTCCGTATGGGCGTCCGTGAAGGCACCGCGCACGTGGCCGAAGAGTTGATCCTCGATCAGCGTCTCGGCGAGCGCGCCACAGTTCACGTCGAAGAAGGGATCCGAGGGGTGGGGGCCGAGCTTGTGGATGGCCTGGGCCACCAGCTCCTTTCCCGAGCCCGTGGGTCCATGGATGAGCACCGGAAACAGCTCCTGGCTGTTGGCCGTGGCCACCCGCTGGATCAGCGCGCGCAGGTTCTGGATGGACACCGAGGTGCCCACCAGGCCCAAGGTCGTGTCGGCGGGGCCCCTCGCCCGGAGGTCCAGCAACTCCTCCTTGAGTTCGAGCTTGCGGCGCAGGGCATTGAGGATGATCGAGACCCGTTGCTCGAGCTCCGTCTTGAGCACGTAGTCCTCGGCCCCCAACTTCATGGCCTCGCGGACCTCATGGACCTGGCTGTGCCCGCTCACCACGATGGGCACCGTCTGGTAGCGCTCGCGAAGCTCCTGGATGAGCGTGAGGCCATCCCGGTTGCGGATGTCCTGCGAGAGCTGCAGGTCGATGAACGCGATGTCGATGAGGACTTCCTCCAGGATCTGCCGGGCCTCCTCCAGCGAGCTGGCCCGGTAGGGGACGGCGTTCCCGAGGGATTCCAGGAGGTTGGCGAAACTCTTGAGCGCGATGCGCTCGTCATCGACGAGCAAGACCCGCAGTGGCTGTTGTTCGTTCATGGGGATGGTCAAGGCGAAGGCGGAAGGGTCAGACGAAAGAGGGTGCGATCGGACTCTCGTAGGTAGAAGACCTGCCAGCGGAAGTTATGCGCGATGCGTTGGACCACGGTCAGACCGATGCCATGGCCGTCCTGTTTCGTGCTGACGCGGCGATGGGTGAAGAGCACCTGGGCGACCTCCTCCGGGATGCCGGGCCCCGTGTCCCAGACCTCGATGAGCTGTCCTTCCGCGCCCCATCGCGCACGGATGCCCATGGTGCCCTCCTCGGGCGCCGCCTGGGCCGCGTTGCGCAGGAGGTTGCTGAGCAGTTGGACCAGGGAGTCTCCTTCCGCGCGAACGGTCAGCGCGGGGTCGATCTCCACCAGGACGGACAGCCGCTTGCGCTGGATGGACTCCCGGATGAGCTGCAGCGCCCGCTGGGCATGGCCGAGCAGGGGGATCGGACCGACTTCGGGCCGGGGAAGCTGGAGCCGCCGCAGGGAGTCCAGCATCCGCCTCATGCGCTCGACCTCTTCCCTGGCGAAGGAGAGATCCTCCTCCCCGAGCGGTTGGCCGTCGGCGCCCCGCCGGAGCAGATCCTGCAGGAAGCTCAGCGGGTAGACCATCTCGTGGCAGACCTCCTCGCTGAGCGCGCTGAGGGTCAGTTGCTTCTCCAGGTGCGCCGCCCCCACCTCGAGGCGCCGGAGGGACTCCAGCTCCTGGACGGCCTCGGCGTTGTGGAGCGCCAGGGCGCCCAGGCTGGCGAGGGTCTCCAGCAGTTGGAGATCCTCCTGGGTATAGAGGGCGCCCTTGCGCTTGGGGGCGATGAACAGCACGGCCCGCAGTTCTCCCAGCGAGCGCATGGGGATCAGCAGGTGCCGCTCGCGGGGGCTCTGCGCCGTCCAGACATGGGCGCCCCGCGCGAGTTCCTCCAGGGCCTCCGGGGGCAGGTGGGGGAGTTCACGTGGGGCCGAGGGCTCGAGGATCCTGGCCGAGAGGGTGGGCACGGCCTGCATCACCGTCTCCTCCAGGGTCCGCCGGATGGTGGGCGCATCACGCAGGGCCGCCAGCCGATCACTGAGTCTCTCGATGGTGCCGCGGAACGCCAGGGTGGCGGGAAAGAACAGGCGCACCTGCAACTGGTGGGCGAGCACCATCAACGCGGTGAAGAGCGCTCCGCCGATGAGCAGCAGCAGCAGGAGCTGTGTGGGTCCGCTCCGGGTCGCCAGATGGATCAGGTACGTTCCGAGCACGGACAAGAGCAGGGCGCCGAGGACGAGCGGAACCCGCAGCATCCTCGGGGTGAGCACGACCCGGGCCTCCAGGATGTTGTGGCGGATCAGCGCGTAGCCGATGGACAGCGGGAGGACGAGGATGATGAAGGGCAGTGCCAGGTGCCGGATCTCCCTGCCGGTCCACAGGGAGAACACCTGCATGAGCGCGATCAGCAGGGGGGTGGCGACGAGTCCTCCGGAGGCGGTGATCAACTCCGCGCGCTCCAATCCCGTGCCGCGGCGCAGCCGGAGGAGGACGGCGAGGGCCAGCGCGGCGATGCAGGGGGCCAGCAACAGATCGGTGGTATTGCGCACGGGCTCGATGTCCGTTCCCGTGAAGCGCGCGGCCACGAGGCCCAACGCCGTCGCGGCCCCCAGCACTGTCAGCGCGGAGAGCAGGCGGCGCAGGCCCACCGTCCCGCGCGCGGGAGGCGAGGGAAAGGCGTAGGCGAGCCAGAGCGCGCTGAGCATGAGGCCCACCTTCGAGACGGAGAAGAGCGGCGCGAGCCACGCGGTCGTGTGGTAGTCGTAGAAGGACAGCAGGAAGAGGAAGGTCACGGCCGACCACCCCACGAAGGCCCGGCGGGCGGCGGGGCGGCTGCCCAGCGTCAGGACCAACCCGCCGGACCAGAGCACCATCCAGGCCGCCAGCACGTAGGTGACGAAGAAGAGCAGGATTTCGTCGAAGTCCAGGCAGCCGCCGTCCACGTCCACGGGGAGGGAGTTGCCCCAGGGGTCCTCGAAGCGCAGCGAAACCCTGGCGTCGGAGCAGGTTTCCCCCGCGAGGGCATAGAGTTCCAGGGGGGAGCTCAGTGGCCCGTGTGTGGAGAGGGATTTTTCATTCACGGCCACCAACCGGTGGCGCGCCAGCGGGAGGGGCTCGGTGGACGGCCACGGGTGGCCTCCGATCGATGTCCGTGGATCCCACGAGGGCAGCAGCACCAGGGAATAGAAGTGATAGGCGTCCACCATCAGGGAAGGGAAGGGCCTTCCCCGGGTGCTCCAGGCCCCGTGAGCCGCGAGCCCCGTGAGCACGAGCGCGAGGACTCCCGGTATGAGCAGCCACGGGCCGCCCTGGTGTCGTCCTCGCGAACTCGGTGCTGGACTCATTCTCGCTCCTGGGTAGAGACGGGTGGAGTCTAGCCGGACGCCCCCGATGGAAAGGCGAGGGCTTTGGCGAGGAACCGCGCGATGGTCTGGGACGGTGTGGCCTCCAACCGACGCATCAGGGTGTAGAGCCAGCGCGACGCCTCGCTGGTGGGGACTTCCGGAGGGGATTGTTCGAGTGCCTCACCCAGCACCTCCAACACGTGGAGGCACCGGTCCTTCAGGGCACCATGGTCGATTCCGTCCACGGGCCACGTCGCGAGGCCGCCGTGCCGCCGCAGGGCACACAGGTGGCGCGCGAGCCAGAAGAGCGCGTCCCGCAGCGGGCTGTCACGCAGGACGAGGGGGACGAAACAACCCCGCAGGGACAGGTAGCGTCGGAGCAGGGGTTCATGGGGCGCACCGCTCCACGAGGAGGCCTCCCAGCTCCGGGCGGCCTCCTGATTCCTTTCCACTTCGGCGGGGGAGCCTGGAACGGACGCAGGCGTGCGCGTGGCCAGCAAGGCGAAGCAGACGGGATCCGCGGCGGCCAGACAGGCCCCCAGGGCATCGAGCCGTCCATGGCCCAGCTTGAAGTTGTGCCCGCCCTGGTCCCAGTCATTGAAGTGATGGGCCTCCAGGCCCGTGGCCGAGGGGTTCTCCTCTGGAGGGGTTTTCACGGCGGTCGCTCGCAGGAGCTGGCGGAACTCGGTGAGACGCAGCCCTGGATGGGTGGCGACCATGCGAGCGGCGGTGCCAGCCACCAGTGCCGCGGCGAGGCTCGAGTCGTCCGCCGCCCCGATGGCCGGAAACGTGACGAGCTCCCCGGGCGCGCACAGCTCGACGGAGGGCCCCAGGCGCCCGAGGGGCGTGCCATGAAGCCGGTACCAGCCACCCCCGAGGCCGCAGGCCGCCACGGGAATGACCCAGGGCTGCGCGTTGAAGTCGTCGCTCGCGAGCACCGCGCTGTCTCCGTGAACATCGCGGTTCTGATCGATGCGCCCCGTGCAACACACGATGAGCGCGCCCCGTCCGCCCCGGCCACTCCGGGCGCACCCACGAAGGATGGCGCGCAGGTGGGCGGGAACACCCCAACCGCCATGGGCCATGGCCACCAGGACGACATCCGCTCCCCATTCCCCCACCGCCCGGGCCAGTGCCGCCGCCAGGTCGGTGACATGGAGGAACGAGTCATGGGCGAGGGGAATCTCGAACAAGCCCAGGCGTACGCCGGGCGCCACCGCCTCGACCGCCGCGGCCATCACCACGCCATGGCCCGCCACGCTCCGCGAGGGCTCCGGTGGCTGAGGACTCCGGGGAAACCACGACCCCCGTTCCGAGGTGGCGTGAAGGAGGGAGGTTTCATCCAGGCCGCGCAGCACGTCCCATCCGCCGCAATCCGTGTCGATGACGGCCACCCGCACCGGGGCACCCGCATGGCCATCCCAGTGCCGGGCGGGGAGGTGCGGTGAGGCAAACCCGAGGGAATGCAGCAGGGCCTCGACGGAGAGCCGGGGGCGGGGCACACCGAACTCGGGTTGCTCCAGCTCCGGGGCGGGAGAGCCCGGGACGGGAGTCGACTCGCCCGTGTAGCGCTCGTCCATCCAGACCCGGCTGTCCACGCCGATGTAGCCCACCCCGGACGCGGGATGACCCCGCCCGCGGCAGAGCAGGGGTTGGATGAAGCGCGCGGGCAGCGCCCCCTCGTCGACGGAGGGAGACACATACAGTCGCTCCTCGCCCACGGAGGGAAAGGGCACCCAGCTCGCGGGAACGGGCAGCGGACGGCCGTCCGCCCCGGGCAGCGGCGAGACGATCGAGAAGTCCAGATAGGACAATTCCTCGCGTGAGGGGACTACATCGAGCTGACGGAGGAGCTGGTACCCACGGTGTTGTCGTGGGTAGGCCCGGCCACGGAGAGACATACGGCCTCCAATGAGGATGCGATGACCATTCCCGCGAGGTTGTCCTCGGGGCGGATGCGCCGCGCGCGAATCCCTTCCAACTCCCGCGCGCGGTGGGACAGCCAGTGGGCGAAGTGCCCGAATCCCCCGTGCGCCGCCGCGGCTCCGGCGGCTCTCGTCAACAGGGCTCCAGCGCTGAAGAGCGCGGGGGGTGGAAAACCCAGCGCGGTGGGAAGGCTCACGCCATGGACGGCTTCGTCCTCGGCGCTGTCCGCCGCGTCGTCCACGCACTGCATGCCCACCGCGAGCAGGAAGAAGGCGCGCCGGAAGTGTGGACTCCGGTGCGACTCCCCCCGCTGGTGCAACAGACACTCGCTGGCCAGTCCCGCCCACCCGAGCTTGAGCAGGATGGAGCGGCCATAGCGCGCGAGGCGGAGCGTCCGGCGGGCCAGCGCCGCCTGCTCGAGCCCGACGCCCAGGCGCCAGGCCCTGATGCTCCGCTCGATGGACTCCACCCGGGGGCCCGTGCCGCCCTCGGCTTCGGCGAGGCTCCGCCGCCAGTACGCCAGGAAATGGGCCGCCAGGTGCTCCCGCTCGGGCGTGGCGGCGGCCTGGTGGTCCGCCAGGCGATCCACCAGCACGTTGTAGAAACACGCGCCGTGGTGGGCCCTCCGAAACGCCTCGAGCGCGGGCTCGGAGGGAGCGTGCTCGGAGGACAGGGCGAAGAGGGGCAGATCCCTGCTGGGCGGGAGCTGGAAGACGTCCGCCCAGCCCATGTCGGGCGTGTGGGCGAGTCCCAGCTCGAACAGCAGCCCCCGCGCCGGATCGCGAAGCTCCAGGGGGAGCTGGGCCACTACCCCCTGGTAGGTGGAGTCAATCGTGGCGTTCATGGCGGCGCGGTCTCACCAGCTCGCGGTGAGATCCTCCCAGGGCGCGATATGGGCGAAGGCGGGCTCATCCACGAGCAGCTCCTTGAAGCAGCGCAGCTGCGGCTCGCTCAGCCGCACGGGCCGCCCGACGAGCCGGGACAGCTCCTGCTCCAGCGTGTCGCCGCTGCCGGGCGTGCCCGGCTCGTAGAGGGCGGCGGCGGCCTGGACCGCCTTGAACCGCTTCATGAGGCCGCCGTCTGGTTTGAGAAGCGCCAGGTAGATGTCATACAGGCTCGAGGCGGAGACCATCTCCTTCACTTCTTCGTGTCGCACCTGGTTGCTCCAGGGCGACAGCGTGGCGAGCTCCGGCAGCTCCGCGAGGCGCTTGAATGCGTGGCGTTGAGGCTCGCTCAGCCGCACCTCCCGCCCGAGGAGCTGGGACAGGCATTGCTCCAGCGCGCCGTCTCCGCCAGGGGCGGCGTCCGGAGTGGCCGCGGCGATGCCCAGCTTCTGGATGCGATTGCCGCCAGGGCCACGAGGACTCAGCAATTGAAGGTAGAGATCGGCGAACGCCACGTTGAAAGGATTCCCCCGCGTCGAGCGCGAGGAGACGGCGGACAGGGTTGGATTGAGAGTCATATGAGAAGCCTCGATGAGATGCCTGGGTGGATGACGACGTGCCAGTGATGGCGTGGGGAGGCATGAGCAACCGCCGTGCCGCTCGCGCGGGCTCCCCCGCGAACCCGTCGTCCCTGCTTCCCTGGGCCGGCCCTCCCATGGCCCATGGACCCACCCGGCGAGGGGCTCCTCCTGGTTTCCACGCGATGGACGAAAACGACCACGGCGGCGTGTGTTCGCACGAGAGGCATGGATGCTTTCATCCCTCGGTGGACGCTCCTGCCCACACTCGAGGCATGGGGTTTGCTGGCAGGCCCGGCGATGCGTGGACAGGCCCTCATCCTCGGATGCCAGACCTATGGACTGACCGGCGTGTTGGGAGACGCGCGGCGGGTCGCGGAGGCGCTCGGTGCGCTCGGCTTCGACGTCACCATGTGCATGGGAGAAGAGGCGACGCGCGAGCGCATCCTCCAGCTCTACCGCCACCTCATCGCCCGGTGTGCTCCGGACGAGGCGGCCTTCGTCTATTACGCGGGGCACGGGGCCTGGGCTCCCGAGCCGGGCTCCGGCGTCCAGTTCATCGTGCCGGCGGACTTCGCGCTCTCCACGGAAGAGGACTTCCGTGGCATCACCGCCCTCGAGCTGTCGGCGCTATTGGAGGAGCTGACGTCGAGGACACGCAACGTGACCGTCGTGCTCGACTGTTGCTTCGCGTCGCGCATGTTCCGGGGCGTGGACCTGGTGCCGAGGGCGCTCCCCGTGGTGCCGCTGCCCGTCGTGTGCGCGCACCTGAAGCGGCTCCAGGCCCAGGGTCAGGCGCTGGGGGGCCGCCACATCGAGAGCAACCCGCATGCGGTGCGGCTGGTGGCCGCGGCGCTCGACGAACAGGCCTACGAGTACACCAACGCGCGAGGCGTGCGCACCGGGTTGCTGACCGATGCCTTCCTCGAGGTGCTCGACGAGGCGCGCGGGCTCCGGGTGTCCTGGGGTCAGCTCGGCCGGCGCATCCGGGAGCGGGTCCTCGCCCGTTGTCCCCAGCAACGGCCCGAGCTCGAGGGCCCCGAGCGGCGATTGTTGTTCCAGCTCGAGGAGCTCGAGCACGAGTCCTCCCTCGCCTACTACCCCGAGCGCGGCCACCACTGGCTGCGGGGAGGGCGTCTGCACGGGGTGCGGGAGGGCGATGAATACGCCGTCATGCCGCTGGGCGCCAACGGTCCGGACGAGGCCCGTGCCCTGGCGTTCGCTCGGGTCCTCGAGGTGCGGGGCGGTTCCAGCCGGGTGGCGCTGGAGCGCAGGGACTCGGCTCTCGTCCCCACGGGGGCTCCCGCCTTCCCGCGCCGCTCCCAGCAACCCCGGCGCGCCGTGGTGTTGGAGGGCTCATGGGACGCCCATGCGCCACTTCTTTCCCGCCTGCGGGAAGCACTTCGGACCTCGTTCTTCGTCCGTCAGGCGTCCATGGAGGAGCGAGCGCCCGTGCTCGCCCACGTCCGGCTCGGCGAGCGAGGCGTGGACGTTCTTGACTCGGGGCTGGACGGAATCGTCCATCCCCTGCCGCTCACCCCCTCCAGCGTCCCGGGGGTGCTCCACGTCCTGGAGGTCCTGGCCCGGGCCCAGGCGCTGCGCGAGCTCGGCGATGGCGGCGATTCGGAGCGCTTCACGCAGTGGCTCGAACTCGAGTGGGGTCGGGTGTCCGCTCGCCGTGCCTTCCCGCTTCCCACGACGGGGGCCAGCCTGCACGCGGGAGAGCGCGTCTATGTCCGCCTCCGCGCTCGTGGCCACGCCCGCCTCCACGTCTCGGTCCTCGACGTGGGCGTCGGGGGGGCCATCTCCTTGCTGAATGCCTCGCAGCCCTCGGGGATGGTGCTGGGGAGCGGCCGGGTGGAGACCCTGGGCGCCGGGCCGGATGGGACGCTCGTGGGCCTGGAGCTCGAATGGCCCGAGTCCACGCCCCGTCAGGACGCGCGCCCCGAGTCCCTCGTGGTCATCGCCTCGGAGTTTCCCGTGGATCTGCGCCTGCTCGGCACTTCCCACTCCCGGCTCACCCGAGCACCGCCGGTCTCCCTGGAACAGTTGATGCAGAGTGGCGGTCGGGACCGGTACGCGGTGAAGCACATCCGGTTCTGGTTGGACCCCCGTCCACTGCCTTGAGAGGAAACAGCGCGCGCATGGATGAGATGACTTCGCTCCGGCACCGGTTGGAGCGCGCCCTGGGAGGCAGGGCCATCGAGGAGCTCTGGCCGGGGCCTCGGGCGCTCGTTGGCTTCGAGGCCGCGGTCGCGTTGAGTGTGGACCGGGTGGTGGCCCGGAGGGCGCTCGACAAGCTTCGCGTCGGCAGCCGGCTGTTGCCCGTCGAGTCCGAGGTACTGGAGGTGGCCATCCGCATGGCGCGGCCGGCCCTGCGCATCGAGCGGGGGCGCTTGCCGCTCCATTCCTCGCTGGAGATGGACGAGGCGGTCCGGGCCGTGCTCGTGGCGCAACTGCCGGGGATCGCCTCGCTCGGCTGGCGCTGGGGCATTCCCCTGGCGACGGCGTTCCAGGTGGCCCCCCGGGTGTTGGTGACCAGCGCCCACGTGGCGGACAAGCTGGAGCAGGAGCGCGAGGACCTGGCGCGAGGGCACTTCGTCGCCCGCTTCGACGCGGATGAGCGGAACGCGGAGCGCACCGTGTCGATCAGGGGCGTTCTCGCGCGTCACCCCTCGGAGGACGTGGCCCTGTTGGAGATGGAAGCCGAGGGGCCGCTGGACGGGGGCTTGCGGCTGGCGCGACGACCCGCGGACTCGCGCGCCCGGCGGGTGCTCGGGGTGGGCTATCCGCTCTTCAGCGATGGCAACCCGCCTTGGATGGACGCGCTCTTCGAGAATGTCTACGGCGTGATGCGGGCCTCGCCGGGGGAACTGGTGGGAGCCGAGGGCGAGCGGTTGTTCCACGACTGCACGACCCTGTCGGGCAACTCGGGCTCACCCCTGTTCGACTTGAGCACGGGGCTGGTTATCGGCGTCCACGCCTCGGGGAAGTTCGCCTGGCGCAATACCGCCGTGAGCACGCGAACCCTCCACGCCAACGACTCCCTCCGGGCCCGGGTCTCCCGTTGGGACTGAGCCTCACGGCAGCCGCCCATGCGAGCGCTCACAGCGCTCGTATTCCTCTTGTGCCTGGGTGGGCGTCTCGAGGAGGTTCTGTTCGCGCTCGGGAGCGGTGAGACACACGGTGGTCATCTTCTGGAGTTCCTCGGTCAGGGTATCGGGATCAAGCGGCCAGACGCGGAACATGTCATTGGAGAAGGTGACGAGGCGTGTGCCATTCCGCATGAGGAGCGCACCTGGGGTCGAGTCATTGTTGAAGATCAAGGGCGTAGTCTGTTTGTCGATTGGCCACAGGCGGGCGGTGCCATCACCGGAGGTGGTGATGATCCGGGTGCCATCGGGGGAGAAGTCCGCGGAGAACACCTCACGCAGATGCCCTGGATAGCGATCCAACTCTCCTCCGGTGTCGGCACGCCAGAGGATGGCAGTGCGGTCGTCCGACGCGGTGAGAACTCGAGAACCATCGCTACTGAAGACCGCGGAGTTCACTTCGCCCGTGTGTCCTGGAAGGACAATGGACTTGTCTGGCTCATGGACACGCCAGATGCGGGCCGTCCGATTGGTGGATGCGATGAGGATCCGGGAGCCGTCGGGGCTGAAGACAGCGGAGTTCACCTGGCCTTGATGACCCGAGAAGACAACGGGAGATCCTGAACGACTGGTGGGCCAGAGGCGGACGACGTTATCCTCGGAAATGATGAGGACGTGGGTGCCATCCGGGCTGAAAATGGCGGGGGGGTGATCTTCGCCTGGGCTAGGAAAGACGAAGGAGGTCGCCTCGCCGTTGGCGCGCCAGAGGCGAGCGGTGCTGCTGGACACGGTGAGGATATGCGTGCCATCCGGGCTGAAAATAGCGGAGGTGAGCGCCTGTCGAGAGTGCTGGAAGACGAGGGGTGTTCCCGTTCCATCGGTGCGCCAGAGGCGGGCACTTCCATCGTCCGAGGCCGTGAGGAGCTGGGTCCCGTCGGGGCTGAAGACAGCGCTGTTCACCAGCGCCTTATGGTCCGGCAAGACGGCGAGTCGTTTCTTGTCCTCGATGCGCCAGATCTCAGCGGTGTTGTTGGTGGCGATGACGATGAGGGATCCATCGGGACTGGGTGTGGCGGCAGGCCAGCTATTGGTCTCGACGTCGAAAAAGGGTGGAGGGGGATCGCCATGAATGCGCCAGAGGCGGGCAGTGCCGTCGTCCGACGCGGTGAGGACCTGGGTTCCATTCGGGCTGAAGGTGGCGATCTTCACCGGGCGCGTATGTCCCAAGAAGATGATGGATGTTCCCGTGCCATCCGCGCGCCTGAGGCGGGCGGTGCTGTCGTCCGACGCGGTGAGGACATAGGCCCCATCCGGGCTGAAGGCCGCGAAGTTCACCGCGCTTGTATGGCCATCGAGGATGTCGGGCTCCTCGGAATTCCCGACGAGGTAGCGGTGGGCGGTGCCGTCGTCCGACGCGGTGAGGACATAGGCTCCATCCGGACTGAAAGTCGCGAAGTTCACCTTGTCCTCTTGTGCCTTGAAACGGGACTTCAGGGAGCCATTGATGCGCCAGAGGTGGGCGTCTCCTTGCGCGGAGGCCGTGAGGATCGAGGAGCCATCGGGACTGAAGGTGGCTATCTTGCTGTTGCCTTTTAGGATGAGTGGCGGACCCACGCCGTTGGCGTTCCAGAGGTAGGCGGTGTGATCGCCAGCGCGGGTGAGGATATGGCGCTCGTCAGGACTGAAGCTCGCGGAGTCTGCTCCATAGAAATGACCTCTGAAGACGACGGGCTGTCCCGTGCCGTCAATCCGCCAGAGGCGCGCCGTGCCATCCATGCCCTCGGTCGAGGCGGAGAGGATGCGCGAGCCATCGGAACTGAAGACCGCGGATTCCACCGAGTCACCATGGCGCCAGACTCTGACGGGCGTTCTCGCGTCATCGGCTCGCCAGAGACGGACGATGCCATCGTCCGACGCGGTGAGGATGTGTGATTCATCGGGGCTGAAGACCGCAGAGTTCACGCTCTCTTCATTGGCCGAAAAGACGATGGGAGTCCCAGTGCCATCGGCCCGCCAGAGGCGGGCGGTGCCATCAGCGGATGCGGTGAGGACGCGGGTGCCATCGGCGCTGAACCGGGCCGAGTAGATTTCCGCGCTGTGTCCAGTGAGGATGGCGCTGCTGATGGCGTGCTGACTGGTGTCCAGCGCGGTCTGCATCCATTCGCTGTCCGGAAACTCCTTCCGGGTATTCATCGCCAGGAGAACCAGCATCGCCCTGGTGGGATCCGTCGGCAGGAGACTCCGCGCATGCGGTATCTGTGCGCTGAGCAGGGCCAGGTTCTTCTGCCGGAGTGACTCCCGGGCGTTGTCCTCGGCGATTCGTTGTTGGCGTTGTGCTTCCCGGGCGTTGTTCGTCGCCCTGTCGGCCTGGAAGAGGGCCGCCACGGTGAGCGTGACGAGCAGGGTGGCCACCGTGAGCACGAGCGTGGAGCGGAGGGTGCGCAGGGCGCGCCGACGCCGCGCGCTGGCGTGGAGGAACCCGCTCTCGGCGGCGTTGAAGTCCAGCAGCTCGGTGGAGGTGCCGCCGGGGGGAACGACGGGCAGGGCCAGGAGGCGTCCGGCGCCGCGTGGGAGCCCTGGCGGCAGACCGAGTTGATCCAGGCGCGCATCCGCCCAGAGGAAGTCATGGGACTGGTGGTGGCGGTGCCATTCGGCGGCGGCATGAGAGACCCGGCGCAGCAGGAGCAACTCGCGCTGGGCGTGGCGGGCCCAGTCATGGAGCCGGGGCCAGGAGGAGAGCAGGGCATCGTGAGCGGGCTCGACGCAGGGCCCCTCCTCATCGCTGGCCACCACCAGGCGGCAGGTCTCCAGGGTGTGGAGGACCCGCTGGACGCGGGAATTCTCCTCCGGGAGGGGATACTCCAGCTCGGCGCGAGGCACCCTGCGGCGCGCCAGCTCTCCTCCCTCGGGGGACACCATGCGCAGCAGCACGTTGTGCAACGTGCGCTGGAATGCGGGGAGTTCCCACGGGCTCATGGGCGGCGACGACATGTCCGCCTCGGCCGTGGACGGGACGGTTCCGTGGAAGATGAGCTCGGCCCGGCGTTGGAGGGCCCCCGCGATGCCTCCCATCTGGCGGTAGTCCTCGAAGGACAGGGTGCGGTCGTCCCGGCCACTGACGAGGTAGGCGTCGAACAGCTCGCTGAGCGCCACGGAGAGCAGGGGCAGCGCGCCGGGCATCTGCTCGACGTCATCCAGCAGGCGCTCGATGAGGCCCGCATCGAAGAAGAGCACACAGGTCTCCGCGGGCTTCTCGATGCAGCGGCGCAGCTCGTCGCGATTCATGAGCGGGAGCTGGAAGCGCCCGTCATGCCAGCGCTCGGGGGAGAGGCCCGTGGGCAGGAGCCGGGAGATGAAGTGAGGCTCGAAGTCGGAGCGCAGCAGCAGCAACAGGTGGAGGCGTGGGTGCGAGAGTTGGAGCAGACAGGACAGCGCTCGGAGAAAGGCCAGACGCGCCGAGTCGTCGAGGCAGGCGGTGACCAGTTCCTCGAGCGGATCGACCACGAGGACGACGGAGCGGAGGGGGTCGCGCAAGAGCCAGGCGCGCAGCAGGTCGGCGGCGCGATGGGGTTGAGTGGAGAGGTCGTCGGCCGAGGGAGAGGTGACGTCGGGAGCCAGCGCGGCGAGCCAGGAGGACAACGCCTGGAGGGGCTGGGCCGAGGGGCGCAGGGAGGGAGGGGTGTACCAGGAGCCGTTCTCGCCCAGGCGGGGGAGGAGCCCCGCGTGGACGATGCTGGACTTACCTGCGCCGGAAGGGCCGCACAGCAGGAGCAGGGCTTGGGAGCGCAGGCGGGTCAGCAGGGTGTCGACGAGGCGCTCCCGGCCGAAGAACAGGTGGCGGTGGGCCGAGGCGAAGGGCCGCAAGCCGAGATAGGGGTTGGCGTGCTGGGAGAGCGGCGCGGCGGGGGGGAGCGCGGGGAAGGTGTCCGCGAGGAGGAAGAGGAACTCGCCCCCGTCGTGCCAGTCCAGATTCCACAGGGCCGGGGTCTGTGAGGCGTGGGGCGGGAGCTGCTGAAGGAGGCGGTCGCGCAGGAAGGTGTAGAGCTCGGTGGAGGTGAGCAGTCCGTCCCGATTGGTGTCGGCGGGGGAGGGAGAGCGAATCGCCTCGAGGAAGGCCAGGGCGAAGGGGGAGTGGAGGCCATCGCCGAGCGATTCCTGGGAGGGCTTCGCCAGGAGCCTGTCCGAGGCCAGCTCATCGTGAGCGGTGGAGAGCAGGAGCTGGAAGGAGCGGCGGGAGGAGAAGTGGCGGAAGCGCTCGAGGAAGAGGGGGGCGGAAGGTGACGGGGCGCGGATGTCTCGCGAGAAGGAATGGGGAAAGGCCCCCGCGAAGCAGCAATCGAGGATGAGCAGGAGGTGGCCGCAGGGGAGCTGGCGCAGCGCCTCGTGAAGGGCGGCCATGGGCCAGTAGGACGAAGGCTCGTCGCGGCGCGCGTCGGAGGGCAGCAGGTAGCCGGCGAGGTGAAGCCGGGGATCCGTGTGCGCCAGGCCATGTCCGGCGAAGTAGATCAGGAGCCGGTCGGGCGGAGGCTGGAGGGACGGGAGCTGGTGGGAGAATAGGTGGGTGAGCGAGGCGAGGGAGGCCTCGGCATCGAGGAGCCGCAGGATCTCGAAGCCCTGGAGCCGCAAGGTCTCCGCGACCGTGTGGGCGTCGCGCACGGCATTGAGGAGCGGGGGAATGCCGTGCGCGTAGTCATCGATGCCGATGACGATGGCCAGGCTGCGAGCGAAGCCGGGCGGAGAACTCTCGGAATCAGGGTGGCCCATTCACGTGCACCATGAACAGAGGGCACCCCGGCATCCCGAGGCCCCGTACTGTCCGTGAAGCGGTGGCCTATCAGTCCTCGAGTCGGGAGTCCCGGCTCACACTCCCTGGGCGGCGGGAGCCTTCATGGCCGCGTGCACCTTCTGGCGGAACGCCTGCCGGCGCTGCTTGAACTGGTCCTTCTGCTCCGGGGTGAGCTGGCCTCCATTGGCCTCGCGCTGCGCGCGCGCTTCCTCGCGCAACTGCTTCGCCTCGGCGGCGAACTGGTCGGCCTGCTCACGCGTGAGGCGGCCCTCCTCGACGGCGCGGTCGAACCGGTGCTCCATGCGCTTGAAGCCGTGGTGCTTGCGCTCGCCCCGGCATTCCTTGGTAGCGGCGGGCGGCGTCTCGGCGGCGAACACGGGAGCGGCGAACAACAGCGAGGCAACGGCGGCGGACAGGGTGAGCTTCGAGCGCATGGTGCGGACTCCTCGACGGCGGGTTTCTGTCCCTTGAAACCCCCGAGGCCGCCGGAGGTTAAATTCCCCCGGAAACACCCGGCTCCGTCCTCGCCGGCACCTCGTAGAGGTAGACGCGGGTGCGGTACAGGTCCGGAATCACGAGGGTGCGCGAGGGCGTCCAGCCGCGCAGCGCGAAGGTGTTGCTGACGATGAGGGCCCCGGGGGCGAGCTCTTCCCTCAGCTTCGTCGCCAGGCGGCGCATGGCCTCACGGTGCACATAGCAGACGACGGCCGAGGCCCCCGTGAAGGAGGCCTGGAAGAAGTCTCCGCGTACGAAGCGCAGGTTGGGCCGGGGCGCGAGGCGCTGGCGCAGGCGCGCGAAGGCATACGGCAGGGGAGACCACTCGTAGGCCACCACGCTCGCCCGGGGGCAGTGCTCCGCGAGCGCGAAGGCCAGGTTCCCCCAGCCCGCGCCCAATTCCAGGAGCGTGCCCTGCTGGGTCTCGGGGAGGAGGGAGAGCATCTGTCGGCGCACCTTCCCCGTGGTGGGCATGGGGGTGATGCCGATGCGCAGCGAGTAGACGACGATGGACAGCATGGCCCCCAGCAGCAGGGCCAACAGGAGCAGGTAGAGGAGGGTGCCCATCGCGCTCACGGCGTTGCATGCTAGCCGCGCGGGCAGGAGGCGCGCGCGAAACATGCCGACGACGGAAGTGGAGTTGCTGCAGGGGACGCTGGATCTCCTCATCCTGAAGACATTGAGCCTGGGCCCCCGGCACGGTGCCGCCGTGGTGCGCTGGCTCGAGCAGGTGACCGAGGGCGCGCTCGTGGTGGAGGAAGGCTCGCTGTACCCGGCGCTCCACCGCCTGGAGCGCAAGACGTGGGTCTCCTCGGAGTGGGGCGTCTCGGAGCACAACCGCCGCGTCCGCTTCTACGCCCTCACCCCCGAGGGCCGCGAGCAGTTGCTCGCGCAGATGGAGGACTTCCGGCGCCTGGTGCGGCTCGTCACGCGCGTGCTCGTCCAGTCACCCGCGACCGCCCCGCGTTAACCGCGGGCCTCCTCGGTGCGCGCGGCGGGCAGCCGGATGATGAAGGTGCTGCCCTTGCCGGGCTCGCTCTGCACGTCGATGCGGCCCTGGTGGCGCGTGATGATGCCGTAGCTCACCGACAGCCCCAGGCCCGTGCCCTGTCCGCGCGGCTTCGTGGTGAAGAAGGGCGTGAAGAGCTTGGAGAGCGTCTCCGCGCTCATGCCCTTGCCCGTGTCGGCGATCTCCACCACTACCTCGCCGCCCTCCTGCCGCGTGCGGATGCGGATCTCCCCCCGCGTCTCGATGGCCTGCGCCGCGTTGACGAGCAGGTTGGTGAACACCTGGGAGATCTGCGTGGGATGACAGCTCACGGGCGGCAGCGGACCGAAGTCCCGCTTCACCTCGCATTTGTACTTGAGCTCGTTCCACACGATCTTCAACGTGGAGGCCAGCTCCTCGTTCACGTCCACCAGTTGCGGCTCGCCCGAGTCCTCCCGCGCGAACGAGCGCAGGCTCTGGACGATCTCCTTGATGCGCCGCGTGCCCGCCAGCGATTCCTCGACGAGCTCGGGCATGTCATCGAGGAGGTAGTCCACGTCCCCCTGCTCCCACAACTCGCGCATGTGTTCGATCAGCTCGGGGGCGACCGGGGCGGCGGGCGCGGCCTCGTGGGCGGAGAGCAGCTCGCGCTGGGCGGCCAGCAGGGGACGGAGCGCGGAGACGTACTGGTCGAGCGTCCCCAGGTTGCTCATCACGTAGCTCACCGGGTTGTTGATTTCATGCGCGACGCCCGCGGCCATCTGCCCGAGCGAGGCCATCTTCTCCGTCTGGATGAGCTGGGCCTGCTGCTCCTCGAGCTCCAGGGTGGCGCGCAGGAGCTTCTCGCTGCGGTTGCGCACCATTTCCTCCAGGCTGTCGCGGTGGCGCCGCAGCTCCTCCTCCTGCTGGCGCAGGCGCTCCTCGGTCTGCTTGCGCTCGGTGATGTTGCGCACGATGGCCAGGACCTCGTCCGGGCCGCTGCGCATCAGCCGCATCTCGTAATACATGCGGCCCTGGGGGCGCTCCATCGGGTACTCGACGACCTCCGCGGTTCCTTCACGGATGGCGCGGCCCAGTTGCAGGAAGAGCTTGTCGAGGTACACGGGCGCCAGGGGCAGCTGGCGCATGTTCAAGCCGATGATGCGATCGACGGGGACGGCGAGATCCGTCTGGTGGGTGATGTAGTGGTCCCGGTAGGTGCCATCCGCGCCAATGCGGAAGACGAGATCCGGCAGCATGTCCACCAGGGCGCGCAGGCGCTCCTCGCCGTGCTTGCGCACGGTGATGTCCACGTTGGTGCCCACCAGCCTCAAGGTACGGCTCTGCGCGTCTCGCGCCACCACGGTGACGCGGGTCATCACCCAGCGCCACCCGCCATCCCGATGCCGCAGGCGCTGCTCCCACTCCATGGCGTTGAGGTCTTGCCGCTGACGCTTCTCGAGCGCCTCGGTGTAGCGGGCCGCGTCGTCGGGATGGCACAGGCTCAGCCACGTCTGGAGGGTCGGCTCCAGCTCACCCCGGGCATAGCCGAGCATGCCCAGCCACCGGTGGTTGGCGAAGATCTCGTAGGTGTCCAGGTCCAGCACCCAGACGCCATCCTCCATGTTGTCCATCACCAGGCGCAGGTTCTCCGCGCTTTCCTGTTGCTGCTGGCGCAGCACCCTCTCGGCCTCGCTGCGACGCTGCTCGTGACGCTCTCCCAGCAGCAGCGCGCCGCAGGCGACGAGGAAGGGCTGGAGGAAGTCGTTGAGCCTGGCCTCGTAGCCACCCGGCCGGCCGGCGAGGCCCACCGCCCCCAAGCGGAGTCCCTCCACGTCCAGGGGCAGCACGCACCGCGTGCCCGTGCTCTCGGCCGGGAGGGGCTCGGTGGAGGCGCAGAAGGTTTCCACGCGCGTGCGCAGCTCCTGGCCAGGGGCCTCCTCGCCCCGCGCGTCGGCGGGAAGGCTCACGAGGCAGCGCGATCCCCGCGCGCGGTCCGTGGCCGGCGACGTCTCGACGAGACACCCGGAGGTGCTGCCCGTGGCCTCCATCACCACCGCGAGCAGCCGTTGCAGCGCCTCACGGGGATTGCCGCCGCGGATGAGGGTGGATTGGATCTCCACGATCTTGCGCAGCAACTGGTGGCTGGCGCGCAGCAGATCATCGGGGGGCTGGGGAGGATCCGGCGGCAGACCGGACCGGTCCCGGGAGCCCGAAGTGGGGTCTGGGGAGAGGGAAGGCATGGCGCGGGACCTTGGAGCGGAAGGAGAGAGAACCTGTCGGGTGTGTATCAGCCGAACAGCAGGGCGAGGAAATGGAACAGGCCCGCCCATACCAGGGTCGCGACCAGTCCAGCCACGGCCAGGAAGACGCGGGGGTGGGTTTCCACCGTGCGCAGGGCCTCATGCAGCCCCCGCTTGGTGAAGGTGCGCGGGCATTTCACGTGAATGCGTCCATCCATGAGCCCACGCAACTCCTGGATCATCGTATCGACGGACTGGTAACGCTCGGCCGGGTCCTTGGCGAGCCCCTTGTGGATGAACCAGATGAATTCCGCGGGCACGGGGGCCTGGTGGGACTGGCGGGCGCCGTGCTGGAACACGGAGGGGCGCTGGTTCTGCACACCCTCGAGCACCTCGGCTACCGACTTGCGGTCGTGCAGGTAGTGGCGCAGGAAGAGGAACTCGTGAAACAGCACACACAGGCTGTACGTGTCGCTGCGGACGTCGACCGCGTCGTGCTGGCCCCGGGCCTGCTCGGGCGACATGTAGAGCGGGGTGCCCATGATGGAGCCCTGTTGCGTGCGCCGCGCGATGTCTTCCTCGGGGCGCCGGGTGGAGGACCCGGGCGAGGCGGGGCTCGTCGCGGAGGCGGACTCGAGGCGCCGCGCCAGGCCCCAGTCCAGCACGGTGACCTCGCCAAAGGGCCCCACCATGATGTTGGCGGGCTTGAGGTCGCGGTGGATGAAGCCCTTGCGGTGCGCGTACGCCAGGGCATTGAGCACGCCGAGGAAGATCTGCAGCCGGACGGGATAGGTGAAGCGCTCGTGCGTGGCGGCGTCTCCCTCGCGCAGCTTCTCGATGATGGCCTCGAGCGTCTCCCCCTGCAGGTGCTTCATCAGGAAGTAGTAGCGGCCCCTGGCATCGACGCCGACGTCGTGCACCGGAACGATGTTCGGATGATCCAACTGCCCGACGGTGCGGATCTCCTCCACGAAGCGCAGCACGTGGCCGGGCTCGGCCGCCTCCGGCAGGCGTTTGAGTGCCACCGTGCGCTCGATGTCGTGATCCTTGAGGAGGATCACCTCGCCCATGCCGCCCTGGCCCAGCTCGCTGAGCTCCTCGAAGCGCTCGCGCTCCTGGGGCCGCACGTGGGGTTGCGCGTCCCTCCATTCCACATGGGGCAGCACCGTGGTGCGCAGCGAGGTGGTGAGCGGAGGGGACGCGGGCGATGCACTCCTGGGTGCGTTCCCGGACGACGAGCCCGGTGAGATCAGCGTGGCATCCACGGCGCCATCTGGAGCGTACAGGAGCGTGTCCGTCATGTTTCTTCTGAATAGCAGAAGCCCGACCTTCATGCCCGGCCGCCTGCTTCAGGGGCTGCCCGCCAGGCGGCCTAGAAGGCGGGGAACATGAGCGAGCGTCCCGCCTCGAAGCTCGGCTCCTTCTGCAGGTGCTCCAGCACCAGCGAGGTGCAGTGCAGCGTCACCAGGGGAATGCTGCCCGCCTCGCTCACCCACTTCACCGCGTCCATCAATTGATGGGTGTGGAGGTAGCTCAGCACGGAGTCCCGGAACTGGGAGCCCTCGGCACACGCCGCCGCGTGGGCCGCGCTCCGGTCTCGCCGGGAGGCGGGGCGCTCACACACGGTCTCTTCTCGGGGCATGACGATGGTCTCAATCCACATGCGCGCCTCTGTTCCTCGGGGGGTTGCCGCGGGCGTCGACAGATTATCGCCTGGAGGTCATTTCGGGTTGTGCTCCCGCTTCATTTTTCTCACGCACCATGTGAGGCGCCAGGGGGAGACGTCGTCCAATGGGTGGTAGGTGTCAGTCCATGGCCGGAAAAGGAGGACCAGCCGTGGCCGGCTTCGGGGGAAATAGCGCCGCTCGAGTGTTGCTGGCCGAACTCAGGCGTCCCGGGCGATGGGGAGGCGGACGGTGAAGGTGCTGCCGCGGCCGGGCTGGCTTTGCGCCTCGATGCGGCCCATGTGGCGCGCGATGATGTCGGCGCTGATGGACAGACCCAGCCCCGCGCCCTTGCCGGGCGCCTTGGTGGTGAAGAAGGGGGTGAAGGCCTGGGCGAGCACCTCGGGGGTCATTCCATGGCCCGTGTCGGAGATGCGCACGAGCACCTCGTCCCCTTCGTGCCGCGTGGAGACCTCGATGATGCCCTGCTCGGGCAGGGCCTGGACGGCGTTGAGCAGCAGGTGGGTGAACACCTGGTTGAGCTGGGCGGGGCGGCCGAGGATGGGGGGGATGGGCTGTTGGTAGTCGCAGCGCACCTCGCTGCGGTACTTGAGCTGGTTCCACACCACCTTGAGCGTGGTGGCCAGCTCCCGGTTCACGTCCACCAGTTCCTGCAGTCCGGAGTCCTCGCGCACGAAGGCCTTCAGGCTGCGCACGATGTCCGCCACGCGGTTGGCGCCCTCGCGCGAGTCCTGGAGCAGATCGTTCACGTCGCCCAGCAGGTAGTCCAGGTCCTCCTGCTCCTGGTAGGCCCGGATGCGCGAGAGCAGCTCCGCTTGCGGCGGTGACAACCCGGGGCTCGCGGCCTCGGCGAGCTCCCGGTAGCGGGCGATGAGCTCGGTGAAGACCGCGAGGTACTGGGTGAGCGTGGCCAGGTTGCTGGTGATGTAGCCCAGCGGGTTGTTGATTTCGTGGGCGATGCCGGCCACGAGCTGCCCGAGCAGGGCCATGCGCTCGGCGTGCAGCAGCTGCGCCTGGCGCTCCTCCAGGGCCACCGTGGTGTACAGCAGCGACTCGGTGCGCTGGTTGACCAGCACCTCCAGCTGATCCCGGTGGCTCTGCAGCTCCTCCTCCTGACGCCGCAGCAGCGCCTCGTCGCGGTGCCGCCGTTGTTCTCCGCGCCACCCCAGCAGGAGGCTGCAACAGGTGGTGACGAAGGGGTGCAAGCGCTCGATGTGCTCGGGAGTGTAGTCGTCGGTGGTGTTGGCGATGACCACCATGCCCACCACGTCGTCGCCCGACTTGCAGGGCAGCGCCAGGAGCGTCCTGGCCGGGAAGAGATGGAGCAGCAGGGGCTCGCCATGGGGCGCCGCTTGCTGTGCGTTGAGCAGCAACGGCTCCCCCGTGGTGAGCAGGGGGGCGAGGGGCTCCGAGACCGCGCCTGGCCCCAGGTCCAGGGGAAGAGGCCCCTCGCGTGGCTCGTGCGCCACCTGGGCCCAGGGCAGATGGGCGAAGGCGTGAAGCCGCAGCGAGGCGGGCGCCTCCGGCGAGTGGATCACCTCGGCGATGAAGCCGGACTCGCTCTGGGTGAGATCGAGCAGCAGCCCGAGCAGTCTGTCGAACAGCCGTTGGAGATTCTCGCCCCGGGCGAAGTCCAGGTGGGCCTCGCTGAGGGCCTCGAGCAGACGGTGACTCATGTCGAGCGCCTGCTGCGCGGTGGGCGTGCGCGAGCGGGGACGACCCGGGGCTGTTTCTGTGCGGCGACCCGACGCGGCTTTGTTCATCGTCCTCTCATGCTAACGCGTCCGGGTGGGGGCTTCGCTCCAGGAGGCGTCCGCGGGGCGGAGGTCCACGCCTGGATGCTCGGGTGGACATGCCTGGCCAGGGCTGCTCGTGAATCCGAATTCACTCCAGGCATGTGGCGGGCCGGGGTGGGGCGCCCGGCGCGCGAGCGGCTCAGAACTTGGGGATGCGCAGGGTCTTGCTGATCATCGCGCTGCCGCTCAGGAAGTAGAGCAGCACCAGGGGGTGGAGCTGGTAGCCGCCCAGGCTCCAGACGCCGAAGGGGAGGGCGTCGCCGGTGCGGCCCTGCCAGAAGAAGAAGGCGAGCACCATCACCAGCGCCAGGCTGGTGGGGATGGGGGTGCCCTCGAAGTACTTCACCTTGCCCGTGGCGTCCGCGAGGGTGCTCACGGTGGCGTTGAAGCGCGCCAGCCGGCTGATGCCGCAGCCCACGAAGTAGAGGAGCACCAGCACGTCCAGCCCTCCGCGCAGTCCCATGGCGAAGGCGAGCGCCGCGGGCGCCATGCCAAAGGAGATGACGTCCGCCAGCGAGTCCAGGTCCGCTCCCAGCGGGGAGGATTGGAAGCGCCAGCGCGCGATGCGTCCGTCCAGGGCATCGAAGAGGAAGGCCAGGGGCATCAGGCCGAAGGCCAGCCACAACCAGGAGGGCTGGTGCGTGGCCAGGTACTGCATCTGCGCCAGGATGGCACCCGAGCCCGCGAAGGCGTTGCCCAGGGTGACGAAGTCCGCCGGGGTGAAGGTGCGGATCATCGAGAAGTGGCGGGGTTCTCGTCTGTGCTGCGACTCCGTCGGCATGCAATCCCTCCGCGGCCCCTCGGGGCGTGCACCGCTCGGCTTAGCTCATCTCGGGGCGTTCTCCCTCGTTTTTCCCCGGACGCGGCGCGGCGTTGTGTCTCATGGACACGCTCCCCCCCGGCGCGGGGGTGAGGAGAAGCCGACGCCTGACGATGGGTATCGAACAGCATCCCCGTGGGGAAGGACGAGGAACATGTGGGTGATCGACAAGGTCGTGGGAAGGACGTTGCCCACCCCAGGGGGGGTGCCTAGCTTCGCATCGTGACTCCATAGGGTTCACGCGTGTGGGTTTCCTCGGTGGATGGGCGTGCAGGTGGGGAAGGGACATGGCTGCGATGAGCAAGCGCTGGGGGCTGTGGGTCCTCGCGGTGCTGGTGGTTCTGACGGGGTGTGAGGACAGAGATCGCCCCGTCATCGCCGATGGACGATTGACGGCGACACCAGGGGGAGTGGATTTGCAACGGGTGGCGATGTTCGACGGGCGCGAGGTGGAAGTGGTCCTGCGCAACGTCGGCCGGGCCCGCCTCAATGTGGATGAGGCCTGGGTGGAGGGGGCCGCGGGTGCCTGGCAGGTGGCGTTCACCCATGAGGGGCCGCATGCGCTCGTGCCGGGCAGTGAGTGCGTGCTGCGCGTGCGCTTCAATCCCCAACAGGAGGGGGCGCTGCCCGCCACGCTCGTGGTGCGCTCGGACACGCTGAAGGATCCCGTGGTGCGCGTGCCCCTGCAGGGCGTGGGCGTGGATGCCTGGGCGCGGGTGTCGCCGCGCAAGCTGGACTTCGGCCGCATCGAGCTGGAGTCCACCAAGCGGCTCGCGCTCACCGTCTCCAATCCGACGGATCTCCCGGTGGAGGTGACGCCCAAGCTACTGGGGGCGCAGAAGGACGAGTTCGTCGCGGAGCCGCTCGTGCTCGGGCCGAACGAGGAGCGCGAGCTGCCCATCACCTTCGCTCCGACGAAGGCGGGCCTCAAGCAGGTGGCGCTCGCGGTGTCTCCGTGCAAGGGCTGCGCGGACGTGGCCGTCCAGGTATCGGCCGAGGGGTTGGATCGGGCGGTGGTGGCCGAGCCGGCCGAGCTCGACTTCGGCTCCATCCCGGTGGATCAGGAGCGCGTGCGGCCCCTGCGCCTGCACAACCTCAGCACCGAGCCCATGACGGTCACCTCGCTCACGCTGACGAGCACGGAGGCTTCCTTCACCCATGGGCCGCCGCCGCTGCCCCTGGTGCTCGGGCCCGGGGAGGTGCGCACGTGGGACTTCCGCTACAGCCCCGGACACATGGGCCCGGCGGAGAACCTGGCCTCGTTTCGCGTGGAGAGCCGGCGCAATCCGACCACGGACGTGCCGCTGCGCGGCTTTGGCGGCGCGGCGGAGCTGTGCGTGTCGCCGCTCAGCCATGACTTCGGCCGCCAGCCGCTCGGCGCGAAGGTGGCGCGGATCATCAACGTGAAGAACTGCGGCGCGGCCAATGGCGGGCCCCTGACGATTCATGGGCTCGAGCTCCAGCCGACGGACGGCTCCACGGGCGCGGACAATGGCCTGCATCTGGTGCCCGCCACGCTGCCCTACCGGCTGCGACCTGGCGAGGAGGTGAACCTCAAGGTCTTCTTCGAGCCCGTGCGCGAGGGCACCGCGACGAGCCGGCTGGTGATGCGCACGGATGTGTACTCGGGCGACACCACGACCCTGAACTTCCGGGGCGTGGCCGAGCAGCACGGGCCCTGCCGGGTCGACTATACGCCGGTGGCGGTGGACTTCGGCACGGTGCAGCCCGGACGCGGCGCCGTGCTGGGCGTGAAGGTGGACAACCCGGGCGGGGACCTGTGCGCGGTGAAGAACATCCGCATGCGCGACACCGGGGGCGGGGTGTTCAGCCTGCCCGGTGGCGAGCTGGATGGCGTCGTCGTGTACCCGGGGGACTCGTTCAGCTTCATGGTCGCCTTCGCCGCGCCCCTGACGGGCGGGGAGACGGGCGGGGACTTCCTGGGCTCGGTGCAGATCGAGCAGTGGGATCCGGCCAACCCCCTGGTGACCATCCCGTTGAAGGGCCACACGCAGAACACGTGCCTGGTGGTGTCACCGCGCTACGTGGACTACGGCGTGTCGCGCCCGGACTGCTCGCCCGCGCCGCGCGAGGTGAACTACATCAACGGGTGCCAGGCGCCGCTGACGGTGTCGGACGTGCGCATCGGCGCGGGCACCTCGGATGGCGAGTTCGTGCTGCGCGCCTCGCCTCCCACGCCCTTCACGCTCGCGCCGGGTGACGCCTTCACGGTGTCGGTGGATTACCTCGCCCAGGTGTTCGGGCTGAACCTGTCGCCCTTGTTCGTGGCGTCCTCGGATCTGCCCGCGCCGATGCTGGTGCCGCTGGTGGGCGAGTCCTCCAGGCGCCTGGACAAGACGGATCAGTTCATCCAGCAGGACGGCGCCAAGGTGGACGTGCTCTTCGTGGTGGACAACACCGCGTCCATGGTGGAGGAGCAGCCGCGCCTGGAGGCCTCCATGCCCGCCTTCGTCGAGGCGGCGCTGGCCAAGGGCGTGGACCTGAACATCGCGGTCACCACCACGGGCATCGATCCGGGTGGCACCGGCACCTGCCCGGGCGGCGTCCAGGGGGCGGAGGCGGGCCGCTTCTTCCCGGTGGTGGGCGGCGGGCCGCGCATCCTCAACCGCCAGACGCCGGACCTGGCGGCGGTGCTGCGCAACAACGTGAACGTGGGTCAGTGCGCCGCGGTGGAGCAGGGCTTCGAGGCGGTGCGCCGGGCGTTGTCGCCTCCGCTGGTGACGAGCGCGGACGACGTGCGCACCCCCGAGCCCAACGATGGCAACCGGGGCTTCCTGCGCGACGAGGCGGCGCTGGTGGTCGTCTTCGTGGGCGACGAGGATGACCACTCGCCGGACAGCGTGGACACCTACGTGCGCTTCCTCCAGGCGCGCAAGGGCGAGAACCAGCCGCAGCGCATGACGCTCTACGCGATCGCGCCCACGGCCGAGGGCTGCCCCACGTCGGGTGGTGGCGGCACGCGCTACGCCGAGGCGGCGGCCCGCACGGGTGGCGAGGTGCTCTCCATCTGCTCGGCCGACTACTCGCCGCTGATGCGCTCGGTGGCCAACAAGGCGTTCTCGCCGCAGGACCGCTTCCCGCTCAGCGAGCAGCCAGACCCGGGCAGCATCGCCGTGTCGGTGAACGGCACGCGCGTCACCGAGGGGTGGTCCTACGACGGAGCCACCAACAGCGTCGTGTTCACCGCGGCACCCGCGGCGGGCGCGAAGGTGGAGATCTACTACCGCCGGGCGTGCGAGTAGGCACGCGGGGGACGGGGGTTGGGGGGGACCGCCGGAGCCGGAAGATCGGCCTCCGGCGGACATGTCGGGCCCGGATGCTACAGCTCCAGATCGGTCTGTGCGGTTGACCGGAAAATTGGAGGGTAACCCATGCTGAGTACCCTGGGGGCATCTCGGCAGCAGGAGGCATCCGTGAGTTCCCGACAGCACGACGACAATTCCACTTCCGGGCAACCGTCCGGTCGTCGCGCGCCGTCCCCGGTGCGCTCGCCCGCTGGCGGTCTGCGCGTCATCAAGGGCGGGGGGCAGCGGCGGCAGGACGAGCCCCTGGCGTCCCGGGACGCGGTGGCGCGCGTGCTCATGGAGGCGGGCGTGGATCTGCTGTTGCGCCGCATCAGCCCCGCCCGAGCCGCGGAGATCGAGCACAAGGTGGACCGGGTGTTGGATCTCTTCGATCGGGTGGATGCCGCCCCCCTGCTCATGCCCGTGTTGCAGCGGCACCTGGACGACCTGGAGGCGCTCATGCGAGAGACCCGCCAGGTCCGCTCGCCCGCGCGCCGTGGGGGGTAGGCAGGGAAGAGTATGACAGGAGGTTTGACCCTCCGCGCCGGGCCGCTTACGCTCGGGGCCCTTCGTGTCCGGGCGCCTCGCGCCCCTGGGTCTCCGCCGTGGGGGCATGTCGCACTGTGTCAATCGAGAGCTACGGCAAATACCAGCTCCTCAAGAGGATCGCCACGGGCGGCATGGCGCAGATCTTCCTCGCGCGTGAGCGGGGACAGAATCGGCTGCTGGTCATCAAGCGAATCCTCCCGCACCTGGCGGACAACGAGGAATTCGTCCAGATGTTCCTGGACGAGGCGCGCATCGCGGCGCGGCTCGACCACCCCCACATCGTGCAGATCTACGATCTGGGCTCCCAGGACGACAGCTTCTTCATCGCCATGGAGTACATCCATGGAGAGGATCTGCGGCGGGTGTGGAAGCGCGCCGAGCGCTCCGGGCAGCTCATCCCCGTGCCCTTCGTGTGCCGGGCGCTCAGCGAGGCGTGCGCGGGCCTGGACCATGCGCACAAGAAGGTGGACGCGAACGGCAAGCCGCTCAACATCGTCCACCGGGACATCTCCCCGCAGAACATCCTGCTGACGTTCGATGGGCGCACGAAGGTGGTGGACTTCGGAATCGCCAAGGCGGCGGACCAGGCCACCGAGACGCGCTCGGGCGTGCTCAAGGGCAAGTACTCGTACATGTCGCCGGAGCAGGCCGCGGGCGAGAAGGTGGATCGCCGCAGCGACATCTTCGCCCTGGGCGTGGTGCTCTACGAGCTGCTCACCGGGACGCGGCTGTTCAAGCGCTCCAACGACGTCATCACGCTGCAGGCGGTGATCGATTGCAAGGTGCTCCCGCCCTCGCAGGTCAACCCCCGCGTGCCGAGGGATCTGGATCCCCTCGTCATGAAGGCCCTGGAGCGCGAGCCGGGTGATCGCTACCCGGAGGCGCTGCAGCTGCAGCGGGCCCTGGAGCAGTGGCTCGACGCCTATCCGCAGCCCTCGTCCACGGCGCACCTGGCGGCCTACATGAAGGATCTCTACGCCACGCGCCTGGCCGAGGAAGCGCGGCTGGGGGACGTGCTCGTGGAGGAAGCTGACGCGCAATTACCCTCGGGCGCACCGAAGTCGCCTGATCGGACGGGGAGATCCTCCATCGAGACGATGGCCGCGCCGCGCCCGGACGCGGCCGCCGTGCCGCCGCGCCCGCCGCGCGCCTCCCTGAGCAGCCCTCGCGCCGAGCTGGAGCGCAAGCGCACGGTGGATCTGCGCCGGTCTCCGGGCGAGCCCTCCGGGGAGGAGTCCGAGGCGGAGGCCGTGTCCGACACGGCGGTGAGGGTCCCGGGGCAACCCGTCCCCGCCGAGCCCCGCTCCCGCCGCCGCGCCGTGCTGGGAATCGGCGCGGGGGTGCTGGTGGGGTTGTTGCTCGGAGGCGTGTGGGCCCTGCGCTCCGAGCCCGTTCCTCCTCCCGCCACTCCGTCGGCTCCCGTGGCGGCCCAGGCGCGGCCGGCCGAGCCCACTCCCGCCGAACCTGTGCCTACCGAGCCCACTCCCGCCGAGCCCACTCCCGCCAGGCCCGCCCTGGTGCAGGTCACCTTGAAGGCGACGCCCGCGCAGGCCGCGCTGACGGTGGACGGCACGCGGTACGACAAGTCGCCGGTGGTGGTGTCCGCCACGCCGGGACAGGAGTTGCTCGTGCTGGCGCGGGCGCCCCGCTACCAGGAACTCTCCCGGAAGGTGACGGTGGGGCAGGGCCCCTCGCAGGAGGAGTCCCTGCGGCTGGAGCCCCTGCCCGAGCCGCGCAAGCCCGAGTCGCGCAAGCCCGATTCGCGCGTGTCCCCACAGGTGGAGCGCGCGCCCGTGGGCAAGGGCACGGTGCGCTTCGCGGTGACGCCCTGGGCCGAGGTGACGTGTGGGGGGCGCAACCTGGGCAGCACGCCCCTCGGTGGAGATGTCAGCTTCAACGCGGGCGTGTATGAGTGCCGGTTCTGGAACCCGGACCTCAAGGAGAGCCGCACGGAGCGCGTCGAGGTGAAGCCCAACCGACACACCACCGTGGTCGTGAAGTTCTAGCTCGTAGCCCCGGGACGCTCCGCCGTGACCCTCGAAGCAGGCACCCCCATTGGCAAGTACGTCGTCAAGAGCAAGCTCGCCGAGGGGGGCATGGCGGAGATCTACCTGGCCACCGCCCGGGGGCCGGAGGGGTTCGAGAAGGAAGTCGTCATCAAGCGCGTGCGCTCGTTCCTGTCGGACGACGAGGGCTTCGTGCGGATGTTCATCCAGGAGGCGCGGCTGGCCTCGCGGCTCAACCACGCCAACGTGGTGCAGATCTTCGACTTCGACAAGCACGAGGACTCGTACTACCTGGCCATGGAGTACGTGCGCGGCACCTCGCTGTGGAACCTGCGCAAGCGCTGCCGGGAGAAGGGCATCCGCATCCCCCCGGTGCTGGTGGCGTACATCGGCTCCCAGGTGGCGGCGGGGCTGCACTACGCGCACCGCACGCGCTCCCCGGAGGGCGAGACGCTGGGGCTGGTGCACCGCGACGTCACGCCGCACAACGTGCTCCTGTCCTTCGATGGGGCGGTGAAGCTCACCGACTTCGGCATCGCCAAGGCGGGCAACAAGCTCACCCAGCCGGGCGTGCTCAAGGGGAAGTTCGCGTACATGGCCCCGGAGCAGGCGCGCGGGGAAGAGGTGGACGCGCGCACGGACGTGTTCGCGCTCGGCGTGGTGCTCTGGGAGATGCTCACCGGAGGCCGCTTGTTCGACGGCGAGTCGGACGTGGCCGTGCTCCGGGCGGTGCAGGAGAGCGTCATCGTGCCGCCGGCCCGGCTCAATCCGGACGTGCCGGAGCTCCTCAACGAGGTGGTGTGCACCGCGCTGGAGCGCGAGCCGGCGGCGCGCTACCAGTCGGCCGGCGAGCTGGAGCGCGCGCTGGCCCAGTGCGTGCTGCGCGGCGCCACCAGCGTGGACGACACGGACCTGGGCACCTTCGTGCGGCGGCTCTTCGACGTGCCGCTCACCCAGTTCATGCTGTCGCCGGCCGTGCTGCAGGACCGCTCCCAGCGCCATCGTTCTGGCAGCACCGCCGTGGCGCCCGGCGTGCCCGCGCCCGAGCGTGCCGAGCCGCCGTCCGCGTCCAGGGGGGGGCCCGAGCCCCAGGTCGGGAGCGCGCCCGCCGCCCCGCGTGAAGCCACCGCCGTGATGCCGGGAAGCACTCCGTCCTCCGGCTCCCAGCGGCTCGCTCCGGGGGACGAGCCCGAGGCCTCCCTGGTGTCCGCGCCCACCCTCGTCCTCACCCGTGACGTGCCGGGCGGGCAGGAGGCGAAGGCCAGTGCCGCTTCCCCGCGGGCGCCGACGACCCCGGCGGCCCCGCTTCCCGCGGTGAGGCAGTCGCGCTCCCTGCCGCCGGTGGGTGTGACCTCTCCAGAGGCGTCGGCGGTGAAGGCTCCGGAACCAGCCGTGGCGGCACAGGCCAGCGAGGTGGCGCGTCCGCTCCCGGGCTCGAGCCGCGGACGCCTGGCCGGAGGGGTGGGCCTGGGCGTCCTCGTGCTCCTGGGTGGGGGGCTGATGTGGAGAGCGTCCACCGCGCCGTCCCCGGAGGGGGCTCCCGCGCCCGTGCCTGCTCCCACTGCTGCTCCTGATAATAAGGAGGTGGCCGGGTCCTCACCCCGAGCTGGAGCGGAGGCTCCTCCGGTGCCCCCTCCGGCCCAGGAAGCCGTGGTGGCCGCTGCACCGGCCACGGGCGCGCCGTCCACTCCGGCGACAGCACCGGTGCCGTCCGTGCCAATCCAGCCGTCCGAGGCGGCCCCACAGGCCACACCCGCCGTGAAGGCCAAGGGGACACTCGTCGTCCAGGCCATCCCGTATGCCGACGTCTACCTGGACGGCAAGCTCGTCAGGCGCGAGGTCCAGGGCACCTGGAGCACGTCGCTCGTTCCGGGCACCTACCAGTTGAAGTTCGTCCACCCCAACCACTCCGACTCCTCCAAGGTCACCATCACCGCCAACGGCCGGACGATGAAGAGCTTCCGCCTGCCCGGGCGTTGAGGCCGCTCGCCGTGACGGGGCGCGTGTGACTGTTCACTGCTGATCACGCTCCGGGAGCGGCGTTCTCCCTCGTGAAGGCACGAAAACCTGCATTCCCAATAGGCTGAAGGGCAGGGGACGGGTTAGAGTGGACTCATCCTTTGGAGGGGACATGTCTGAAGTGAAGCAGCAGCGGCCGGAGGAGGAGGCGCCCGAGGAGGCGGAGGGTGGGGCGGAGCGCCGTCGCTCGAAGACGATGTCGCGCAAGGAGATGGCTCGCGACCTGCGGCGCCGCCGCCTGACGGGTCAGGTCGACCCCGAGGAGAGCGATCTGCTCCAGGCCGTCGACTCGCAACGGCCGAAGACCCGGGCGGACTGCGTGAACGGCGCCCGGCCGTGCCTGTTCGTGTCGTGTAAGCACAACCTGTACCTGGATGTGAACCCGGAGACGGGCTCCATCAAGCTCAACTTCCCGGACAAGGAAATCTGGGAATTGGAGCATACCTGCGCGCTGGACGTGGCGGAGAAGGGTGGCATCACGCTCGAGGAGGTGGGGGCCATCATGAACCTCACCCGCGAGCGCATCCGCCAGGTGGAGACGCGCGGTCTCCTGAAGCTGCGCGAGGCCACCGAGGCCGAGCCGCCAGTCTCCGCGCGCAAGCCCTAGGGTGCCGACTGGGAAGCACGGCGCCCCAAGGGGGGCCGGTCGCTTCGTTGACACCCCGGGGGGTGGTTGCTAGAGGGACGCCTTCTCCCTCTAGGCGGAGGCACGCAAACCCGTGCTGGCTCTCCTCAGCGTCTCCGATAAACGCGGTCTGGTTCCCTTCGCTCAAGGACTCGTTCGGCTCGGTTTCGAGCTGCTGTCCACCGGAGGCACGCTCGCGGCGCTCCAAGCGGCGGGTGTTCCCGCCCGGAAGGTGTCCGAGCACACCCAGAGCCCGGAGATCCTCGGCGGCCGGGTGAAGACGCTCCACCCCCGCATCCACGGTGGCATCCTCGGACGGCTGGAGCTGGAGGAGGATCGCGCGGAGATGGCCGCTCATGGCATCGCGCCCATCTCGCTCGTGGCGGTCAACCTCTACCCCTTCCGCCAGACGGTGGCCTCCGGCGCCCCCGAGGCCGACGTCATCGAGCAGATCGACATCGGCGGACCGGCCATGGTGCGCGCCTCGGCCAAGAACTTCCGCCACGTGACGGTGGTGGTGGACCCCGAGGACTACCCGGCCGTGCTGTCCGAGCTCGAGGCGTCTCGCGCCACGAGCGAGCAGACGCGCCGGCGGCTCATGCGCAAGGCGTTCGCGCACACGGCCGCCTATGACGCCTCCATCGCGGGCTGGCTGGGGGAGCAGGCCACCGAGCCCTTTCCCCAGGAGCTGTCGCTCACGTACCAGAAGGTGCAGAGCCTGCGCTACGGGGAGAACCCGCACCAGCGCGGTGCCTTCTACCGCGAGCACGCCGCGCCCGCCGAGCCCACCGTGGCCTTCTCGCGCGTCCTCCAGGGCAAGGAGCTGTCCTACAACAACATCCTGGACCTGGATGCGGCGCTGGGGCTGGTGCTGGAGTTCCCCGAGCAGCCCTGCGCGGTCATCATCAAGCACAACACGCCCTGCGGCGTGGCGCTGGATGGCTCGCTGGTGACGGCCTACCGCACGGCGCGCGCCATCGACGAGGTGTCCGCCTTCGGTGGCATCGTGGCGCTCAACCGCGAGGTGGACCGGGCATGCGCCGAGGCCCTGGCGGAGACCTTCCTCGAGGCCGTCATCGCCCCGTCCTACTCGGCCGAGGCCCTGCAGTTGCTCGCGGCCAAGAAGAACCTGCGCCTGCTGGAGGCGGGGCCCGCGCTGGCCTCGCCCACGGCCCGCCCCCGGGCGCAGCTCGAGGCGCGCAGCGTGTCCGGTGGCCTCGTGGTGCACGACCGGGACGCGGTGGAGCCGCCGCTGGAGTGGAAGGTGGTCAGCAAGCGGGCGCCTACCCCGGAGGAGGAGAAGGCCCTGCGCTTCGCCTGGCGGGTGTGCAAGCACGTGAAGAGCAACGCCATCGTCTTCTCCAACGGCCAGAAGCTGTTGGCCGCGGGCGGCGGACAGACGAGCCGCGTGGACTCGGCGAAGATCGCCACCGCGCGAGGCGGCGAGGCCCTCAAGGGCAGTGCCGTGGCCTCGGACGCCTTCTTCCCCTTCCGCGACGGGCTCGACGAGGCGGCCCGTGCCGGAGCCACCTGCGTGGTGCAGCCCGGGGGCTCGGTGCGCGACGCGGAATTGATTGCCGCCGCGGATGAACATGGCATGGCAATGGTTCTCACGGGAGTGAGACACTTCCGGCACTGAGCCCTCATGCGGATTACCTGCCAAAAATGCGCGGCGGCCTACGCCATCGATGACCGGGTCATCACCCCCAAGGGCGTGCGTGCGCAGTGCCCACGCTGCCGCCATTTGCAGTTGGTGAAGCGAGAGGAGTCCGCGTCTTCCGCGGAGCCCGCCCCGGAGCCGGCTCCAGCCGCCAAGCCAGCAGCCGCGAAACCCGCCGCTGCTGCCGCCAAGCCCGCCGCCGCAGCCGCGAAACCCGCCGCCGCCGCAGTCGCCAAACCCGCCGCCGCCGCAGTCGCCAAACCCGCCGCCGCCGCCGCCGCGAAACCCGCCGCCGCCGCCGCGAAACCCGCCGCTGCTGCCGCCAAGCCCGCCGCCGCCGCCGCGAAACCCGCCGCCGCAGCCGCCAAGCCCGCCGCCGCAGCCGCCAAGCCCTCTGCCGCCAGGCCGGCGGCTTCGGCGCGTCCCGCGACCCTGTCCGACGAGCTGTTTGGCGACCTGAGCCAGCTCTCCCCTCCGACGGGTGAGATCCCCACGGACTCCCTGCTGGATGATGTCTCGCCCTCCGACGGACCTCCGCCGTCGCCCTTTCCGCCCGCCTCCAAGGACTCGCTGTTCGGAGACATCGGGGAACTCACCCAGTCCTCGCCGTCCAATCCGACGCTCGAGGCCGAGGATGAGGGCCGGCAGCACACTCCGAGCTACTCGCTGCCCTCGGGAGACCTGCTGTTCGACGAGCCCGAGCCGCCTCCTCCCGCGTCCGCTCCACCTCCGACGAGGCCCGCCCCCAAGCCCGCCGTGCAGGCCAGGCAGGAGGCCGCGCCGGCCGCCCCCGCCTTCCCGGCGCCGTCGGACGACGCCCTGTTCGACTTCAACGCTCCTCCGGGCTTCGACGCGCCTCCCCCCGCGCCGCCTCCTCCTGCCCGGCCGGCCGCTCAGGCCAGAGCAGCGCCGCAGCCCGCTCCGGAGCCATCGGACGACGCCCTGTTCGACTTCAACGCTCCTCCGGGCTTCGACGCGCCTCCCCCCGCGGAGGCGCCCGCGCCCGCGGCCGGGGGAGATCCCCTCCTCGACTTCTTCGGGGCTGCCCCCGACGCCGCGCCCCCCGCCGCGCCCGCCAGGCCCGCTCCGTTTGCAGCACCGGCACCCGCTCCCACTCCGGTGGCCAAGGGGTGCCGTGAGTGTGGCAAGCCGCTCGTGGATCCCTTCGATCAGGCGCTCGGCGCGTGCGAGGACTGCCGGCACCGGGGCCAGAATCCCGAGCCCCAGTCCGCGCAGGAGGCGGCACCCTCCGTCGAGGTGATTGACCTGCCGCCCATGGACTCGTCCATGCCCGAGGCGGGGCGTTCCATTCCCGCCGCTCCCCCGTTGCCTCCCGAGCCTCGAAGCGCCGCGCGCGCCGCGGCTGCGCGCACGGGCGTGGCCGTGTCGGCCTCCAGTGGTCGGAGCAAGGGTCCGCTGGTGGCCGCGGTGGTGGTGCTGTTGCTCGCTGGCGCCGGCGCGGCCGCGTACTTCCTCTCTCCCGACGTGAAGACGCTGGTGGAGAAGCCACTGGCCGCGGCGGGGTCGGGGTCGGGGTCGGCCCCCAAGAAGCAGGACCCTTCGGAACCGTTGCCTCCCGCGGTGGCGGCCGTGTTGCCGCGCTGGCAGCTGTTGTTCGTGGACAGCGACAGCAAGGAGGGCGACAGCCAGCGATTGCTCGAGGAGGGCCAGGCCCTGCTCGCCAAGGATCAACGCTTCGCCTATGCGCAAGCGGCGGAGCTGTTCCAGCGCGCGCTGCTGGCGGATCCCAGGAGTGACGCGGCCATTGGCGGCTATGTCCAGGCGCTCGCGCTGGGGCGTGGCTCCCTGATGGACGACACGAGCTTCCAGGAAGCGCGCTCGCTCATCGAGGCCGCGGAGCAGCGCGACCCGGGCAACGCCGATCTGCGCGTCGCCCACGCCAACCTGCTGCTGGCCCACCCCGAGGACTCGGGGAACCTGGAGCAGGCGCGCAAGATCGCCGAGGACGTGCTCGCCGATACCAAGGAGGGCACCGGGGTGCAGAAGGCCGAGGCCCATCTGGTGATGGGCCGCACCTTCATGGCGTCCTCCCGCGAGCTGGCCATCGAGCATTTCGAGTCCGCGCTGGCCATCTCCTCGGAGCTGGAGCGGGTGCACTACTACCGGGCGCTGTTGGATGAGTCCTCGGGAGACTACTCGGCGGCGATCGGCCGCCTGCAGAAGCGGCTCGAGCAGGATCCGGAGCATTGGGAGACGATCAGCACCCTGGTGCGCATCTACCTCGAGGTGGGTGAGCCGCAGCTGGCGCGTCAGCTCTACGAGACCCGGCTCAAGGCCGCCCCGAACGACTTCCAGACGCTCCTGGCGAGCGCGGTGATGCGCTACCAGGCCGAGGGCTCCCTCCAGGCCGCGTTGAAAGCCCTGCGCGGCATGCTGGACAACCGCGACAAGTACGATCAGCGCCAGGTCGCGGAGCTGCTGCTGCACCTGTCCATCACCGAGCGCCTGGCCAACAACCTGGATGCCTCGGCCAAGGCCGGCCGCGAGGCCCTGCAACTGGAGAAGAACAACCCCGCGGTCCACCTCCAGCTCTTCTTCGTGTCCCTGGCGCGCAAGGATGCCGCCGAGGCCACCAGCCACCTGGCCATCCTCAAGGGTCACCTGGGCGAGCCCGCCCTGGAGAAGATCCTCGAGGGTCGCCTGCGGCTGCTCGAGCGCAAGCCCGCCGAGGCGATGACGCTCTTCACCGAGGCCGCGAAGCTGGATCCGCGCCACACGGACGCCCTGCTGCTCGCGGGAGTGGCCGCCGCCCAGGACGGACGCCGGGAAGAGGCCTTCCGGGTGCTCGCCCAGGCGCTGCTGGGAGATCCCCACCGGGTCGCCCCGAGGCCCGTCCTCACGCCCTTCTACCAGCGCCCCGGAGAGCTCATCCAGGGCCTGGATGGCTCCATCGCGGGAATCGCCCGCGGGGATGACGACCTGTTGCCCTTCCTCTACGAGGGGCTCTTGCGCTACCACCAGGGTGAAGGCGCGGCCGCGGAGAAGATGTTCAAGAAGGTGTCCGACGTGGACGCCAGCAATGCTCAAGCGTCCTCCTTCCGCGCGCTGCTCGCCATGGCCCGCAGGGACCGCAAGAGCGCGGACGACGCCAAGGGACATGCCGCGCGCGCGGTGGCGGGAGGGCGACAGGTGGCGCTCGCCCACTACGTCCAGGGGCTCGTGCTGATCAACTCCAAGCAGGTGGAGCCCGCCCGCAAGTCCCTGCGCGAGGCGGTGGCGCTCGCCCCGAAGCTGTACGCGGCCGAGGTGAAGCTGGGCGAGTTGGAGGCCCCCTCCAGTCCCGGCCCGGTGCGCGAGCGCCTGGTCCGGCTGTTGGGGATCGATCCCTCGTACCTGCCCGCCAAGCGCGTGCTCTACCTGATCGACAAACGAGGTTGACGTGAAGGTTCTTCTCCTCGGCTCCGGCGCGCGCGAGCACGCGCTCGCCTGGAAGCTGTCCCAGAGTCCACGGCTCACGAAGCTGTGGGTGGGACCCGGCAACGTGGGCACTTCTCGCGTGGGCACCAACGTGCCGCTGGACGCGCAGGATCCCACCGCGGTGGTGGCGTTCGCCCGCCGCGAAGCGGTGGATCTGGTGGTGGTGGGTCCCGAGGCGCCGCTGGTGGCGGGCGTGGCGGACGCGCTCGCCGTGGCGGGCATCCCATGCTTCGGGCCGGTGGAGGCCGCCGCGCGCGTCGAGGGCTCCAAGGCCTTCGCCAAGGAGATCATGGTGGAGGCGGGCGTGCCCACCGCGGACTACCGCGTGTTCACCGATCTGGCCGAGGCCGAGGCCCATGCGGTGGCGCAGGGCCGCATCGTCGTCAAGGCGGATGGGCTGGCCGCGGGCAAGGGCGTCATCGTGGCGCACGATGCCGAGGCCGCGCGCGAGGCGGTGCGGGCGGTGGGCGCCATGGGCAGCGCCGGCCAGCGGCTGGTGCTGGAGGAACTGCTCGAGGGCGAGGAGGTGTCCGTCATCGCCATGTGCGACGGCGAGCGCTACGTGCTCCTGCCTCCCGCGCAGGATCACAAGCGCGTGGGAGAAGGGGACACGGGCCCCAACACGGGAGGCATGGGCGCGTACGCTCCCGCGCCCTTCCTGACCCCCGGGCAACTCGCCGAGGTGGGTGAGCAGGTGATCGCTCCGACGCTGGCGACGCTGAGGCGGCGGGGCACGCCCTTCCGGGGCGCGCTGTACGCGGGGCTGATGCTCACCCCGCGCGGCCCCAAGGTGCTGGAGTTCAACGCGCGCTTCGGCGACCCCGAGACGCAGGTGTTGATGATGCAGCTGGCCGAGGACGTGCTGCCGCTGCTGGACGCGTGCGCGCGGGGCAAGCTGGAGCCGCGGGTGCTCGCGGTGCATCCCGGCGCCTCGGTGGGCGTGGTGCTCGCCGCCGAGGGCTATCCGGAAGCGCCCCGGAAGGGAGCGCGCATCGAGGGGGTCGACACGGTCGCCTCCGACTGCCCGGTGTTCGTCGCGGGCGTGGACGGTGAGTGGCGGACGGCGGGAGGCCGGGTGCTCACCGTGTGCGCGCGGGGCACGGATCTCGCCCAGGCGCGTGCCCACGCCTACGCCGCCGTGGAGCGCATCCGCTTCGAGGGCATGCACTTCCGCCGGGACATCGGAGCCAAGGGGCTTGGCGCGCCCGCCGTGACGCCGTGAACCTGCTCTCGCGCTACCTGCTGAAGGAGCTGGTCATCCCCCTGGTGGTGTGGGTGGCCTTCCTCTTCCTCCTGCTGTTCGTCATGCAGTTCCTGCGCGGCACGGATGTGCTCCTCGGCTCGGCGGTGACGCTCGGGGACATGGGGTGGCTGCTCGTCTACCTGTCGCCCCACTTCCTGGTGATGGCGCTGCCCATCGCCTTCCTGCTGGCCATCCTCCTGGGGCTGGGCCGCCTGTCGGAGGACAGGGAGATCACCGCCCTGCAGGCGCTCGGCATCGGTCCGGTGCGGCTGATCGCCGGGCCCCTGTTCATCGGCACCGTGCTCTCCGCGCTGATGCTGCTCATCACCTGCACCGCCGAGCCCTGGGGGCTCACCAGCGTGAAGGAGTTCGTCGCGGAGATCATCAAGAAGAACGTCGTGGGCGACGTGAAGCCCGGCGTCTTCTACGAGGACCTCTCCAACCTTACCCTCTACGCCGAGCAGGTGGAGGAGGGAGGGGAGCACCAGTGGACGCACGTGCTGCTGCACGATGACCGGGAGCCGTCCGCGCCGCTGCTGATGCTCGCGCGCCAGGGCCAGGTGAACACGAGCACCGCCGGGCAGGTGCTCACGCTGGTGCTCGGCGACGGCGAGGCGCACCGGACCAACCGCGGCGAGGCGTCCTACTCCGTCATCACCTTCGAGAAGGCGGAGATCGCCGTGGGCGTGGAGGGCAGGATGGGTCGGCGCAATCGCTTCCGCTCGCCCAAGGAAGAGCTCACCCCGGTCGAGTTGCTGGAGGCCGCGGAAGAGGCCGAGCGCACGGGGGGCGATCCCCGGCCCTTCCGCATGGCGCTGTACACCCGGTTGGGCAACGCGCTCGCGCCGCTGTCCTTCGCGCTGCTGGGCACGCCGCTGGCCATCGGTCGCCGACAGGGCGGACGCGCCTGGGGGTTCCTGCTCACGCTGGCCGGCTACGTGCTCTTCTACCTGCTCACGCGGGTCTTCGAGCAGATGGGCCAGCAGGGACGGCTGCCGATGCCGCTGGCGGGCCAGCTCACCAACCTCATCTTCTGCGCGGTGGGCGCCGTGGCCCTCTACCGCGTCAACCGCTCGGGGACGGTGCGGTGAGCGCCACGCTCTTCCGCTACGTGGCCCGCACGTACGTGGGCTTCGCGGTGGGTATCCTCTGTGCCCTGGTCACGGTGTTCCTGGTGGTGGACTTCGTGGACCGCTCGCGCATGTACACCGGCGAGGGCTGGGTGTGGAGCGTCGTCGTGCTGTACGCGAACAAGGCGCTGCTCTCCGTGCAGCAGCTCGGGCCGGCGGCGCTGCTGCTCGCGGCCGGGGCGGCGGTGTCCTCGCTGCGCAAGCGCGGCGAGGTGACGGCGATGCGCGCCTTGTCCTTCGGTCCCAAGGCCCTCTACCTGCCCGTGGGGGTGTGCGTGGCGCTGGCGTGCGTGGGGCTCATCGCCTTCGACGAGTGGGTGGTGGTGCCCGCGGGCATCCGCGTGGATGAGATCACCACCCAGCGCTTCAACCGCTGGGGCGACTGGGGCATGTACCACACGCCCAAGCAGTGGTTCCGCCGGGGAGACCACATCTTCTACCTGCGCAGCGGCAGCGCGCAGGAGGGCTTCGTGGACGTGGCCATCCTCACCGTGACGCCGGATTTCCGGCTCGAGCGGCGCGTGGATGCCCGGAGCATGCATCCCGTGGAGGGCACGCGCTGGAAGCTGGAGGGCGTGGTGGAGCGCTCCTTCACGCGCGACGGCCAGTCCTCGGTGCGCGAGCTGGACGAGGTGGAGTACGACCTGGGCGCCAGCGCGAGGACCTTCCGCATCCGTCCGGGCCGGCCCGAGCAGATGCGGGTGCCGGTGCTGCGCGAGCAGATCTCCGCGCGCGGGGAGGTGGGACTGGCGACGCGGCAGTTCTCGCTCGTGCTCCACAACCGCTTCGCCTATCCGCTGGCGGGCCTGCCCGCGGCGCTCTTGGCGGTGGGCCTGGCGCTGCGGCCGGGACGCAAGGGCAACCTGACGGTGGCGCTCGTCGAGGGGTTGCTCATCTCGGTGATCATGTGGGGCCTGATGGTGGTGGCCCGGACGCTGGTGCTCTCCGAGCGGCTGTCGCCCGTGCTGGCGGCGTGGTTCCCCGTCGCCCTGCTCGTCGTGGCCGCGGCCCTGCTGTGGTTGCGCGGCGAGGGCCGCCTGGGCAAGGGGGCGGGGTGAACGTGCGCCGGGACGTGCTCGAGCGCGCGTTGCTCTTCTTCATGCTCCTCTGGGGCGTGGGGTGCCTCTTCCTGGAGGGCCTCGCGGCGGTGGGGCTCGCGGGCACCGCGTTGGGAGCGCTCGTGGTGGCCCGTCAGGAGGGCGTCACGGTGCGCGGCGCCGTGCGCGCCTGGGTGCCGCTCGTCGTGTTCCTCGCCTGGTCGCTGCTCGTCCCCTCGCTGGCCGGACACCCGCCGAGCGGCACGGGCGTGGCGCGCCTCCTGGACTTCGTGGGCATCCCCGTGGCGGCGGTGGCCTTCGGCTTCCTGTCGGACGCGCGGCGGATGCGGCTCGCGTGGGTCGTGGGCGGGCTGTTCCTCGTGTCGTGCGCGGTGGCGGGGCTCCAGCACTTCGGTGTGTGGCCCCCGCTGGAGGCCTGGGCCCCCCTGGCCTGGACGCGCCTGCCCTTCGATCGGGTCTACGAGCCCGTCGTCGGCGCGGAGCACCGCTTCATGGCCGGAGGGCTGCTCTTCCACCGGCTGAAGTTCTCCCACATCGGGGGCATGGCGGCGGTCTTCGCCCTGGGCGTGGGCCTGCGCCTGCGGGGGCGGCGGCAATGGGCGGCGCTGGCGGTGGCGGGCGTGGGGCTCGTCTCCGTGGGCCTCTTTCCCTATGCCCGCGCGGGCAGCGTGGCGCTGGTGGCGGTGATGGGCGGGGTGGTGCTGCTCGGCCTGCCCCGGCGAGTGGCGCTGCCCACGTGCGCCGCCGTGCTGACACTCGCCGTGCTCGCGCTGGCACTCAACCGGCCCCTGCGCGAGCGCTTCCTCGACAGTGGCACCGAGTCGGGTTCGGGCAACCGGCCGGCGCTGCGGGAGACGGGCCTGCGCGCGCTGCGTCAACACCCGGTGACGGGGGTGGGCCCGGGGCGCTTCCAGGCGAAGAAGTACGCCACCCCGGACATGCCCGAGCAGGCCCGCGAGCACCCCGGCAAGTCCCACAACCAGTACCTCAGCATGGCCGCCGAGACGGGCGTGCCGGGGGCGCTGCTCTTCGTGGCGCTGCTCGGCTGGCTCGGCTGGCGCCTGCCCCGGGGTCGCCCCGAGGGACTGGGCGCGCTCGGGGTGCTCGGGTTCTTCTGCCTGCTGTCCCTGCTGCATGATCCGCTCTTCCATGTCCAGGCCTCCCAGGCGCTGGTGCTCCTGCTGGGCATTGGCCTGAGCGCGCGCCGGAGGGTCGACTGGCGAAGCGGGACGCAGGCGGGCTAAGTCTCCGGGGAGCGAGCCCTGGGGCGGGTCCGCGTTCCTTCCATGACCCAACCTGCTGCCAATGACGTGCGCGTGGGCTCGGTGCTGCGAGGCACGTATGAAATCACCTCGTTGCTCGGCAAGGGGGGCATGGGCGCCGTCTACCTCGCGCGCCATCGCCGGCTTCCCAGCAAGCAGATCGCCGTCAAGGTGCTGCGCGGCGGGGCGGACCTCTCCCCGGAGCAGTACGCGCGCTTCCGCCGGGAGGCGGAGATCGCCTCGCGGCTCGGCCATCCGAACATCGTCGAGGTGCTCGACTTCGACACCCTGGAGGACGGCACCCCCTTCCTGGTGATGGAGTACCTGCGCGGTGAGAGCCTCGAACAACGGCTGGCGCGCGGCCCCCTGGCGATCGAGGAGATGATGTCCCTCACGCGGCAGATCGGCTCGGGGCTCGTGGCGGCCCACCGCGCGGGGGTCGTGCACCGGGACCTCAAGCCCGCCAACGTGTGGCTCGTCCCCTTGGACCTGGGGGGCAGCGCGGGCACGCGGGTGAAGCTGCTCGATTTCGGCATCTCGAAGATGCTCGACTCCCAGACGATCCAGACGCGGGACTCGGTGCTGATGGGCACGCCCCAGTACATGGCGCCCGAGCAGGCCATGGGCAGGAACAGCACGGTGGACGCGCGCACGGATCTCTTCGCGCTCGGGTGCATCGTGTACGAGATGCTGTCGGGCCGATCTCCGTTCGAGGGAGAGGACAACGGCATCCACCAGGTGCTCCACCGCATCATCCACTCGCAACCCGAGCCCCTCCTGCGCCTGCGCCCCGGGCTGCCCGAGCACGTGCTCTCCGCGGTGGGGCGCGCCCTGGCGAAGAGCGCGCGGGACCGTCACGCGGATGTCGCGGCCTTCATCCATGAGCTGACGGGAAGGCCGCTCCTGTCCCTGTCCAGGACCGCGATGCCCAGGGTGTTCATGCCCTCCAACCCGAGAATGGCGGCGGTGACGGCGGCAACGGGCCGTTCCCGCGGGGACGGGGAGGGGGAGGAGCCCACGCTCGTGCCCGCGAGGACGGCGCTCTTCACGGCTCCCGTGCCACCCGAGAGTGCCTCCGAGCGTCCTGAAAATCCTCCCGGGGAAATCCGCCGGGCCCGACCGGTGCCGAGGTGGGCCGTGGGCGTGGGCTGGGCGGTCCTGGTGGTGGGTTTCTCGGCCGCCGCGTGGTTGATGCGGTCGCCGCCTCCCACCCCCGTGACGTCGCCCGTCGGCACCGCGCCCGCGTCCTCCGCGCACACGCCGCCGTCCGCCGTGCGCACTTACTCCGAGCACCTCGCGCTGTCCGCGCCGCCCCTTCCCTCCGAGGTGGCGACCGAGCCCACCCTGAGGCCTCCCGCCCCACCCGAGCGGCCCTCCGCGCCGGCTCCCGTGAGCAAGCCGCTCCCGGAGGCGCCGCGGTAACAATCCATCGATTTCCGAGCACCCGCGCCAGCCGGGACTCCTCCCCTGGCGCCTTACCCCACAGGAGACAGACGTGAGAGTCATCGTGGCGATGTTGGCCGTGGTCGCGGTATTGGAAGCAGGTTCTGCCCGGGCCGCCGCGCCCGTGGAGCCGGGCAAGGTGTTCGCCGGCCCGAACGGCGAGTTGGTGACGGCGATCCCGCTCTCGCCCGCGGACGACAAGAAGGCCATCGTCCTCGTGCAGGGCACCGACAGTGAGCTCGACGGCAAGGTGCTCCCCTACGACGTGGAGACGTCCGGCCAGGACGTGCGCTACGTCACCCAGTGGCATGGCCGCCGCTATGTCACCCTGTACCTGCTCGTCTCGGGCTCGCGGCGGAACTACTACGTGAACGTGCCGGGCCGGCGCGACGACACCGCGGTGACCTTCGATGACGCGCGCACCCGCGCGCTCAAGGGCGAGGACGTGTACGCGCTGCATCAGAAGCAGAAGTCGCAGGGGCTGCTCACCCGCCTGATGGCCTTCGATCGCAAGGGCGAGGAGGCGCAAGTCGAGCGCGAGCTCGCCAAGTCGGTGAAGAGCATGAACGAGGCGTGCGGCTCGCAGACGGTGGGGCTCGTGGAGTGGGCGAGCATCCCGGACGAGCTGATCAAGGAGTACAGCATCGCCTCCTACTGCGAGGCTCCGCTCGATTCGCTGCGCAAGCTGTGCGCGTCGGCCGAGGCGAAGAAGGTGGTGCAGATGCGAATCAAGGAGGCGAGCTGCCGCTTCGGGGACGCGCCGGCCGTGAAGGTGGAGTCGGGCCGGCTCACGTGGACGACGGCCAAGGACGCGTCCAACCAGGAGGAGTTCGCCACGAAGGCTTTCCTGGACACGCTCGAGTCCACCCAGGGCCAGGGCGAGAAGCTCGCCGCGAGGATGCAACTGGAGAAGACCCACGTGTGCGCGGATGGCAAGGGGCACTACGTGCTCGTGCGGCCCGGCGAGACGCACACCGTGCAACTGGCCTACGGAGACGGCCAGCGCTTCGTCGAGGTCGCCTCGCCGCCCTGGGTCCTCAACGGCCACTTCTTCCTGGAGCCGCGCTTCTACCACAAGACGATGAACCACTCGTTCCGGGGGCTCGACATGGGCCTGTACTCGGAGGTGGAGGTGGACGCGGAGAAGAAGACCTGCGCGGTGCGCTGTGGCGAGCGCACCATCCCGTTCACCTGGGTCGACGGGGAGCAGAAGGAGACGCTGGTGTCCAAGGCCACCTTCGAGCCCAACCCCCAGAAGTACGTGCCCTACGCGCTGCTGCGCGATCAGAAGGGGCGCTATTACCTGGTGGAGCGGGGCTTCAAGAAGGAGGAGGAGCGCAACTTCCGCGTCTCCATCGGGCCCAAGGGCAACCTCCAGGTGCAGAAGATGAAGGACGTGGTCTCCGACTCGAAGGGGGAGATCTTCTCGACGAAGCGGGGCGAGCTGCGGCTCGTCGTGGAGAAGGAGCAGCCCTCGCTGTGGATCGAGAACAAGAAGAAGACGGAGCTGCGCCCGGTGCCCGTCGAGGAGAACATGCCGCTCATCTACAACGAGCTCGGCGTGTACACGGGCGCCCGCCTGGGCACGCCGTGCGACGACCAGTGAGCCCAGGGCCCGTCCTCCCGCCTGCCGGAAGGCGCTGAGGGAGCACGTTATAGGTGCGCTCTTCGGTCATGAGCGCATCACGCGTCGAACAACTGCGCGCGGACGTTCGCGCGCGCGCGGAGAACCGTCCCGGGGTGTACCGCATGCGCGGGCCCTCGGGAGAGGTGCTCTACGTGGGCAAGTCCGTGCGCGTGCGCACGCGGCTGCTGTCCTACTTCCGCGCGCAGCGGGGCGACAAGGCGGCGGAGATCATCGGGTACGCGCACGGCGTGGAGTGGGAGTACACGCCGAGCGAGTTCGCCGCCCTGCTGCAGGAGTTCCGCCACATCAAGCGCTGGCGGCCGCCGTACAACGTGGAGCACAAGCGGGACAACTCGCTGTGCTTCATCAAGCTCACGCGCGAGCCGGTGCCCCGGCTGCTGGTGGCCAGCCACGTCATCCATGATGGGGCCGAGTACTTCGGGCCCATCCGCGGCCGGCACCGCGCCACCGAGGCGGTGCGCGCGGTGAGTGACTTGCTGGAGCTGCGCGACTGCGCGTCGGACACGCCCATGCGGCTGGCGGATCAATTCGAGCTGTTCCGCGTGCAGGAGGATCCACGCTGCATGCGGGGACAGACGGGCCGCTGCATCGCTCCGTGCGCGGGAGGCAGCACGCGCGCCGAGTACCAGGCGCGCAGCTCGCTCGCGCGCGACTTCCTGAATGGGTTGACGGACCAGCCGCTCGTCCTGCTGCGCGAGCGCATGACGCTGGCCTCCCGGCGCTTGCAGTTCGAGTACGCCGCCGAGCTGAGAGATCGCTCGGAGTCACTGGAGGGCGTGCGGGACGAGCTGCTGCGGGTGGGCCAGTTCGTGGAGCGGCTGTCCTTCGTCTACACGGTACCCGGGGAGGCGGGAGAGGACCGCGTCTATGTCATCCGCCGGGGTAGCGTGCGCGCGGAGTTCGCGGTGCCCGGCTCGCCCGAGGCGCAGCGCGTGCTGGAGCAGCAGGTGCGTGAGCTCTTCGAGAGGCCGGAGCCCCGGATGATCGGCCTGCGCGCCCACGAGGCCCAGGAGGTGCTGCTCGTGGCGAAGTGGTTCCGCCTCCACCCCGAGGAGATGGAGCGCACGGTGCCCGTCACGTTGAACGTGCTCGTGGATGCGCCGGGCGAGGAGTCGGGGAGGGCGGGTTGATCAATCGGTGGGAAGGAGGGAACTCAATGACACGCCATCGGACATCAATCCCGCCACGCCGAGTCTTTCGTAGAGCTGCTCGTAGCGGCTGTCCTGCCGAGCCATGCCAGCGTCGGTCCGCGCGCCCTTCTCATCCAGGAGCCTGAACCACTCCCTCTCGCCGCCGCAGAACTTTTCCGCGTCATCCGAGCCGCAGCCGTAGCTGAGCAGAATGTAGTTCGCGCCGTTGTCCGACCGGAGGCAGGCCCAGGAGAGGATCACCGCGTCCAACCCGGAACGTCCGGCGGCGACGCGTCTGGTCTGGCGGCCCTCGCTGGCGAGCACCTTCGCTCCGCGAGCGCCAGCGACCTTGATCCTGAGCTTCTGGTCGAGCCAGACCAGGGGGAGTTCGGGGGAGACGAGCCAGCGGGTCTCCGCGATGAGTGTCGAACTCCCTCGTCTGTCTGGTGTTCAGCGAACCGGATCAACCGCAGGAAGGCTTTGACGTTCGCGCTATCCGCCGTGCAATCCGCCATGTCCAACGCCCCCTTCGTGGATGGAGGCGTGGACGTTACCCCCGACGTCTGGGCGGAACAGGCGTGCTCCGGTGAGAGGGGCTCGAGTGTTCGATTCGTGACGACCCCCTGGCGCCAGGGTCCTCGCTCTCCCGCCGCGTCTAACGGGCCTCGAGCACCCGGCGGTAGGTGGCCAGCGTCCTCCGGGCGCAGTCCTCCCAGGTGAAGCGCGCGGCGCGCTCGCGACCCTTCGCCGCGAGGTCCCGGCGCAGCGACTCGTCGCGCGCGAGCTTCATCGCCGTCTCCTTCCAGGCCCGGGCGTCGTCGGGCGGCAGCAGCAGTGCCGCCTCGCCCACCACCTCCGGCAGGGACGTGGCACGCGCGGCCACCACCGGAGTGCCACACGCCATGGCCTCCAGCGCGGGCAGGCCAAAGCCCTCGTAGCGCGAGGGCAAGAGCAGCGCCGTCGCCGCACCGTAGAGGCGCGGCATGTCGTCCTCGGGCAGCTCGGACAGTTCAATGGTGGAGTCGGGAAAGCCCAACTCCCACGCCGCGCGCTTGCCGGCCAGCAGCACGAGTGGCTCGGGCAGGGATTCGGCCAGCTCGGCCAGCATCCCCAGGTTCTTGAAGGGCTTGGTGTTGCCCACCGCGAGCAGGAAGCGGGGCGGCAGGCCCCGGCGCTCGCGGAAGTCCTTCAGCTCCGAGGCCGTCTGCGGCTGATAGCGCGCGTCCACCCCGTTGGGGATGACCTGGAGGCGGTAGGGCGACAGGTTCAGCTCCCGCGCGAGCTCCTCCCGGGAGAACTCGGACACGGTGATGAGCGCCCGGGCCGTCTTCGCCCGAGGGCCCACGACGAGCTGGTAGTAGAGGCGGCGGCCCGGGCCGTACTCCTCGGAGAGCACCAGGTGGTTGGCGTCGTGGAGCGTGGCCACGAGGCGTCCCGGCCACAGCGCGGGCAGAGAGAAGGAGGTGGCGTGGAACAGGTCCGGGTTGAGCCGCGCCAGCCACGCGCCGAGCACGGGCTGCTCGAGCGGCGAGAGGAACGGGGCCGGGCAGCGGTGCAGGGGGATGCGCGGGGTGAGGGTGCCCAGGCCCGCGGGGAGCCCCTCGGGTCCGGTGAGGGCGCTGAAGCGCAAGTCCGGCGCGAGTACGGGCAGTCGGCACGCCAGCTCCAGCGCGTAACGCGCGATGCCGTGCAGCCGGCCACGAACCATGCGCAAGTCAAGGAGGACGCTCGCCACGAGCGCTGGCACTACCACACCCGGGGGACGCAGCGGGGACTCGCGTGCTACAAGGCCGCCCCGTGAAGGTCGCCCTCGTCCATGACTGGCTCGTCACCCAGCGAGGCGGCGAGCACGTGCTCGAGGCACTGTGCGAGCTGTTCCCGCGGGCCGACATCCATACCCTCGTCCATCGCCCCGGCGCCGTGCACCCGCGCATCGAGGCCCATCCCATCCACACGTCGGTGCTCCAGCGGGTGCCCCGCATCCACAAGCTCTACCGGCACTTCCTGCCGGTGCTCCCCCAGGTCATCGAGTCCATGCGCCTGACGGACTACGAGCTGGTCATCTCCTCCAGCCACTGCGTGGCCAAGGGCATCCGCAAGCCACCCGGGGCGAAGCACCTGTCCTACGTGCACGCGCCCATGCGCTACATGTGGGACTTGTTCGATGACTACTTCGGTCCGGGCCGGGCGTCCGCGCCAGTGCGCGTGGCGGCGCACGCGGTGCGGCCGTGGCTGCAGAAGTGGGATCGCGAGAGCACCGCCGGGGTGGATCGGCTGCTCGTCAACAGCCAGCACATCGCCGGCAAGGTGCGGCGCTTCTGGGGCCGCGAGGCCACGGTGGTGTATCCGCCCGTCGCCCTGGAGCGCTTCTGTCAGCACCCGCTCACGGGGCTCGGCCAGGGGGGCTACTACCTGTGGCTGGGTGCCTTCGCTCCCTACAAGCGGCTGGACATCGCCCTGGAGGCCTTCCGTCACCTGGACGCGCCCCTGTGGGTGGTGGGCACGGGCCAGGAGGCGGCGCGGCACACCTCGGGGCCGCCGCCCGCCAACATCCGTTTTCTCGGCTCGGTGGCGGACGAGGCGCTGCCCGGGCTGTACCGCGACGCGCGCGCGCTCGTCTTCACCGCCGAGGAGGACTTCGGCATCGTCCCGCTGGAGGCCCAGGCGTGTGGCCGTCCCGTCATCGCCTACGGGCGGGGTGGGGCGCTGGAGACGGTCAACCCCCGCACGGGCCTCTTCTTCGACGCGCAGACCCCCGAGGCGCTCGCGGACGCCGTGCGCCGCTTCGAGGCCTGGGAGCCGGGCTTCCAGCCCTCGGACGCTCGCTCGCAGGCCGAGCGCTTCAGCCGGGCCGCCTTCCAGCGCGCGGTGATGGCCGAGGTGGACGCGCTCCTGTCGAAGGCGTGACGCCCCCTGACAAGGCTGTCAGAGGGGGCTCGCTTCTTCGAGACGGGGCACACGGTCCGGGAACCGGGTGGGGCGGGTGCAGGGGGGGCAACCCCTTGGATTCCGGGCGCTTTCCATGCTACGAGCGCACCGGCTGTGAGGGTGTCCGGTAGCGGACGAGCCGTGGGTGTGGGGCGCGAGGATTGCAGCTCGCGCACGGGTCCGAGAGAAGGAGCTTCACGTGTTCAGCCGGTTCCAGCGCTTCTACACGTCCATCAAGGTGGCCGCGGATGTGGTGATGCTCACGGGGGCGTTCTCGCTCGCGTACGCCACGCGCTTCGAGGGGCCCATTCCGGTGCTGTACGGACTGCCGGCCTGGGAGGAGACGCTGCTGTCGTTGGCGACGGTGCTGCTGGTCTTCCCCTTCACCTACCAGCAGGCGCGGCTGTACGTGACGAACCGGGCGCGCACGCACATCGGCGAGGTGTTCGAGGTCTTCAAGGCCACCGTCATGGCCACGCTCATCGTGGTGGCGCTGACGTACTTCACGCGCGAGCGCTACTCGCGTCTCATGTTGGCGTTCTTCGCGGGCTACGCGTTCGTGGGGGTGTCGGCGGTGCGCTTGGCGCTGCGCGCGGTGCTCAACGAGGTGCGCCGGCGCGGCTACAACCTCAAGTCCGTGCTCGTCATCGGCACGGGGGAGCTGGGCCAGCGCGTCATCGACACGGTGGAGGGCCACAAGGAGCTGGGCTTCCGGGTGACGGGGGTGCTCTCGCTGGGCGACGAGCGCCCGGGTGGGCGGGTGCGGGACATCCCCGTGGTGGGCCACGTGAAGGACGTGGACGCGGTGCTGGACGCGCATCCGGTGGATCAGGTCGTCATCGCGGTGCCGCTCGAGCAGCAGGCCGCCGTCAAGCCGCTCATGGAGCAGCTCGCGCTGCGCACGGTGGACGTGAAGGTGGTGCCGGACCTCTACCAGTACGTCACCCTGTACGGCGGCCTGGAGGAGTTTGGCGGTCTGCCCATCATCAGCCTCCAGGGCGATCCGATGACGGGCTGGAACATGGTGGCCAAGCGCGTCTTCGACGTCCTCTTCGCGCTGGTGGCGCTCGTGCTGAGCGCGCCGGTGATGTTGCTGGTGGCCATCGCCGTGAAGCTCACCAGCCGGGGACCGCTGCTCTACGCCCAGGAGCGCATGGGCATGGATGGGCGCACGTTCCACATCCTCAAGTTCCGCACCATGCGCACGGACGCCGAGGTGTCCGGCGCCCTCATGGCGAGCAAGGACGACCCGCGGCGCACGCCTATCGGCACGTTCCTGCGCAAGTACTCGCTCGACGAGCTGCCCCAGTTCTTCAACGTGCTCACCGGCGACATGAGCCTCGTCGGTCCCCGCCCCGAGCGGCCCGTCTTCATCGAGGAGTTCAAGCGGCAGATTCCCCGCTACCACCTGCGCCACAAGGTGAAGGCGGGCATCACCGGCTGGGCACAGATCAACGGCCTGCGCGGACAGACCTCCATCCAGAAGCGGATCGAGTACGACCTGTACTACATCGAGAACTGGTCCCTGCTGATGGACCTGAAGATCCTGGTGCGCACCGCCCTGGGGGGCTTCCTGTCCAAAAATGCCTATTAGCGTGGGCTGCCAGACATCCGTGAGATGATGTGAGTTGTGCTTGACTTCTCCGGATGTCGCGGACGGCCGGTGTAAAGGTTTGTCCCTACCATCCGGGCTGTATGGTTGATCCGCTCGGAGCGCATCTGGTCCGCAAGGGACTCCTCACCCAGGCGCAACTGGACGAGGCCCTGAAGTCTCAACTCATCTACGGGGGCAGCCTGGGCACCAACCTGGTCGAGCTGGGCATGCTCGAGTTGGCCACGCTCGGGCAGGCCCTGTCCGACACCTACCATTTCCCCCTGGTGACGGAGGCGGAACTGGCGGCGGTGACGTCCCAGACGGTGGCCCTGCTGCGGCCCGAGCTCGCGCGCCACCACCTGGCGTTCCCCCTGGTGGTGGAAGGCCGCCGGCTGCGTGTGGCCATGGCGGAGCCCCAGGATCCCCGGCACGTGGACGCGCTCGCGTTCGCCACGGGCATGCGCATCGTGCCGTCCATCCTGCCGGAGCCGCGCCTGCTGCAGGTGTTGGAGCGGCACTACGGCATTGTCCGGCCCGCGCGTCCCATCCGTCCGGGACAGCTCCGGACCAGGGCGGGGCAGGGGGCGGCTCCCGAGCCACAAGCCAGGCCTCCCGTGGTCTTCTTGTCCCTTCCGACTTCCGGCCCGAGCACCACTCCGGTGCCCCTCTCCGCGCCCACGCCCTCGCCAGGGGCATCCCCACTCCCCGGGCCCTCGAGGGCCCCCGCGACCGCCTCCGGTTCCGCGGGCCCTGTTCCCGTCGCTCTGCTTCATCCGCCGGGATTGACGCAGCGAAGCCCCGCGGGGGCGGGTGCTCCGAGGCTTCACGTAGTGCCTCCGGCCACGGGCGCCGCATCGGCTCCGAGCCAGATGCTTGCTCCACCTGTCGACCCGCCCCGTGCGTCTCCCCCATTCCAGGCGGCCGCGGTGGGGGCCCCCGCCGCGGCCGCCCCACCCGTTGCGGTGAGGGCCTCCGGGGCGGCGGTGCTCCTGGCCCCGGCCCCTTGCCCGTCCCCTCCTCGGGCCGCGCCCACCCCACCACCGGCTCCGCGCGCCGTGTGGACCGGGCCGTTGACGGAGCCGGCTCCGGAGCCGCTCGCGGCCATTCGCCCGCGCACGGCGGAGCTGTTTCCCGAGGTCTCGGCGCCTCTTCCGTCCGTCTCGGAGCAGGAGCAGGTGGGGCCCTCCTCTCACGAGGCGTGCGCTTCCGAGCAGGACGTGAGGCCCGTGTCACTGCCGCTGGTGGAGCTTTCGGCGGAAGAGGTCCTCGAGGCGTCGAGCGTGGCGGAGTGGAGGTGCCACGCGATGGAGTTGCCCCAGGGCCCCGTTGGTGCATGGGAGATGGCCTCGGACATCGACTACATCGAGTCGGATTCGGGCTCCGCGTCCTGGGCCCAGCGGGGCCTCGAGGTGGACTTCAGCTCGCTGGCGGCCAACGACGCGGAGGGAGTGCCACTCGCCCGCGTCCATGAGTTCCTCCCGCGCTGGGAAGCCCGGCTGGGGCGGGATGAGGGCAACACGGGCACCCAGGGGCCGTCTCGGGTGCGGCTCTCGGAGGCCATGGAGGCGCTGCGGCGGGCGACGACCCGAGGCCAGTTGGGCCAGGCGCTGTTGTCCTATTCCCATGGGCGCTTCCCTCGGAGCTTCCTGTTGGGAGAGACCTTCGGCGCCATCCGGGTGGGGCTCGCGTGCGGAACGGGGAGCGACAAGCCCGAGGTGGCGGCCTTGAAGGTGGACCTGTCGACGCCCTCGCTGCTCGCCCGGGCGGCCGCGGACGGAGGACCCGTCGTCTCCAGCGCGCCGGAGAGCCGGACGGACGAGGCGCTCTTCACCGCGCTGGGCGGAGCGTCCTCGCACCTGGTGGCGGCGCCCATCCGGTTGCGCCAGCGCGCGGTGGGCTTCGTCGTCATCGACGGAGGGCCCTCGTCCATTGGCGCCGAGGAGCTCGATGAGCTGGAGCGGCTGCTCGCGGCGGCGTCCGAGGCCTATGGCCGGCTGCACGAGACCTCCTTCTGAGGAAGGGCTTGGGGCCGGGTGGCTTCAGGGCCTCGGGCCCATCGGGTGGTGGAGCTGCTTGCCGGGGAACGAGCGGATCCTCGGCTCGGGGGACATCTCCATCACCATGACGTCGATGGGTCCTCCACACGTGGGGGGACCGGGCAGGAATCGCTCCATCTGGATCTGCACCTGCGCCAGGAAGACGGCCAGATCGATGGCGTCTTGAATGGGCATGGCCCAGAAGTTGATCTTGTTGATGGGGCTGTCGGGGGAGAACCTCGAGAACGCCTCCTCCACCCCGGGCCGTGACGCCGAGAGCGTGTCCCGCAGGGACATGCGCAGCCGGGTGTCGAAGCCATACAGCAGGCTGAGGGTTTGTTGCGTGGAACCCTCGAGGAAGACGCCCGGACCTGTCAGGAAGAGTTCCTGGATGACGGGGTCTCCCTTGGAGAAGTCCAGGTGCCAGAGGCGGGGGGCGAGTCCCTGGGCGGGCGGGGCGGCCAACAGCACGAGGGGGCCCGGCCATCTGGTCTTCTCGAGGCCCAACCCTCCCCAGACCGACTCGCGCCGCGCCTGGAGGGTGGAGGCCAGGTCCAGGATCTTCGCGTCCTGGATGAGGGGGGATGCATCCAGGCCGAGCTCCATCCTCGAGAAGACGGACATGGCATCCACGGGCCCGAAGTTGACCGTGCCCACGAACAGGGCCATCGCGGTCTGGGTGCGGTCATGCACGATCTTGAAGGCGTTGTCGTAGGACTGGTGCTGGAAGACGGGCTTGCCCTCGCCATCCACCCCCGAGGGGGCCGCGGTGGTGACCTTGCTGTCCGAGGCGAAGACCACCGCGGTTCCGGTGCGGATGGCGACTGCGATGGTCATGGGGTTGTCTTTCCCTGAGGGGGCGCGTGCCCGCCCGAGTATGCGTCTCCAGCTCCCTCTACCGCGAGGCGCCGCCGCTCGCCCTGGGCAAGCCCGATTGGATCCTCTTTTTTGTTCATATTGGAATTTGACAGCATTGCTGTATCCTCGTGCCCGACCATTCCGTGTCCATGCGGTGGAGAGTGTTCGTGCGGGTCGAAAGCATCATCTGGGACATGACCTATGCGTGTCCCTTGCGTTGTCACCATTGCTACTCCGAGTCCGGACGGCGGCCGGCGGTCTCGCGGCGCGAGGACGTGTTGCGGATCGCGGAGGAGATCGCCCGGGTGAAGCCGCGGGGCGTGGCGCTGAGCGGAGGCGAGCCCCTGCTCGCGCCTGGGTGGGAGGAGGCGGTCCAGCGTCTGCGCGAGGCGGGGCTGCCGGTGGGCCTGTACACCAGCGGGTGGATCATGGACGAGGCCCTCGCGCGGCGGCTGGCGGACACCTTCGCGCGCGTGTGCGTGAGCGTGGACGGTGGCCGGGCGCGCACCCACGACATGATTCGAGGCCGCGTGGGCTCCTTCGAGCGGGCCATGGCGGCGCTGGAGCTGCTCGCGCGCGAGCGGCGGGAGCGCGTGGCGCGCGGGGAGCCCTGCTATGCGCTGGGCGTCGAGATGACGGTCATGCGCAGCAACCTGGCGGAGACGGAGCTGCTGGTGCGGGAGCTGTCCGGACGCTTCCCCGGCCTGGGAGCGATCCAGCTCGGGATGGTGGTTCCCAGCGGGCTGGCGGCCGAGGAGGACTTCGAGGAGCGCGAGTTGCTCACCAACGAGGAGGGGCAGGCGTTGCTGGCCGACGAGGCGCGGCTGGCGACCCTGGCGTCCCATGGCGTGCGGGTGGGGGTGAGCGACGTGCGGTCGTTCTACGTGCAGGGAGAGCCCGGGGCGCCCCGGCTGCTCTTCGCGCACCTCGAGCCGGATGGGCGGCTCCGGGCCTTCGAGACGTGCGAGGCCAAGGTGGGCAGCGTGCTCGAGGAGCCGTTCGAGGTGTTGTGGGAGCGGGCGCTCGCGTGGCGGGGCGAGCCCTTCGTGGTGGAGCAGTACGCCTCCATCCGCACCATGCGGGACTGGGCCCGGGCGGCCAGGGCCCTGGATCAGCGCTATGGCTCCGCGGAGGACGTGGCGCGTATTGCCCGGCGCACGTGGAGGCCGAAGGCCTCGGGGATGTGAGCGGGAGAGCCAAACGGCTCAGGCTCATCGTCTTGGGGGGACGCTGCCCGTAGACTCGAACCCTCCTTCTCTGGAGGGCGTCTCGTGGCTCCTCGGCGTCTGCTCGTTGCGGTCTTGTTCTTGGCCCTGTCCACCACGTGCGGCCCCTCGCGCGTGGTACGCCTCGACACGGTGCAGGGTCAGCCCCTCATCCATGTCTCCAGCACGGACGATGTCAAGCCGGTGGCGTTGGAGGAGGAGGAGTTCACGCGGGCCATCGCGAAGGAACTCCGCCAGAAGAGGCCCTCACTCAACCCCGAGGAAGCCGCACGGGAGCTGTTCGAAGTTCCCCCTCGCAGTGGCTGGTATCGCTACACCCAGCGCGAAGGTGTCGTTCCTCTGAACGGGCAGCTCCCAGCTTCTCCGTGGGCCGAGGTGAATGCGCGAGTGACCCAGGAGTACCTGCGGTTCTGCAAGGCCCTCGGGAAGCCTGGGGATTGCCGGAACGTGTTGATGAGCAATCCCCTGCTCACCGGGGATGGCCGCTACGCCCTGGGCATGTCCTTTGCCATCGAAGAGATCGTTCCTGAGATGATGCAGTCCTTCAAGGACATGGCCGACCCGGAAGCGCTCAAGGCATCGCTCTACTGGACGATGACGATCTACGCCGCGATGTGGCTGGCGCCCGAGCCGGTGTTTTCCAAGGGGCTGGCGACGGCCGTCACAGCCACCTTCGTCTGCTACATCGGAGTGGACACGTTCTGGACGCTCATCCAGGGCTGGAGGCGGCTGGTGGATGTGCTGGAACACGCCACCTCGTTCGCCGCGATCCGCGAGGCCGGGAAGAAGTATGGCAAGGTGATGGGGAAGAATTCGGCACGGGCGTTCGCCCTGCTGCTCACGGCCTCCATCGGTCAGACGGCCGCCGGTTTCTCGGCCAAGGTGCCCACCCTGCCTGGCTCGGCTCAGGCTTCAGTGTCGGGTGCGGCGCAGGCGGGAATCCGGCTGACCGAGGTGGCTCAGGTGGAAGCCGTGGCCGTGACCGCCGATGCGGTCACCATCGCCCTGGCTCCCAACGCGGTTGCCACGACGGCCCAGAGCGTGAGCGGAGCGGTGTCCAGGCCGGTGGATGCGGAAGGTCCCGAGCACCACATCGCCTCTGACAAATTCAGCACGTCCACCAACAACGGGGGGCCATGGACGCCCAGGTATCAGGAACTCTTCGACAAGGCGGGCATGACACTGGACGATGCGGCCAACAAGGTTCGTGTTCCGCACCACAAGGGACCTCACCCTCAGGCGTACCACGAAGAGGTCTTCCGTCGTCTGAGGGATGCGACGCTGGAGTGCCGTAGCATCCAGGAGTGCCGGGCGGCACTGACGAGTGAACTCCAACGACTTGGACGACAGATCTCCACCCCGGGTACACGGCTCAACAAGCTGGTGACCCGGCGGCCATGAATCGAGGAACTGACGATGGCGAAGCGGTACTTCGACCTGTCCGATGACGTTCACGTTGCTGGCCGATGGCATCTGGGCACGCCCATGGATGCAGCGGGACAGGCTCATGGGTCTTGGCTGTTCATGCGGGGGGAACCTGCTCAGCTCATGGGAGGGTTGCGAGTCCCGCTTTATCGCCCTGGCGAGCCGCTCGACTTTTCGCTCGCGGATGCCGGGGCCATTCCTGTCGTTCACGTCAAGGTCGCTTCGCTCTTGAAGGAACTGGCCCCTGGGGATGTCCAACTCCTCCCTGTCGAGATCGACGGACAGCCGGACCCCTTCTGCCTCGTGAACGTCACCCGTGTCGTGAGGTGCATCGACGATGCATCGTCCGAGGAGGTGGAATACTGGATGCCAGAGGATGGGCGTCCGGAGAAGACCGGCAAGTACCGAGCCGTAGCCGGTATGCGCATTGATCCCTCGAAGGTGGGGGATGCCAAGGTCTTCCGCCCTTGGGGGTGGAACATCGCCCTCATCGTCTCCGAGGAGATCAAGGAGGCCCTGGAGCGCATCAGGGCCACGGGGACGAAGTTCAAGGAGGTGTAGTTCGTCCCGGTGTGCTTGAAGATCAAGCGTCCAGCGACTGAAGCAGCAGGGAGAGCTGGTCCCTGCTCGCTCCCTTGGGCAGGTAGTAGTGGGGCCCGGAGCGCAAGGCCCCGCCCACGTCCTGCACCGCCGCGGCCGTCAGCAGCACCACCCGGGGCGGCTCCCCATTCCGGGGCATCCGCTCCAACACCTCGAGCCCATTCATCCCGGGCATGTTCAGGTCCAGGAGCATCACCCGGTAGCGTTGCCGCGCCAGGGAGTCGAGGGCCTCCTGGCCGTTGGCGGCCTCGATGGCCTCGTAGCCGAGATCCTCCAGACACAAACGGAGGAATTCCCGCCAGTCCGCGTCGTCATCGACGACCAGCACCTTGCGTGTGACATCCTGGGCAGCCGTTGGATCCAATCGTCCTCCCGCGAGTCCTCCCGTGGCGGAGGAACAACTCCTCCGGGTGAGCAGAACATTCTCCCGGGCCGACATGCTGGCAAGGAGGGCAGGGGAGCAGGCTTGCCCCTGGCTCGGGTTCTCCCCCAGGGTCTGGTCAGCGGCTCCTCGCTGACGGCACGAAGAGCGCGGCGCCGAGCAGCACCTTGGCGCGGGCCACCATGCGCGAGCGGTCCTGGGGAGGAATGGCCAGCATGCCCCCTTCGATCATCGCCCAACTGCACACGAAATCGTCGAGCGTCACTTCCGGTCGTAGCAGTCCCCGTGCTCGTGCCGCCTCCACCGGCCCGGAGAGGAGGTCGCGCAACTGCTGGTTCAGTCGCTCCAGGGCGGTCCTGCCTGCTTCCGTGGAGGCCAGGTACGGGTGCAATCCCGGGATGGCGCTCAGGGTGTCGGCGATCCAGAAGAAGATCTCCTCGACGGAGCGGGCGGGGTCGGGGGCCGCGGCGAGGCGTTGTTCGATGAGGTCCACCCGGCGCTCGATCATCGCGAGGGCCAGGTGGTCCCGGTCCGGGAAGTGGCGGTAGAGCGTGCCTCGCCCGACGCCGGCGCGCTCGGCGATGAGTTGGAGCGGCACGTGGAGGCCGTGCTCGCGGAAGACCTGTTCGCCCGCCGCGAGGAGCAGTTCGCGGTTGCGTTGAGCGTCCTGTCGTTGCGTCACGCCCAGGAGTGTACCGCACGAAACGGACACCCATGTCCGCTTCGTGGTAGGTTCCCCCGCGAAACGGACACCCATGTCCGTTTCTTCGGGGAAGCCACCCCACGACACGGGAGACCCACACCATGACCTCACCCCACCAGGACGTCATCGTCATCACCGGCCTCGGAGGCATGGGCCTCGCCATCGCCCGCCGCCTCGGCTCCGGCCGCCAGCTCGTCCTCGCCGACTACGCCCAGGAGCTCCTCGACCGCGTCGCCGACACCCTCCGCGGCGAAGGCCACACCGTCGACACCCTCCGCGTCGACGTCTCCGACCCGGGGTCCGTCGAGCGGCTCGCCCAGCACGCAGGTGCCCTCGGCTCGCTCCGCGCCGTCGTGCACACCGCCGGCGTCTCCCCCGTGCAGGCCAGCCCCGAGCGGATCATCCAGGTGGACGTCCTCGGCACCGCCCACGTCCTCGACGCCTTCCTCCCGTTCGTGACGCACGGCAGTGTCGCGGTGTGCATCGCCTCGATGGCCGGCACGATGGTCGCTCTCCCCCCGGAGGCCGAACGTGCCCTCGCCACCACCCCCACGAGCCAACTCGCGGGGCTGCCCATGCTCGACTCCAAGAACCTCGATTCCGGCGCCGCCTACAGCGTGGCGAAGCGCGCGAACCAGCTGCGCGTCCAGGCGGCGTCGATTCCGTGGGGGCGGCGGGGCGGCCGGGTGGTCAGCGTCAGCCCGGGCATCATCTCCACCCCCATGGGGCAGGCGGAGTTGCAGGGCCCCCATGGCGAGGCCATGCGCGGCATGATTCAAGCATCCGGCACGGGGCGCACCGGCACCCCGGACGACATCGCCAGCGCCGTCGAGTTCCTGCTCAGCCCCCAGGCGTCGTTCATCACCGGCACCGACCTCCTCGTCGACGGCGGCGCCATCGCCGCGGCGCGCTATGCGCGGTAAGGCATCGCGGGCAGTTGCTGGGAGGATGGGGTGCACCCAGGAGCGGGAGGCTCGCTCCCTCGCCTCGGTGCATCGGGTGCTACCGCCGGCCGAAGAGCCTACTGGGGATCAATGTAGAACGGCCTCGGCTCTATCTCGACGGGCGGCGACGCGAACAGCATGAAGGCCGCGACGGGTGCGTCGGTGAGCAGTTGCTGCATTCGATCTCGCATCTGCTTCGGCCACTCCTCCGCGCCAGGAATGCTCTTGCCGTTGTAGTGGAGGGGCGCGGCATTGTGACACGGGCCGTACTGAAGAGAGGGCACCTGGGCTGGGTGGACTTCCGTCGGCGTATACAGGCTGAACGTGCCGAAGTGATTGCGGCGTGAGCCGATGGCCCGCTGCCTCGTTCCGTCCTGAGGCTCGGGTGGAAGCGCGCCATAGACGACCACCTCCGAGGCATCCACCGAGACGGGCTGGAGCGCGCCCACCCCCGAGCGCAGGGAGAACACGAGCTCCTCGTGCAGCATCCGCTCGGTGGTGTAGGCGGAGAACTCCACGTGGAAGGGGACAGGCGTTCTCGCGTTGTCGTTGGGCAGGGGGAAGCAATAGCGGATGAACCCACGGAACTTGTGTTCACCGTACTTCTCTCGGCCACCGATGACGGCTCCCACGTTGTCCGTGATGACGTCGAGCCGGAGCTGCCCGATGAGCTTGTGCTGCTCCCATCCGAGCAGGAACTCCTGGAACGTGAGGTCCGGGAGTCTGGCTGCCTGGGATTTGGGATGGACGAGCACGTTGAACTCCGCCTCGCTGACTCCCTGCATCGTGGTGGAGGTGACCCCACCCGACGAGAGGTTGAGTGCGCAGGTGTAGAAGCTGGGCACCAGCGCGAGGTAGACACCGTCTGGATCATCCTTGAACCTTGGCAGGGCCAGGCCGAGTGAATCGAGCTGAGCGCCGAGAGCCCTCTCCACCAGCGCGCGAGCCTGGCGGAAGAAAATCCAGAATGTGGTTTGCGATGCGTAATAGAACGTTTCTTGACCCGCGGGGACGGGGGGCAGTGAACTCATCTCAATCTCCTGTGTGGGCTGGCGGTGGTGGTGGTGCGGTGGGCTCATCCCGGAGGGGCGAAGGCGGCGCGGATGGCGTCGAGCTGGGCGGCAACGGCGGAGAGCGCGCGCGGTGCGCTCGGGGCGAGGCTGAGCTTGCGAGCGGCATTCGCTTCGGCCTGGAGTCGCTCGGTGATGTAGCGCGTGCTGGCCGCGGCTTGCGGCAGCAGTTCGCTGGAGGGGCTGATCTCGAAGCTCGGCCCGGCGTAGAGAGGACGCGGCCCCGCCGTGCGCGACGCCTCGCTCGGGGGATCCTCGCCGATGGGCAGCTGGGTGAGCATGTTGCCCAGGGGTTCGATCACCGTCGTCATCATGGGCAGGAACGCCCTGCTGAAGTGCCGCCGCGACTCGGGCCCGCCCGGTGTGGCGAAGAACCGGTAGAGCATCAGCAACATCGTTTTGTACACGGCGCTGTTGAGCTCATTGACCGCGCTGGTGAAGGGATCCTGGATGAGCCGCCAGCCCGGATAGGAATTGTCATCGTGAAGCCGTGACAGCGGGTTGGGACAGACGTCTCGCACCGGGTCGAATTCCGGACGCCGTGCCTTGAGTGTCTGGTACTCGCGCAACATGCGCAGGAAGATTCCGTAATGGCTGTCTGTCGTGGCCACCACGCGCTCCGCGAACAGCTCGTCGCCTTCGCCCTGCTGGACGATGAGCTGGATCGCGCTCAGTGCATCGTCGACGGTCTCCACCCGAATCACCTGCGGCATGTCCACCTCTCGGCCTTCCACCTGGAAGGCGGGGTCGCCGATGATGAGGGGACCTCGGGAAGGATCGTCCTCCCAGGTGGCGAAGGCGTTGGCCACCGCGCCGTAGAGCTCACCAATGGTCTCATGCCGGGTGGCGCGCTGCTTCTGCAGCAGCAGCTCGTACAGCGGGGGGTTCGTCCGCCGCAGTTGCTCGAGGTGGGCCGCGTGGACATCCTGCTCTTCTATCTCCTTCTTCATGTCCCGGTGCTTGGTGGAGAAGAGTTCCTGCTCGTACTCACCCTCCTCCAGCTCGCGTGGCTGTGGGACGGAGGCGGGACGCTCCCACTCCGTGTACAGCTTGAGGGTCGCGGCGGAGAACGGCCACAACCCCCAGCGGTGCTTCATTGGAAAGTAGCCCTTGCGCTGAGGGAAGTTGGGCCGGCGCAGATGCGCGCTGCCTCCCACCGCGGCCAGGAGATTGGAGGCCTGGGTCAAATGCTGCATTTCCTGGGCCGCGACGGCGAACAGCAGACCCCGCCAGCGAAGCACCACCTGCAGCTCGGCGGCGGTGAGCCCTCCTTCGGCAGTGCTCGTCTTGAGCGAGAAGGCCGTGAACAGGTATTGCAGTGACAGGCCGTGCTCCAGCTCCGAGGCGATCGACAGCTGGGAGATCAGGTCGGCACGGTCCCGGATGTGGCCGTGCTCGCACGGGAAGTTCACGGCGTCGGCTTTGAGATGTTCGTTCATCGGGAGAGTTCAGGCGGGGAGGCCGTGCCGCAGGCGGCGTTCAATCTCGTGGGCGGTACGCAGCGCCAGGGCGGCCAGCGTCAATGTCGGGTTGGCCGTGCCCACCGTCGGAAACAGGCTCGAGCCGGCGAGGTAGAGGTTGGGATGGTCATGGGTGAGCCCGAAGCTGTCGCAGACCGAGGTCTTTGGATCCTGGCCCATGCGCGTGGTGCCCATGACATGGCCAGAACCGAACCAGCCCGGAACCTCGAAGATGTCCTGCTCCCGGGCCCCCAGCCGGCCGTAGATGGCCTTGACCAGCTTGATGAACGCCTCACGGCCTCTCTGGGAGTATTCCCCGACGCGGTACTGGATCTCCGGGCGTGGCAGGCCCCAGTGGTCCGTGAGCCGTGAGGGGAAGACACGACTCTCGAAGTGGGGCTCCGGCTCGATCATCGCGTCGATGTGGATCACCGCGGTGGAGTCCCAGGCCACCTGCTCGCGCAGCGCCTTGCCCGTCAGCCCCTGCGCCACCCTCGCGATGACGTTGGAGAACGGCGCATTCGTCTCCCATGCGGTGCCCACATTCGCCAGCTCCGGACGGAACGCCGAATGCCGACGGCGGAAGGGACCGTCGCAGAAGCCCTCGATGCTGCTGGTGATGCGCGGGCCGCGAAAGGGATAGAGCGGCTGGGAGAGCCGCGCGTGGGTGATGGCGATGTCATGATCCATCAGGTAGCGCCCGACCCGTCCGCTGCTGTTGGCCACGCCGTGCGCGCGCTGGCCGCGCGAGGCAAGCAGCACCTTTGGTATCTCCATGGCATGGATGGCCAGCACGTAGAGGCGGGCCTGGACACGCAGGTTGTCGTCCTCCGAGGCGGAGCGCTTGAAGACGAGCTCGGAGACCTTGGGATGGAGCGCCTCCGGATCGTCGAGCACGATCTCCTTGAGGACCGCCTTGGGGATGTACGTGACCCGCTCCCTCGCGAGGGACGGCTCCTCGAGGTTTCGGGGATCCACCCCGAGGGCTCGTTTGAGGTGCACGCTGGCGTCGTACTTGGCCCCGGTGGGACAGATGGGAATGCAACTGCCACTTCCCTGACAGGGGGGACGACCGTCGTAGGGGATGGAGTTGCGCGCCGCCGGTGTGGAGGAGACCTGGACGGGGACGGGAGGAGACGCCTCGTCGGACTGGAAGGTCAGGCCCTCCACGGCCTGGGCCACGACCCGGTCGCTATAGGTCTGAGGGATGGGAGGCAACGGGTACTTGTGACCCGGCTTGCGCGGTGGGACCCCGGCGAGCCCCTGGTTCTCGTCGTCACCCGCGACGCCGAGTTCCTTCTCGGCCGCGTAGTACCAGTCCTCGAGGTCATTGTAGGTGATGGGCCAGTCGACGGCCCGCCCGTAGAGCGTGCGCTCCTGGAAGGTCCCCGGATCGAGCCGAGGGCACAGACCCAGCCAGTGGCGGGTGGAGCCTCCGGCGATGCGGATGTAATCGCTTCCAAACGCCAGCGGCCCCTGCTGGACGTAGTACTTGTTCAGCGTGGTCAGCGTTGGACTCGGGGCGTGCCCGAGGTTGGGGTAGGGGGAGTTCGGAACCTTGTAGATGGAACCGTAGTAGCGCTCGAGGAGGGGCTGGATGTTGCTGACGCCTGTCGTGGTGTCGAAGAAGAGGTCATCACCGGCCTCCAAGAGGACGACGCGCAGGCCGCGGGATACCAGTTGGGCCGCCATCAGGCTGCCCGCGATACCTGCTCCCACGATGGCGACATCATACCCGGGCGTGCCAGCGGAAGCGGGTTTCATGTGTCCTCGGAAGCGCTTCCCGGGGGACGAATGAGCTCGGGTGGTGGGTAGCTCCAGCTTCCGAAGTACGGGCCCGGCATCCCCACGGCGCGCGCCGAGAGGGCCTCCCAGACGAGCGCGAAGGGATAGGCACTCGCGGGCGCTATCTTGTCATGGAGCCACCCGTTGTACCAGACGATGAGGAGGTTCTGGATGACCGCGCTCATGACGATGTCTGAGTAGAAGACCTTCGCCAGGAATTGATCGGGCGCATCCGTGGGAAGGTGGGGCTTGAGCCGCTCGAAGGTATCCAGGGTCGCTCCGATGGCGAGCGTGCCCGTCTTGATTTCCTCGGACGGCTCCTCGTACCAGAGCGGCGGCACTTCCAGCAGGAGCTTGAAGTAGGCCCGAGCGGCTTCTTCCGGCAGGTTGCCACGGGCGAGCATGACCTCGGAGAGTTCCATGAACCGTCTCAGGTTCTGCTCGATATAGCTGTGAAGCAACTCCTCGGAGAGCGCCGCGTTCCGTGACATGTGGGTGAAGTCCTCGCGGGCACTGCTTCTACCCTATACTGCCAGTGGCATCAATGGCCACATATTGCCACCGGCGTATAGATGACCAGCTTGGCTGAACTCAATACAGCGAAGAGGGAAGGGCGGTGGTGGAGTACGAGGTGGCTCCTCCAACCCCCAGTTGGCCGTAGGAGTTGTCGCCCCAGGCCCACGCGGTGCCATCCGAACTCACCGCCAGCGAATGGTTGAAGCCCGCGCCCACGGCCACCACCCCGCTCAACCCCTGCACCCGTCCCGGCACCGAGCGGCTGCTCGTGGTCCCATCCCCCAGTTGGCCTCGATAATTGGCGCCCCAGGCCCACGCGGAGCCGTCCGAGCGCACCGCCAGCGAATGCGAGACGCCCGCGGCCACGGCCACCACCCCGCCGTTCAACCACGGCACTGGCACCGGCACCGAGCGGCTGCTCGTGGTGCCATCCCCCAGCTGCCCTCGAGAGTTGTCGCCCCAGGCCCACACGGAGCCGTCCGAGCGCAACGCCAGCGAATGGCTGTAGTTCGCGGCCACGGCCACCACCCCGTCCAACCCCTGCACCCGCACCGGCACGAAGCGCTCGTTCGTCGTGCCATCTCCCAGCTGACCGTAGGCGTTGTAGCCCCAGGCCCACACGGTGCCATCATAACGCACCGCCAGCGAATAGAAGGAGCCCGCGGCCACGGCCACCACCCCGTCCAACCCCTGTGCCCGCACCGGCACCGCGCTGTCGATCAGCGTGCCATCCCCCAGCGCGCCGTAGCCGTTGCTGCCCCAGGACCACACGGTGCCATCATAACGCAACGCCAGCGAATGCGCTTCGCCGTCGGCCACGGCGACCGCTCCGATCAGCTCCGGCACCGGCGTCGAGTTCGAGTTGAAGTCCGTGCCCCAGACGATGCCATTGGGGCGCAATGCCAGAGAACGGGTTTCGCTCCCCGCGAGACGGGCTGACTGCGCGGCTCGCAGCGGAGCGCCAAGCCGCGCTTGATCCCCCGACTCGACCGGGGGCTGACCGCAGCCCGCGCCCATCACCGCGCCAAGCCAGACTCCCAGCAGTCTGGTCATCCATCTTCTTGTATTGATTTGCATTGCATGACTCCCGGTCAAAGGGGCTGTGGCCGTTCACCTTCGCGATGGAGGGACGGCCCTCCATCTGGTAGCCCAATCCTTCGCCAAAATAAAGAGAGGAAATCAAAAGACTCGACGTTGGAGAGATGTCGCGGTTTCTAGATATTTCATTCAAAAGCCAAACGTCGAGCCTCCTCCAGTCTATATGTCTATTTCCATGAGCACATGTGCCGGAAGTCACGGTTCCAAGGCGGAAAAGGTGTGCCCGGACCCATCATACCGCCGATGTCGAGGAACTCACGGAGACGCGGGATTTGGAAGCGGCGGGAGTCGAATCCGCCGCCTGGCACTGCCGGGGCGAGCCTGACGGAGTCGATTGTGAAAATCGCCGGGAACCCGCCTCGCTCCGCGTTGTCCAAGGGATCGCCGCAGCCAGCCTACCCGAGGAATCGCAATGCCCGTGCCTTTGACACTCCGGGTCTTCAAGGGTGACACCCTGGTCACCTCGAAAGACTTCGAGCGCGACATCATCAAGATTGGCCGTCTCGCCTCGGCGCATCTGTGCCTGGACGACGAGAAGGTCAGCCGTATCCACGCCGTCATCGAGGTCGCCTCCGATGGCGGCCTGTCCATCATCGACATGGGCAGCGTCGAGGGCACCTACGTCAACGGCAAGCGGGGGAACAAGGTGCCGCTGTCCTTCGGCGATGAGATCAAGGTCGGTGGCACCACCCTCCGCCTGGAGGACACCACGGCCATCGCCGCGGCTCGCGCCGCCACGCCGGCCCCCGTCGTGGCCGCCGCTCCGGTGGCCGCTCCCATCGCGGAGCCGAAGGCCGCGCACGAGGCCGCCGCGGTGGAGGCTCCGGCCGAGCAGATCGCGCCCCGCGTGCGCCGGGTGCCCTCGCGGTCCAAGGGGCCGCTCGGCCTGGGCCTGCACTTCATGTGGGGCGACCAGCGCGTGGGCGACTTCTTC